>JBBQJD010000212.1:0-1599 GCA_038325595.1 Bacteroidales bacterium | reverse complement strand
AATAAGCTTATCCTCTGTTCTCTTGGATGATATAGTTACTTTTCCGCCTTTATAAGAATGCTTTATTGCATTCGACACGATATTCTGAAGGATCGAAAGTAACATTTTCTCATCTGCAAAGACGCTGGTATTATCCTCAATATCATGATTGAGTTTCACTGAATCCACGGCCGCAACCTCGTCTAATTTATCAAAAACTTTCTCCACATGTTTAACAAGATCTGTTTTCTTAGGAGCGAATGTTTCTGATGCATATTTAATTCTGGACCACTCCAACAGGTAGTCAAGCATCCCCAACTCATCAATTGATGAATTATAGAGAAGTTCCAGCATCTTTTTTACTTCACTTTGTTCTATCTTGTCAAAATCCGATCTCAGGTAATCAGCTATTCCGATAATGCCGCTTAAAGGCGTCCTTAAGTCATGTGATACTATAGCAAGTATGCTTTCTTTATGGTTATTAAGCTCCTCCAGATCTCTTATATATTTATTTATTGCTTCTTCAGCCTTCCTGCGCTCGGTCAGATCGCGCAGGATTTTTACATATCCCAGCGACTCTCCATTCATACCAATCAGGGGGAATACTAATCCATAAGCATAAAATCTACTCCCGCCTTTTCTGATGTGCCATCTGTTATCAATGGCCCGTCCCTCATTTAAAGCTGTGTCAATTTCAACCTGTGGAATACCTGATTTTTTATCTTCCTCAGTAAAAATTATATCGAAATATTCACCAATCACTTCATCAGTTTCATATCCGAAAATTAGCGAAGAGCCAGCGCTCCAGCTATTAATCATTAGATCATTATCCATTGTAAATATTGAATAATCCTGCAAACTGTCAATGATCTGGCTATAAAATTCAGTTGTAGGGATATATCTGTTTTTAAGAATTTTCGGATTGGTTTTGCTCTCCATTTTGGTTCAGTATTAACTTGTTAAAAATGGAATAATAAAATCAAAAAATTTTTACAGAATTTCAGAATTTGGAAATACTATTCACACTTCAGGGAAATTGGATGAATAGGGGGAATACTTTTATCTCAACTTATTGTTTAATCATTGTATCGATATGTATAACAATACGTTACATATTTTTTATTAGAATGATTCTAAATTAAAAATTGTTTATTACTGAATTTCAGAATAATAGCGTAGAATTTTAGTAACCTGACTGTCAACCGGCTAAAGAAATTACAATATCATTGAAATACTCCTGTTTATTTATACAAATCAAATTTCTATTTGTGTCAGGTAACCTAAAAATTAAACCTATGAGAGAAATAAAAAATTCAAGAAGGAGAATAGAAAAGGGTATATTCTCCGCAGCACTTTTGTCTTTAGCTCTTTTTATTGGCAGCTGCACTAAATATGAGATAAAGGAAGATCCGCTTCCTACGGGTGAGTTACTCACACCCACCGATGTTACCGCACCTACTATCATTTCAGTTTTGCCGGCCGTAAATGCAACATCTGCAGCGATCAACACTATGCCATCGGTAACCTTCAGCGAGGCAATGAATGCAGGTACCATCACAAACGCATCATTTACAATTAAACAAGGAACATCAGTAGTAGCCGGTACGATAACATATTCAA
>JBBQJD010000211.1:0-2230 GCA_038325595.1 Bacteroidales bacterium | reverse complement strand
GAAGAGTATTTCCAGGGACAAAGAGATGGTTCATATACCGAATATTCTCAAACTGGTGAAATAATTGCCCAGGGTCAATTCTCAGATGGTGAAAAGAATGCAGACTGGAAATATAAATCAGGAGATTTTTCCGAGGAAGGAAAATATATAACCGGCCTTAAGGATGGAATTTGGAAATCATATTATCCGAGCGGAAAATTGAAATTCAAAGGAGCGTTTGTCCAGGGAAATCCGGATGGACAACATACTTATTATTATGAAAATGGCAAAATCAGGGAGGAGCAGTATTTTGAAATGGGAATAAGACAAAAATCCTGGAAAAAATTTGATGAAGAGGGACTTACTTTACTTGTAATAGCATATAGGAATGATGTGGAAGTAAGTATTAATGGAGTAAGAATTAAGCTTCCCGAGAGCGATATCAAACTTATTAAATAGTTACTTTGCTTTATGGAAGAAAGTCTCAATATCAGGAAAGATATTATTTCAGTAAATGATAAAGAATTTGAAAAGCAGCTCCGGCCTCTCAGCTTCAATGATTTTAAAGGTCAAAAACAGGTTATAGAGAATCTGGTCGTCTTTGTGACTGCAGCAAAACAGAGAGGGGAATCACTTGATCATGTTCTGCTTCATGGCCCTCCCGGATTAGGGAAGACAACACTCGCCACGATAATTGCTAACGAACTAAATGTCAACCTGCGCGTTACATCAGGACCTGTTCTTGATAAGCCGGGAGATCTCGCAGGTTTACTGACTAATCTTCAGGAGGGAGACGTGCTCTTTATAGATGAAATACACAGACTTAGTCCTGTGGTGGAAGAGTATCTTTATTCAGCAATGGAAGACTTTCAGATAGACATAATGATTGATAAGGGACCAAGTGCAAGGTCCGTTCAGCTAACCCTTAATAACTTCACCCTGATAGGCGCCACAACACGTTCCGGACTTCTTACAAGCCCACTGAGGGCACGATTCGGGATTAAGTTCCATCTGGAATATTATGATCATGAAATACTCACAGGTATAGTTAAAAGATCAGCAGGAATACTCGATGTAAAAATTGATGAAATTGCGGCTGTTGAGATTGCAAGAAGAAGCAGAGGCACACCAAGGATAGCAAATGCATTATTACGAAGGATCAGAGATTTCGCTCAGGTAAAAGGTTCAGGAGAGATAGATATAGAAATTACAAAGTATGGTCTGAAAGCTCTTAACATAGATCAATATGGCCTCGATGAAATGGATAACAGAATTCTTACAGTAATTATTGATAAATTCTGTGGTGGCCCTGTTGGATTAAATACTATCTCAACTGCAGTTGGCGAAGAGAGTGGAACAATCGAAGAGGTTTATGAACCTTTTCTTATCAAGGAAGGTTTTCTAAAACGGACACCCAGGGGCCGTGAAGCCACTGAACACGCGTTCAGGCATCTTGGAAGACAGTTCGGGCAAAACAGACCCGGAACACTGTTTTAAGGTTGGGGGGAGAAAATGAAAATCAGTGAAAAATATTACTGATCTTCTCAAGTGTCTTTGTATTCATGATCCTAATCTTTCTGCCATTTATTTCGATGATCTTGTCAGTTTTAAATTCTGATAATAATCTTATAACAGATTCTGTAGCCGTCCCTACTATATTGGCAAGCTCTTCCCTTGTAAGCGGTATGTTAAGAAATTGCTGGTCATCAATACCGAAATCATCTACCAGGAGCAGCAGGATCTCTGCAAGCCTTTCTCTCACAGTTTTCTGTGCAATATCCGTAATAAATGAATTTGCTTCTCCCAGCTCGTGACATGTAAGTTTCAGGAGTTCAAGAGCATAGACTGGATTCGTTATAATGAATGAAATTAGTACATCTGATGGGATGAAACAGACCTGGCAATCAACAATTACTTTTGCAGATGTACAGGCCAACTCATTGCTAAGGATGCTCCTGTATGCTATAATATCACCCTTTCTCGCAAATCGGATGATCTGTTCCTTACCATCAAAACCGGTTTTGAATACCTTTATTATGCCGCTGTTAATGCAGTAAAAACCACTGATACGGCTTCCTTCATTGTATAATATATCGCCACGTTTGTGTTGTCGGAAATCTTTCTGAAAATTGAGTGTATCTATTTCTTCCGGTTTTAGACACTTGAAAATAGAACCTGACTCTGGCGAACAACTTTCACACAGGGGAATATAAACAGCTTGCTTTTTCATTTTTTCAGAAAGCAGTTTTGA
>JBBQJD010000210.1:0-2333 GCA_038325595.1 Bacteroidales bacterium | reverse complement strand
TTCACATACAGCGAAGGGCTTGATGTCCTGGGATATTTTGTTGAAATTATATCCGGTATGCCATTCGATGTCTTTCTCAGAACAAGACTTTTCAATCCGCTCGGAATGAATGACACATGGTTCTATCTTCCGGAGGAAAAGGCTCAGCGTCTGGTATCAGTTCAGCATTATGCAGATGGCAAATGGACCAGGTATCCGGATACTTTTTATGATACGGATTATCCTATTGCAGGGGCTAAAACGTTCTTTGCAGGGGGTGCGGGACTTTCCAGTACAGCAAAGGATTATGCAGCATTCCTTCAGATGTATCTGAACGGAGGTGAGCTGAATGGAAGAAGGATACTGGCCCGTACAACAATCCAGTCAATGATGGGTAACCAGAATTATAAGATATGGGGTGAAGATGCAGAAGATTATTATGCACTTGCATTTTCTGTGCTCACAAAAAGGGGTCAGGATAAAGGAGGTCAGGGCAGTACCGGAACATTCGGCTGGGGTGGTTATTTCAATACAATCTATTTTGCCGATCCAAGGGAGAATACAATAGGGATTCTGATGAAACAGACTCAGGATGCAGCCTATGATGACACCGAATGGAAATTCCGTATTCTTGTAGGACAGGCGATTGAATAATGTCAGGCTCAGTAACATTATGATCTGACGAATGAATGATAATTATAAACTTCTTTGTAATATTGGTGTGTAACTATTAAACAATACATAAAATATGAAAACTAATCGTCGCGGATTTTTTAAAATTGCCGGAGTTGCCGGAGCAGGTTTGATTTCCGGAAATTTAATTTCCTGTAACACAAAGGAAAACAAGACAGCAGAAACTAAGCCGGGCTCAATTGAGGAAGCAGTAAAGAAAGAGCATAAGCAGCTTTTTAACATGAGCGGCTACAGTGCACCTAAAATTGAAACTGTGCGGGTGGGTTTTATAGGTCTTGGCCAGCGTGGACCGGGTGCTGTCGAGAGAATATCCAACATTGAAGGTGTTGAGATCAGGGCTCTCTGTGATGAAAGAATGGACCGCGTTGAAAGCGCCCAGAAAATACTTGCGGCACATGGACTGCCTGCTGCCAAGGCATATGGTGGCAGCAAGGATGCATGGAAGGAAATGTGTACGAGTGATGATCTTGATCTGGTATATATCTGTACCCCGTGGCAATTACATACTCCCATGGCAGTATTTGCAATGGAAAATGGCAAGCATGCCGCTTCGGAGGTTCCTGCCGCAACAACAGTAGAAGAAGCATGGCAGCTTGTTGAGACATCAGAAAAGACCAAAAAGCATTGCATGATGCTTGAAAACTGCTGCTACGACTTTTTCGAGCTTCTGACACTCAATATGACAAGACAGGGATTCTTTGGTGAAATCTTACATGGTGAAGGTGCATATATTCATGATCTCAGGCAGCTTAACTTCGATAAGAACGGATATACTGACATGTGGCGTCTGAAACATAATCAGACTCGTAACGGCGATCTGTATCCAACACACGGGCTGGGTCCTGTTTGCCAGGCGATGAATATCAACAGGGGAGACAGGATGGATTATCTGACTTCAATGTCAACAAACGATTTCCATATGGCTGCAATGGCTGCAGAGCTTGCAAAAACCGATGAGTTTTATAAGCAATTCGAAACAAATGGATATCGTGGCAATATGAATACCACCACTGTTCGTACTGCAAAAGGTAAAACAATAATGATCCAGCATGATGTTACATCTCCCAATCCTTATTCCCGTATCCATCTCCTCAGTGGTACAAAGGGATCATGCAGAAAATATCCGGAACCTTCACGGATAGCTGCTGGTCATGAATGGTTCAACGAAGCAGAAATGAAAGAACTTGAGAAAAAATATACACCAGAGATAGTTAAGCGTCTGGGCGAAATGGCTAAGAAAATTGGAGGTCATGGAGGAATGGACTTCATGATGGACTGGCGATTGATAGATTGCCTGAGGAACGGACTGCCACTAGACCAGGATGTTTATGATGCAGCACTCTGGAGCGTTATTGCTCCTTTGAGTGAATGGTCAGTGGCAAACAGGTCAAATTCGATTAATGTGCCTGACTTTACATGCGGATCTTTCCAGTCAAATGCTCAGGTTGATATCAGCCTTTCGAAGGGAGGAAATACCGGAGTCAGAACTCCACAAAAAAGTGAAAAACAGCTAACTATCTGATATGCATTGTTTAATATAAAAATAAAATTATGAAAAACCTGGCCTTATTGATTGTTCTATGCTTAATTGTATCGTGCGGTGGTCCTTCCAAAACCGATGCTCCTTCACTGTATGCTGAAGTAAATGAAAATACAGCCCC
>JBBQJD010000209.1:0-2704 GCA_038325595.1 Bacteroidales bacterium | reverse complement strand
TTAAATATTAATCCAACTCCCTTCGTTGAGACTTTTAATGGCTGCAAATGAGGCCTCAGTTACATTTAGTATTTCGTTTAGTGAAATAAGAGGTTCTCCATCCTTCTTAATTCTATTTATATATTCATGAAATTGAGTTTTATGCCCTTTATCAATTTTCGTTTTTAGATTCTTAAATCCCCTTACACCATATGCTTTAGTAGTACGAAAGTTATCAGTAATCCATGTTCGTTCACGGGAATATACCTCAACACGTTCTTTACTATATGACTTGGAACCATTTGCAAAGTAGTTTACAACAGCATTACTCCCATTCTTAAATTTTAAGATTATACTGGCATTATCAACATTTTCTTGTGGATCTTCACCCATTGCATTCATACAAACTGAAATAATCTCTGATCCTGTCAGATAAACAGCTAAATCAAGGTAATGGCAAGCTTCGCCTATGATTCTTCCCCCTCCGATAGATACATCATGTACCCATACTTCTCTAGGAATATATCCTGCATTCATTGTTAGGTTAATATTTAATGGACCCGAATTATTTCCTAATGATTTTTTTATTGCTTGCATATGAGGTGAAAATCTCCGGTTAAAACCGACAATAAGGGATTTATTACCATTTACTTCATTATATGTTTTAATGATTGATTGGAGCTGCTCATTATTCAGAGCCAAAGGCTTCTCTACAAAAACGTGCTTATTCGCCATCAGGGCTTCAATAACGAATCTTGCATGTGAGTTGTGTTTAGTCGTAATCATTACAATATCAACCGTCCTATCATCTAATATTTGCCTGTAGTCAGTGGTACTATTTTCAAAACCAAATTTCCTTGCCAGTGAAGTTCCGGTAACACCACCTGATGAAGCTATATATTTTAAACCCGCTCCTGAACCCTTCAAGGCAGGGAGCATTGTCATCTTTGTAAAATTACCGGCTCCAATTACACCAATTATGCCCCTTGAACTTTTATAATCAACTTTAGATAGATTTATCAAATTTTTAGAAACACTGTTTGATCCGGTTTCAGCAATAACCGGATATTTAAATATTGATGCAATTGACCTGCTGCTCCCTATCTGTCCATAAATCAGTTGAAATTCTTCAAGTTTAACAACTTCGGTTATTAATTCGTTTACAATTAATTTTCCGGAACTGATGGCTTCGAGCACTGCAGAAAAATTCCTCTTTTCAGGCCATCTCACATAAGCTAATGGGTAATCAATTCCCTTTTGTTCGTAATTTTCATCATATCGACCTGGACCATATGAACATGATACCTGAAATGTAAGCTCTTTATCGTAAAATTCTGCCCGATTGATATTCAGTCCAATGACGCCTACAAGGATTATACGTCCTCGCTTTCTGCTCATTTGAGCTGATTGTGAAATAATATCGTTGCTCTTTGAAGAAGCTGTAATTAAAATACCATCAGCACCAATTCCATCTGTAACTTCCAATACGGCTTTTACCGGATCAGTACCCTCAGATGGGTTAATTGTTAACACCCCCCACCTTTCTGCGAGAGAACACTTGCTATTGTCCAGATCGATTCCGATTACTCTACATCCATTAGCTTTGAGAAGCTGTGCTGTGAGTAATCCGATAAGGCCCAATCCAACAACTACAATTGTTTCGCCGAATGTTGGAGCACATAATCGAATTCCCTGCAAACCGATTGCCCCAACAACAGTAAAAGTTGCTTCTTCCTGACTCACATTTTCGGGTATTTTTACAGTCAGATTTTGTGGAATACAAACAAATTCTGCGTGTGGACCATTAGTGGCAACTCTGTCTCCAATAGCGAATCCACTTACTCCTTCTCCAATTTCAATAACACCGCCAACATTACAGTATCCAAGCGGCAGTGGTTGTTCGAGTTTATTAAATACTGTTTCGAGAGTAGAAAATAATCCATCTGATTTTATCTTATCTAAAACCATCTTAACTCTTTCGGGTTGTTGGTAAGCTTTAGAGATCAAACTAGATTTCCCAAATTCAACTAACATCCTTTCAGTGCCAATTGATACAAGTGAGTGAGTTGTTTTTATTAAGAGTTTTCCTTTTGAGACTATGGGAGCAGGAACTTCAGCCAACTCGGTCTGACCGGTTTTAAAAGATTGAAGGATTTGTTTCATTAAATAGTAATAATTAAAACTTAATTTCTTTGGAATGTTGATCTAATTGTTCAGGAAGGATTTGTTCAAAATTTGATCTTTTTCAGGTTTGTTAGGGTAACTAATCAGAACTGCGCGGTATTTCCCCTTAAATACAAATAAACTGCCTGCAGCGGCACCTATTATGCCATGTTGTTTTATGAGTGTACTGATATCATTGAGCGAACCTGCTCCACCCAAAACCGTCATAGGAATGTGAATTCTGTCACGAATTTTGTGTATAAGATCAAGATCATAACCATTCATTGTTCCATCCAAATCGATTGAATTTACGACTATCTCTCCTGCTCCTTTACTTTCCAGTTCCTGAGCAAAATCAATTGGATTGATTCCTGTACTTTTTTTCCCATTGTGAGTGCAAACTTCATATTTACTCCCCAGGATTTTTTTTCGAACATCCAATACCACCACAACGCTTTGATTGCCAACTCTGGTCGCTATATCTGTAACAATCATCGGATTATCAATTGCAGCCGAACTTATTGCTATTTTTTCAACCCCTAAACTGAAAATGCGTTGAGCC
>JBBQJD010000208.1:0-2705 GCA_038325595.1 Bacteroidales bacterium | reverse complement strand
GGTGAAGCAATGCACGTTCGAAATCAGCAAAATGATTCAAAGGATCCAGCTTGCTTATGGTTTCTATATACTTATCAGCCAGATTTGTCTCTCCTGTTTTCCTGTAAAGGATTGTAAGTACTTCCAGTGCATTGAAATTATGTTGATTGAAATCGAGGGAGAGGTTTGCATAATGTGCTGTAAGCGGCTTATTATCAAGCTGAATCTGAATGCCAGCCATCAAAGAATAAGCTGCTGACCTGTATTCCATCGATCGTGCAGCCCAGCCAAGTGATTCCATAGCATCGACCATATTGCCAAGTGCCTTGTATGTAATACCGGCAAAATAATTTGCTGCAGGATGATATGTATCCATCTGCAGAGCTTGGTTTGCATAGTACAATGCCGAATCATACTGCATGCTGCGGTAGTAGATTTCAGTTAAAGCTGCCATTGCATCGGTATAAAGCGGATCTTTCTGCAAACTGTTCTTAAGCATGCCTTTTGCTGCTTTGTAATTCCTGTTTTCCTTCAGTTCCATTCCCTCCTGATAAAGCGATGCTGCTGTTACCTGATCAGTTGGCATTGTCGAAATGAAAGGTCTTTTTATGAAATTCTTATCTTTTGGATTGAATTTCAGATCCATACCGTCAACAGTTACTTCATAATCCGCATCCTCAGACAGGGGAAGTGATGTTGTGAAAACTTCCATGGGCTTGAATTTCCTGTTTTCACTAAAAATTACTTTATCTTCAGATTTGACTGTTATTGTTCCCTCTGAAAATGACAGAGAATTGACACCTATATTAAGTTTGCCGTTTTCTGCTTTTGCATTCAAAACACCAAGTGGAGAAACATCAGACAGCCCGCCGATCTCTTTCACCGGGAACCATATTTCATGCCAGGTGTCGGTAATTCCTGGTTGGAAAGGAACCTGAGAAATAGGAGTCTTGTTTGAGGAACCACCATATTGATTATGCAAGCGTCCTGCCTGAAATTCCATGTACTGTCCATCAGAATCTGTCAGAAGATCTTCCCATATTCCGCCATCTCTTGCGAGTGACCATAACCATAGTTTATGTCCCGGCATCTCATCATAGAGAGCCCAGTGACCGAATCCAAATTTTGAGTCATGATAATATCCTCCCATGAAATCATTGTACTCACCAACAACATGATATGATTTGCTTGATTCGAAATTATTGTTTTTGTACATTGCGATATAACGGCCATCCTTATTAACCGGCCACAAGCCATGCTCACCTCCATGTCCGATCTCCTGGTTACCAGGATAGGCAAATTCCAGATCATCTGTAACAACTGCTGCTCCTGTCATCCAGTTGTAATATGATTGCGGGAGCGGAGTCGGATTGTTCCACATAGCATATGTTTCAAAATATGCCCTGTCTTTTGGAACTCTTACCTCAACTGACCATTTTGTGCGTGAGGGAAGATCAAGACTTCCCACAAAGCAGCTTACACTTCCATCAGCATTTTCAACAATTTTATAATCAACCGGAACAAAGGTTGAAGGGTTGTGACCAATATAGCCGAAGTTGAATTCAATACCTCCCGATGTCCATGGCCCGCGCATTGAAATGTTCCTGTACTTCATTACTTCATTCCTGTAAACGAACTCCTTTCCCGTTGATTTTTCAATCGCTCCCCATACTTTACCGCCATCAGTTGGCATAACGTATACTTCAATATAATCATTCTCGAGTTTTATTACTTTCCATTTCTGCATCTCACCCTTGATGCTGTAGCCGTTAAATGAATGATACGGAAAGATCTCATCCCTTCCTTCGACAAGTATTGGCACCGGATCGGGATCACTGTAAGGGTAAGTAAGTATGTCTCTTGTTTCGACTGTTACCTTAGCCTTTTGAGCAGGGAGCAACTGGGTCAGAAGCAAGAACGCAAATAGTAAATTCCTTTTAAGCATAGTTACAAGTATTTAATTTGGGAATAAAGATAAGCTTATCAAATAAAATTTTGAAAGGCAATTGTCAATTCATATTGTAAAAATAATCAACATTCTGAAAGAGTCAAGTTAAAATAATTTAAATCGTCAGATAGTAAAAACAACTCACTTGATGAGGTTACGATTTTTCGAAATTGAGTGTCTTATAAAATTCAATTTTTACTTCCTTCATAAATCCCACTTGTTCCCTGAAAAGAATTTCATGCTCTTTGTCCTCATTAAAGAAATCAAGTGTTTTATATGCAGTCTCAATATCAGGAAATTCACATTGCCATATGAGCGAGTTAACAGGAAAAGCGGAGGATATTGGCTGCATTCTTATGCCTGAAGGAAAATCCAGTCTTCTTTTTTCCAGTTCAGCAAACTTCTTTTCCAGAGCCATAAATTCACTTTCGCGGCCCGGTTCAAATTGTTGAATGATACGCATTATAATTCCCATGTTATTAATCCTCCAGAAGTATTATTATTTTATCCGATAATCTGAAATCTGACGTTCTTGAAAATTCATTCAGGGTACCACGGTCTATACCTTTATCTATAGTATGGGGGGAGGTTATAGCATGGCCTGCTATAATTGATCCAAGCTGCTGTGCCTCAAAAAGATGTAAGCCTAAAGATAGACCAGTCAGAATTCCTGAAAAGAAGGCATCCCCTGCTCCTGCCGTACTTACGACGGTTGTGCTGATTGCTGGAAAATGATTTAACCTGTGACCATCCCAGCACCAGCTACCCTGTTTTCCTG
>JBBQJD010000207.1:0-2847 GCA_038325595.1 Bacteroidales bacterium | reverse complement strand
GCTTCAGCGCTTTTTTGTTTTGACATCAGTTCATCTCTTCTGTCAAAGAACATGTCGAATTTGAAGATTATTGTGTCAATATTAACGTATGCAATTTCCTGAGATGATCCTGTCTGAACAGAACTACTCTGAGGATTGGATTTTTCTTTTCCTGTAAAATATAAAAAGTAGAGACCCGCAATGGCCAGAAACAGAACAACAAACAGAGCTATGGATACTTTCTTCATCGCAAATTGAATATTATTATTATTTATAGTAAGGCGCAAATATAAACAAATAAATAAACGGGGCTACTTCAGTATTAAAAATTTAAGAACTCATTCAGATGGAGGAATATTTAGAATTCGGGACATGGAATTGCCCTGTAGCGTTTACGCTGCTGCCCCAGTGACAGATTATTGAATTCATATATCAGCGATATCTCATGAGCTCCCGATGTGGAACTTATAAGATTGGAAATTGTGAAATCGTAGCTGTATCCGATATGTACGGAACTTGTTTTAATTCCAACCAGACCGATTATGGCATCGCCGGCTTGTGAAGTCATCATTGGTATTCCCCTGTACCATAATCCGAATATCAAGGGATCTTTGTAGTAGTAAAGACCTATATCTGACTGATAATAATTAGATTGTTTCTGGAAGTTCATTGCAACAGAAAGCACTTCCTGTAGTTTCTGGCGTAACCTTGTTTTTTTCAGGATCTGCACACCGCCGAACAAATTTAACTTTACAGGAACGGTTGCATTTCCTTCATCGCCATAGAATGAAGTTTTAGGCACAAGGAGGTGATCGAGTGTGAAACCGCCCCAGATCCTGTCATTATAAACCAGTGCTGAAGTTGCAAAATCAACATCTGCCACATTATCAAAAGGGGGAGGTGTAACAGAGGGAGTTGTACCTGTTCCTGTTATCTGGCTGTTAAAAACAAGCTTGTAAATATCAAGCCCAAGGTAATAGAATTTAAAGTTTACTCCAGGTCTTACATGCCATTCCGAATTAATACTAAAATCATAAGAATATAATAATCCGATATTTGTGGTACTTAGATTGCCCGATCCGGCTACGTCGTATGTTGCAAGCACACCTATTCCCGAGTTGAAGTTAGGCATTGCTTTATCAAAGGAAATACTGTATGTATGAAACATTCCGGGAACTGCAGGCCATTGATTTCTATAATTCAGGGCAAAACGGTATTCTTCAGTGGCACCGGCAAATGAAGGAGAAAGGTAAAGTGAATTAGCATAGAATTGTGAGAAAGTAGGATCCTGACCATAACCCTTCATATATATGACTAATGAAAGTATTAGCAAGTATAGCGTCCTCTTCACCAAAATCGGTCCCGTTAGGTTAAGTTTGACGAAAATAGTTAAATGAAATTTAAAACCATTATTTTTTTCCAATTTTTTTATTCCGAGTGAACATTATGAGACTATTTTTGTTCGAATGCCGCAGATCAGAGATCAACATAGCTTTAAATGTTGAGGAAAAAACCAAATTTAGATTTTAGTTATTAAACTGATACTTTAGTATTGCAGGAGGGTTACATCACCCATTTTAATGAAAGTTTCGCCATTTCTGAAATTTCCTCTTACTTTCCAGATGTAAACACCCCGGTTGCATAATTGTCCCTGATAATAACCATCCCATCCTGTATTTATATCATTTGTTTCAAAGAGAAGCATTCCCGTTTTATTGAAGATTTTTAACTGGTATTCTGCAATCCCTGCATTAGACGGATGGAATATCCGGGCAGATTCATCAGTTTTGGATGAATAGTATCCGCCTGCCGGACCATCCGGATTAGGTATAAAGGCATTAGGAAAGTCGATAAAATATACTGATCCGGCAAATGCATTCATGATTACAAGTGAATCAGAGCATCCTTTTTCTGATGAAATAACCAGTTGTACATCGTACACTCCGAATTTTTGATATTTATGAACAGGTTCGAATAATTCTGAGGTATTGCCATCACCAAATTCCCACTTGTATTTTACCGCTTCTGTTGAATAATTAAGGAAACGAATCTCATCATCAGGCAGGATGGCTTTATCAGGGAAAATTTCAAAACGTGCTGATGGTTTGGGATAAACCTTAATCAAGGTTGATGAAGTCTCAATATTACCATTACTTCTGAAAGTCTTGAGAACAACATTATATTCCCCTTCGACATCAAAAATCCATTCGGGATTCCTGTCTGAAGCAGTTCCTCCATCTCCAAAGCTCCAAAAACAGGAATCATTACCTGATAAATTATTATTGAACAATATTTTCAGAGGAGCACAACCTTCAGTAACTGACGGTTCAAAGGACAATTTTTTTGAAGTGTTCCTGATCTGAAGCTTAGAACCATTATTTAAGGAAGGCGTAAATAATCCTTTTATATTTAAAGCCTGATTGAAGCCGGTTGAGGAAATTGCATTATTCTCTCTTTTACCTGAATCGCTGATAGATTCCATTACCGTAATAACCATATCATCAGTAGTCTGAACCTTATTAGTTGTAGCAGGAATTGTGAAAGATGACTTCTCTTTATGCATTACAGGCTCAGCAACAGTTGCAGCAATTGTTTCTGTTTTTACGGGACTTACTGTTTTTTCCGGAATTCTCAGATCTTGCAACTGATTTGCAGCGCGGCCGGAAGAATTGATAATTAAAACGGCTGCTACGGTAGCAATCAGAACACCTGACAAATAAAATATATTAAATTTATTGGGAATAAAATGAATAAACTCATGCCAGTCCAGCCTGCTCATAAGTTTTGATTTAACTGAGGCATCCGGAATGATTTCAGCGTTCTCAAGATTTCTCCTGAACAACTCTTTTATAATCATATCGTCATTAT
>JBBQJD010000206.1:0-2977 GCA_038325595.1 Bacteroidales bacterium | reverse complement strand
AACAGGAAGGAATCATGCGGTGCACATTTCAGGGAAGAGTTTCAGACACCTGATGGTGAAGCATTGAGAAATGATGCAGATTTTGCTTATGTCGCTGCCTGGGAATATGCAGGAGAAAGCAAACCGCATATACTTCATAAGGAAGAGCTTAAGTTTGAAGAGGTGGAGATGAAGGTGAGAAGCTATAAATAAGGCCGAAGGCCGAAGGCAAGTAGCCTTACGCCATACACCCTACGCCTTACGCCGGGCAAAAAAAAATGTATACTATAATGATGTAACATTAAGATAATCAAAAGATACGATATATGAAGCTTACACTTAAGATATGGCGGCAGAAGGATGCAAAAACAAAAGGCAGCTTTGAAACCTACAGAATGGATAATGTATCCCCGAAAATGGCATTTCTCGAGATGCTCGATTCCCTCAATAAAAGACTTGTTGAAGAGGATAAGGACCCGGTTGCTTTCGACCACGATTGCCGCGAAGGGATTTGCGGATCATGCGGGTTATACATAAATGGCTATGCCCACGGACCAATCCCTGCAATAACAACTTGTCATTTATCGATGAGATTTTTCAATGATGGCGACACAATATGGATTGAACCCTGGAGAGCAAAACCTTTTCCGGTAATTAAAGATCTGATAATTGACAGAAGTGCTTTTGATAAGATACAGATTGCAGGCGGATTTATTTCAGTTAATGCAGGATCAGCCCCCGAAGCCAACATGATTCCTGTTCCTAAAAAAAGATCAGATGAGGCTTTTGATGCAGCAATATGTATAGGTTGCGGAGCATGTGTTGCAGCGTGCAAAAACGCATCTGCAATGCTTTTTGCTTCAGCAAAGATAACACAGTATGCACTTCTTCCTCAGGGCCGTGTAGAAGCTAAAGAGAGGGTGAGGTTTATGGTTCAGAAAATGGATGAACTGGGATTTGGAAATTGCTCAAACACAGGTGCTTGCGAAGCAGTATGTCCTAAGGAAATTACTCTGAAAACCATTGCATGCCTGAACAGGGAATTTTACAAAGCCTTCTGAGAAAATCTTTTTTTTATGAACCGGAAGAAATTTGTTGAACTTGTCACAGGATGTACGGGAGCAGTTGTTGCTACCCCTTTTATAGAATTTTCAGAGAAACTTCTTATAGTAAAGAAAGAATCAGTCAGTAAAAAGAATGAGTCAGGGCTGTCGGCCGATGTTGTCATCTGCGGAGGGGGCCTTGGCGGATGTGCGGCAGCACTTTCAGCTTTACGAAATAATCTTAGTGTAATACTTACAGAAGAAACCGACTGGATCGGTGGGCAGCTGTCGCAACAGGGCGTTCCTCCCGATGAGCATCAATGGATAGAAACACATGGCTGCACAAAGCTATACCGCGATTTCAGGACATTGGTCCGACAATATTATAAGAGCAACTACCCGCTTACTGAACAGGCTGCTCAGAATAAGTACCTGAATCCCGGCGACGGATCAGTTTCAAGATTATGCCATGAACCCCGTGTTGCAGTTGCAGTCCTTCGCGATCTCCTTGCTCCATATATAAGTTCAAATAAACTAAAACTGCTGACAGAGTATAAAATTTCAGCTGCTGATGTTGAAGGAGATCATGTAAGATCAGTCAATGCAGTCAGCAGAATTTCCGGAAACAGCATAGTACTTTCCGCACCGTATTTCATCGATGCCACTGAACTTGGAGATCTTCTTCCCCTGACAAAAACAGAATTCGTCACAGGGTCTGAATCGAGGATGGATACAGGGGAATTGCATGCACCTGACAAAGCTGATCCTGAAAACAACCAGTCATTTACCATGTGTTTTGCAATGGATTACATTCCCGGAGAAAACCACACAATTGAGAGGCCCGCAAAATATGATTTCTGGAAAGACTATATTCCTGAATTAAATCCCCCATGGTCAGGGAAATTACTGAGCCTTTCATATTCAAATCCCTCCACCCTGGTGCCAAAAGAGCTTGGGTTCCATCCGGAAGGACTGGATACTTCTCCCCTTCTGAATCTTTGGAATTACCGTCGTATTATTAACAGGAAAAATTTTAAACCCGGCACTTTTCAAAGTGATATTACCCTGGTTAACTGGCCACAGAATGATTATATGCCGGGTAACCTTATCGGAGCAAGTGAGGAAGATTTCAAAAATCATGTTGAAGGTGCTAAACAATTGAGTCTATCTCTTTTATACTGGTTGCAGACAGAAGCCCCCGGACCTGATAAAGGCTACGGCTGGTCAGGATTGCGTTTACGTAATGACATAATGGGTACCGAAGACGGACTTGCGAAATACCCATATATACGCGAATCACGACGTATAAAAGCCATGTTTACAGTAAAGGAAGAACATGTAGGCAAAGAAAACAGGTCTTTATTGTCAGACAAATCTAAAGAAATTGTTGCTGCAGATTTTTTTGACAGTGTAGGAATCGGTTATTACCATATCGATCTTCATCCTTCAAATAAAGGGAATAACTATATTGATTTCCCCTCCCTTCCATTTCAGATCCCATTGGGCGCTCTCATACCCCGGAGAGTTGAGAATCTGATTGCCGCGAATAAGAATATCGGTACAACACACATTACAAATGGCTGTTACAGGCTTCATCCTGTGGAATGGAGTATTGGCGAAGCAGCAGGTTTGCTGGCAGCATTTTCATTGAGAAAAAAAATGATTCCGAGGATTGTACGGCAGCGTGCAAGCCTGCTTAAGGAATTCCAGAACCTCGTCCGGTCAAATGGGATTGAGACAAATTGGCCGAAATAGTAGGTTTTTTTCTCCCCCTGACCCTCCCGATGCTCGGGACAGGCTCTCCCCCAAAGTGAGAGGGGGTAACATCCAGATAATCAGAGTGATGAATAGTTATTTCATTTGTTCAAAGCAGCAGTATCACTGTTGTTCGAAGCACATTGATTTCAAATCTGCCATTTCTTCAGCACGACCGGGCATCAGGAATTTGGGCTCAG
>JBBQJD010000205.1:0-3009 GCA_038325595.1 Bacteroidales bacterium | reverse complement strand
CGCTTATGAAACAGGAACATGTCAAGATTTGCATCAGGAGTGAAGTCAACGCCTCCGTATGACTGTGTTGGTCCATGGCCCCGGACCTATTATCATATGGGCCCCATCTCTTGCTTCGGATGTTGCACCGTTCTTCTTCATTCCTGTAAAACCGTTAATGGTCCCCATCAGAAAAATATCAAACCATCCTCCCAGAGTCTGAGTTGGAACTTTTATTTTATTGAATCGTTCTTCATCGCTTATCGCTTTCCAGTATTCATCATAGCTCTCATGTTTAAGCCAGTCTCTGTAATGCTCTACAGGAGAACCTTCGAATGATATATCCATGTCATTAAGAGGAAGATGCATCAATACATTTTCATACTTGTAGTCTTCGGGCATATAGCTCTCGGTGTGCCAGTATTGGGGAAGCATAATCCTGTTTGGCATTCTTACTACGCCCCAGCCATAATTGAAGCTCAGACGAAAAGCACCGCCCATAGTAATCCAGTTAGAATAAATGTTTGTCGAGGCAAGAGACGGGAAGGCTGCAACAAGATGAGGTGGAGCCTGTGAAGAAGCTGCCCACTGGTTATGTCCAACATAGCTGCCACCATAAATCGCCACTTTTCCGTTTGAGAAAGGTTGTATAGCGGCCCATTCAATAGTCTCATAACCATCCTTTGCCTCATACCTGAATGGTTCCC
This sequence comes from Bacteroidales bacterium, assembly GCA_038325595.1. Classification (GTDB taxonomy): domain Bacteria; phylum Bacteroidota; class Bacteroidia; order Bacteroidales; family VadinHA17; genus LD21. The sequence goes on along the minus strand of JBBQJD010000205.1, from coordinate 2,323 downwards.
ATTTTCCCTCGCTTTCATAGCGGCCACGGACATCAAAGAATGCAACTGCATAGCCTTGTTGTGCAAATTTTAAAAACGTTTCATGATAACCGTCTCTCTGGACCCCATACGGCGTACTTGATACAATTGTAGGGTATTTTCCAGGCTCAGCAGGAAGATACAGGTCAGCATAAAGTATAATTCCGTCACTCATCTTCACAGGCTGATGTCTTTCAATACGGATATTGTTTGAAAGTGCATTAAGCTGGGAATATGATATTAATGAAAATGAACAAAGTACTATTATCAGAACGGTAAAAACTCTGATATTTCTAAAAAGTCTTTCGCGATATTTTTTTCTCATGGGATTATTTATTTTAGTATAAATAAAATTCATAAAAAAGTCGAATTAAATATAAGCAATACAATCCATTTCAACAATTGCATCTTTTCCGGGAATGCCATTTTTTGCAACAGCCACTGTAGTACGAACCGGAGGTTTTCTGCCAAAACGGCCTTTATACACTTCATTCATATACCTGCACCCGGCTTCTGATGGTCTGGAGCCCCCTATTCTGTTCATCTCTAAATTCCTGCTGTAAAAGACAGGACCTCATTCATGTCGTTCCTCTGTATTAAGTGTATATCAAACACTTATTCAATTCATGGCAATGGAATTCGGATCAGACTTAAAATTAACAATTTCTGCTAATTTCCGGTGAGTGAACTATAAAACGAATGATAATATTTTGTAATATTGTAATTACAAGAATGTGATGCAGTTCCTGAATTTCAGAGGAGTTTTCATAGTTCACGGAACATATAATAAGAGCTATTTTTTTCTAAAGAAACAAGTAAAAAGTTAAACTTAATTAAAATGAAATCCGAAGCAAAGTACAACTCAAACCAGGTACTTCCCTGGCTGTTATCCTTCATCCGAATCATCATAGGATGGCACTTCCTCTATGAAGGCCTTTCAAAGATCATTGGCGGAACCTGGAGTTCGGCTCCCTATCTGGCAGGGTCAAAATGGATCTTTGCACCATTGTTTAATGCTATGGCGGCAAACACTTCGGTTGTTGGCTTAATAGACTTTATCAACATCTGGGGAATGATACTGATCGGCGCCGGTCTGATGCTCGGCCTTTTCACACGGCTGGCAAGTGCGGGAGGTGCCATTATGCTGTTATTCTACTTTGTAGCTTATCCTCCCGTTCCGGGCTATATGTTTGGAGTTCCCGTGGAAGGTAACTACCTGTGGGTAAACAGGAACCTTATTGAATTTTTCGTTTTGTCGGCATACGTTTTTATTTCACCAGAATTCCTGTATGGCCTCGACAGGCTTTATAAAAACTGGAAGGAGGAGAAAGCCAGGAAACCGGTTCCTGACATGCCGGCTGCCGGTGCAGCAGACAGACGTGAGGTAATTAAAAATCTGATCTCATTCCCTGCAATAGGAGCATTTGCTTATGCACTGTACAAAAAAGAGAAGTGGGATAGTTTTGAAGAAAAGTTACTCAAAGTTGAGGGCATTGACGCGAATGCAAGTGCAACACTACTTAAATTCAACTATGCCGAACTAAAAGATCTGAAAGGTCAGGTGCCCAAAAGTATAATCAACTATACCGATAAAGACGGAAAACCTGCCCAGTTTGAACTCAGCCGTCTTATAATGGGCGGGAACCTGATTGGAGGATGGGCTCATGCACGCGATCTTATTTACGTTTCAAAACTTGTAAAGACTTATCATACTGACGAAAAGGTTTTGCAAACCCTGGCACTGGCTGAAAAGTGCGGTATCAATGCCATAATCACAAATCCTCAGATGGGACGCGTTCATCAGAAATACAAACATGAATTCAAAGGCAAGATAAAATTTATATCAGACTGTGGTATAAATCTCGATTTTCAGAAAGGTATTGAAATGTCACTGGCTGTAAACTCCGATGCTCTTTATTGCCAGGGAGAGATAACTGACCGGTGGGCTGATCCGAACTGGGAAGACAGCAAGGGGAGAACGGTTGAACAGCGTATGGAACTGATACGTAAGGGCCTTGAAGAGATTCGCAGGAATGGAAAGCCTGCTGGTATCGGCGCTCACAGGATTGAAGCTATCAAGACCTGCGTTGACCACGGGTTAACGCCTGACTTCTGGGTAAAAACATGCCACAATCATAATTATTGGTCAGCTCAGACCGGGTCACCATGGAAGGATAACATCTTCGATTTCGATCCTGAGGAAACTATAAGGTACATGGGTACATTAAAGGAACCATGGATTGCTTTCAAGGTTCTGGCCGCAGGTGCAATAACTCCTGAAGAAGGATTGAAATATGCCTATTCC
>JBBQJD010000204.1:0-3024 GCA_038325595.1 Bacteroidales bacterium | reverse complement strand
TTTTTGCAAGGGTTATAAACTTTCAAATACTTATATTAGTAAAATATTTATCTTTCGCTAAATTTGTTTTAATTTATATAACTTTGCAACCTAAACTTAACCTAATAAAATTATATATATGAGCCCACTTGGCTTTGAAGTCTCCTTATTGCACGATTTAGGTGCCTTTAATACCGCAAAAGAAATTTCCGGTCAGCCTGAATTATGGTTGAAAATTTACAGTCAGATACTTGCCGATAAAGATAGAATCTCGAAATTCCTTGATGATGCGCTTCCTGAAGTGTGCAAGATCATACTGACAGGCGCTGGGACAAGTGCTTATACTGGTCTCTCCCTTCATGGTACTTTTTATCGCTCTTTGAAAGTACATACTGATGCAGTTGCTACTACTGACCTTGTTTCTCACCCTGAAGATTATTTTTTCAAAACCGAAAATATTATTCTGGTTTCATTTGCGCGTTCCGGTAACAGCCCGGAAAGTATGGCAGTTGTTGATCTTGCAGACAAGCTTTGCAAAAAATGCTTCCATATAGTTATAACCTGTGATGAAGAAGGCAAGCTGGCTAAGTTCAGGTCAAAATCAGAAAAACTGACTGTCCTTTTGCCTCCGGAGGCTAATGACAAGAGTCTCGCAATGACCGGCAGCTATTCGGGTATGCTTCTTTGCGGTTTCCTTATTGCCAGGTTAAAAGAGGTTGAATCTCTTAAAGAGCAAATTAATACCCTTTATTTATACGGAAATAAAATTCTGGAACAGTATAGCCAACAACTGAAAGAAATAGCATCTCTCGATTTTGAGAGGGTTGTATTTCTCGGTTCAGGCCCCTTTTACGGAACTGCTACCGAATCGCAGCTTAAAATGCAGGAACTCACTGATGGAACAATTGTATGTAAAAACCATTCCTATCTTGGTTTTCGCCATGGACCAAAAGCTGTAACCAATGAAAATACCCTGCTTGTTTTTATTTTCTCCAACAATCCATATGTAAGCCTTTATGAAAGGGATCTTGTCCTTTCAATGAAAAAAGGAAAGAAAGCTCTTTACACAATTGGAATTTTCGAAAGCCAGATAAATGAGCTCAAGTTCGATCTGGCAATTAAACTTTCTGAAACCGGGAACCAGCTTGATGAAGAGTTGATGACCGTATGCGATATTTTGCCCGGACAGTTGCTGGGTTTCTTCAAATCACTGGCACTTGGATTAAAGCCCGATGCTCCTTCAGTCAGCGGAGCCATCTCAAGAGTAGTGGAGGATGTAACCATATATAACTACTGATTTTTATGAACAGTCACCTCCGGGAAAAGGCAGCTGCAGAGGGCTTGCCACTGATGGATTTTATACTGAAGAGAATAAAGGAGCTTGAATCAGAAACAGGTGTAAAAAGAACCATTTTTGCTGCTTGTCCTAATTCATTATCAGTGATAAGGGCTGCTCTGAAATCTGCAAAGCGCTGTAATGCACCAATCAAATTTGCAGCTACACTTAATCAGGTGGATATTGATGGCGGATATACCGGTCTCACTCACAAGGAATTCGTAAACACTGTACGGATTCAGGCCCGGGCCATCAACCTGTATTCACCCGTTATTGTTGCTATAGATCATGGAGGCCCCTGGCTTAAAGATGTTCATAACCTTGAAAAATGGAGTTATGACAAAGCCCTTTCTGCTGTGAAAATATCATTTGAGGAGGCAATCAAAGCCGGCTATGATCTTATTCACGTTGATCCTACAATTGACATCACACTTCCAAAAGGAGAAAACATCAGTATTGATCTTGTCGCCGGAAGGACTCTTGAACTTATTGAACATGCCGAAAAATTCAGGAAGAAAAATAATTTGCCACGGATCTCATATGAAGTTGGTACTGAGGAAGTTCATGGAGGACTGGCTGATATGAATGTTTTCATAAGATTCCTTGAATTGCTTAAAGAAGGATTGCAGCAGAGGGGTATTTCCGATGCATGGCCATGCTTTGTTGTCGGGAAGGTTGGTACCGATCTGCATACAACGACATTTGACTCAGAAGTCGCAGTGAAGCTTACTGAAACGGCAAAAAAATACGGCAGTCTTATTAAAGGACACTATTCGGATAATGTTACAAATCCTGAAGCCTACCCTGAATCAGGAATGGGCGCCGCAAACATTGGTCCCGAATTTACTGAAATGGAATATGACGGGCTTATTGAACTTGAACATCTGCAGGATACTCTGGCTGAAGAAGGCAGGATAGGAAAGCCGGTTGAAATGAAAAGAAAATTATGGGAAGCTGTTATCCGGTCCGGCAGATGGAAAAAATGGCTTCATGCCGGCGAGAATCCGGTAGATTTTTATTCAAATACTCCGGAAAGACAGGAATGGCTGGTAAAAACCGGCTGCCGCTACATATGGGAAGATCCAGAGGTTGTAGCCGCGCGTGCAAGGTTGTATCAGAATCTGTATATGCAGGGTATCGATGCAGAAAGCATAGTTGAATCTTCTATCGAACGAGCCATGGACCGGTATTTTTACAGATTTAACCTTGTTGGATTGAATAGCCTCCTTTGAAGAATAAAGATAAAAGACAAAAGGAAAAAGACAAAAGGAGAAGATGAAAGACAAAAGGTGGGATTGGGGTTTTAAGAGTTATAAGGTTTGATGTTCCTAAAATGTACATTAGGAGAATAACCTGGTGGTTAAAAGAACTTCAATAATCAATTAACACATCTGATAATGAAAAATCTGCTTTACTTCATATTTTCGGTCCTGTTGGTGACAGGATGCCAAACTCACAAATACGATATTCTTATAAAAAACGGAACCATATATGATGGCTCCGGGTTAGCATCCTTCAAAGGAGATCTGGCAATAAACGCCGATACAATTGCCGCATTCGGGAACCTGGAAAATGCCCGTGGAGAGAGCTGCAGGAACGGGTCTTTATGCTACTATGCCACAATGGGTTCAGGAAGGAGGCCACACTTACAGAACCTCATCAGTATTCGACGGGAGTTTCCCTGAAGGGGGCTTAAAGAGAACGCTTAA
>JBBQJD010000203.1:0-3248 GCA_038325595.1 Bacteroidales bacterium | reverse complement strand
CATTGCCATATGAGCGAGTTAACAGGAAAAGCGGAGGATATTGGCTGCATTCTTATGCCTGAAGGAAAATCCAGTCTTCTTTTTTCCAGTTCATCAAACTTTTTTTCAAGAGCCATAAATTCATGTTCATGCCCCGGTTCAAACTGCTGTATAATACGCATTATAATTCCCATGTTATTAATCCTCCAGAAGTTTTATTATTATATCTGATAATCTGAAACCTGACGTTCTTGAAAATTCATTCAGGGTACCACGGTCTATACCTTTATCTATAGTATGGGGGGAGGTTATAGCATGGCCTGCTATAATTGATCCAAGCTGCTGTGCATCAAAAAGATGTAAGCCTAAAGATAGACCAATCAGAATTCCTGAAAAGAAGGCATCCCCTGCTCCTGCCGTACTTACGACGGTTGTGCTGATTGCTGGAAAATGATTTAACCTGTGACCATCCCAGCACCAGCTACCCTGTTTTCCTGCAGTGACTGATATCATCATTGATTCATTGAACTCCTGTAACTTTTTTACGGCTGACAGAACAACAGTTTGTACATCTGTGACAACCGTATTATTGCCTGCTATTATTGATGCTTCATCGTAGTTAACGGACAGGAGGTCAATGTTTGAAAAAATAACTGAGTCAAAGGCATCAGCTATTTCTCCTGAGGTAAATGATGCTGTACAAAATAATCCGTTCTTCTTCCCAATTTCAAGCAGTGCCTGCCTTGCATGCAGAGGCACCTCCGGGGCAGCCATTATAATTCCTTTTGATCCGAGCTTCCTGATATCAGGATCGGCTTTTTCAATAAATGCCCGGTCAACCAGTGAACTGGCAGAATTATCTGTTGTAAGGTTTCCTCCGCTCCCATCGGGATAATAGAAACAGAATGAGAATAATGTCGATACATGAGGCACTTTTTCAATCCTGTTCATTGCGAATCCGGTTGACATCATTTCATTGTATAATGACTGTCCTGTATCGTCATCCCCTACCTTACCAATTGGTATTACTGAAAATGAGTTGCCGAGCAACACCTTTATATAATGTAGAATAATATGTTGTTTGCAGTAATCATTTATTTTGAGAAAATGACCGCTGCGGCTTTCCTCGCGACCTAAAGTACGATCGCCATTTAATACAAAAAATTTACCTGATCCTATTCCGCCGGTCCCGACAATCCCCGTAAAACGAAGGTGAGAAGGATCAAATTTTAGTGTAACTTTTCCCATCGCCCTATTCTATTAATAACTCCCAGTCAGGATTTTCGCTTATCGGATGAATGGCCGTTGAAATAGTAGCAGTAAGAATCGCATCAGGATGTTCCTGGCAGAGCGTTATTGGATATTCTGCAGTAACCGGGCTGAACAATGCCACCCTCAGGGCAGTCTGTTTCCATGCTCCGGTGTCGCTGAACAACCTGACTTTACGGGCTGAGAGGCATTCTTTTACACCAAGTGTTACTGACATAGGGGGAACAAACTGGTAAGCCGATCCGAATGTGCGCTGTGCCAGGGCAATTATTGTATCAAGATTATTCTCCTGAACTCTGATAGTAGAGTTACGCACATCATCGATAGTTACATGACTGAAAGGATGTCGTCTGGCCTGGTTGTAAGCTATATGTCCATCCTGTCCCCAGCCTCCAAAAGTAATATCAACAGGAGCCTGATCTATTTTTCCCTTTACTTCCCTGATATTATTTCCATTCAGCCAGTTCCGGTTTTCGCGTTTGACTGACAATTCAGGTTTTACAGGGTCATAAAAGTGTCTTTCCATAAAGGTCCTGAAGTTATAAGGATGATTCTCAGGCAATTCCCTACCCTGCCAGTCAAGGCATTCATCCATATGAAAAACAATCAGTTGGGTCAGACTTATTTCTTCATTGTTTATAAGATCAGTAAAGGGTTTGTACCAGCATGCCGGACCGCATGGGATGATTGCCCGGGTAGGTTTTCCTTTATCATTATTTGCTTTAATTTCATCTGCCAGTTCCCTTGCCATAAGATTCCCCATCTCAGATGAATCCTTTACCATTCTGAAAGGAACCTTAAGTGCAGGATTATTTTCGAGCAGATTGTATGGAATTTTGCACCAGATGTAAAGTGCTTTCGGTGTAATCAAATCACTCATAATTAATTGTTTAAATAAATCCAGATTAGTAATATATGGAAATCCATTTTACCGCAAAGAACGCAAAGTTTAAGCAAAGGACGCAAGGATTTCTGTTTTGATTTTAGTTCAAAATCATGCAATTACCACCTTAACACCGGAATCCTCAAGCCGCTTTCTGTCTTCATCGGGTATGCCGTTGTCAGTAATTACACAGTGTATTTTTTCAATACCGCAGATATATGCAAAGCTTCGCCTCAAAAATTTACTTGAATCACATACAACTATGACCTCTTTTGAAATCCTGATCATTATCTCGTTAAAGTAAGCTTCATCGATATTGGGTGTATAGATCCCATGTTTGGTATCAAATCCGTCAACTCCGATAAAAACTTTATCCACATAGAGATTCTGCAGGTTTTTCTCTGCCAGAGGTCCGACAAGTGAAAGAGAATTCTTACGTAGATATCCGCCCGGTATTATCAGATTTATTTCCTTATGCTGAATGAGATAACCAATTACGTTAATTGCATTGCAGATCACCGTAACATCATTAAGCTTTTCAAGATTTTTAGCGATCTCAAGAGTTGTGGTTCCTGAATCAATTATGATGGTGTCATGCTCATTGATCATCATAGCGGCACTTTTCCCGATTCTTGCTTTTTCCTCACTATGAAGTTTATCCTTTTCAGATAAAAAATAATCAATTCCCACACCGCCTTCCATCTTCATTGCCCCGCCGCGTGCCCTTATGAGCATATTCTTCTTTTCAAGCTGCTCGAGGTCGTTCCTTATGGTAACTTCACTTACACTGAATTCATTACTGAGGTCATGAATCAGAACCTGACCTTCCTCATTGATCTGGTGCAAGATATTTTTTCTTCTTTCAACTGTAGAACTACTTTTATTTTTTTTCATAACGCGAAAGTGTTGAAATCGTGATCATCTGATAATAGTAAAGATAATAATCTTAATTCATTCTGAAAAAGTTTAGAATTTATTTTTGCAAGGGTTATAAACTTTCAAATACTTATATTAGTAAAATATTTATCTTTCGCTAAATTTGTTTTAATTTATATAACTTTGCAACCTAAACTTAACCTAATAAAATTATATATATGAGCCCACTTGGCTTTGAAGT
>JBBQJD010000202.1:0-3253 GCA_038325595.1 Bacteroidales bacterium | reverse complement strand
AATGAAGAAGTTGCAAGCATGCCTGCACCGGCAGCAGCTGATGTTTTTATGAAATCACGTCTTGTTATTGCCATATCATGCCAGTTTCCATGGTTTTCTGTATTCATAATGAAGAAGTTTGTTTGCTTCATCGCTGTTTGTAAATCTTTCCTTATCAGCATCCCATAATAAACGGGTTTTGGTAGCCAGGGCTATATTGGCCAGATGTGCAAAGCTGGTTGAGCGATGACCCTCTTCAAGCGGGCAGAGTGGAGATTTTCTCGTTTTTATGCAATCGAGGAAATTCCTTATCAGTGCTGAAGTACTGTCTGCACTGCTGCCGTCATCAAGGGACTGGTTTACATTCTCATATTCTTCAGCCAGGAGAGTATTTTTCCAGGTCTGGAATTGTCCCCTTGTTGAAGGAACGATTTTATAAGCATTTTCGTCAGCAAGCAGGGTGCCTTTTGTACCCCTGAGTTCAATTTCGCCAAAATTCATAACTGAGCCGCTGTTCACTTCATAGTCACTGAAAGTTATGATAGATTTTGAGGCAAATTCGAAAGTCACCTGAAGAGTGTCAGGAATTGTGCTGTCATCATCAAGGACGTATTTGCCCCCATGAGCACTTACTGCTATCGGAGCTCTTTCGTTCATAAGCCACCTGATCACATCCATATAATGAACTCCCCAGTTGCCCATCTGTGAGGAATAATCGCTCCACCAACGGAAAGTATAGGGTGCAATATTATATTTATAAGGTATAAATGCCCTTGGTCCAAGCCACATATCCCAGTTGAAATCTTTTGGAGGCGTTTCCGCTGGCATTTTGCCTATTCCATCCGGATACATATTATTTATATGAGCAGCCCTGCCGACAGTGATTTTTCCAATCTTGCCTGAATGCATTTCCTCTGCAAGTTTCTGGTAAAGCTTATTTCCCCGGCGGTTCAGTCCGACAGCTACAACCCGCTTATTTTCTTCCTGGGCTTTTACCATACTACGGCCTTCATGAATGGTTGCTGTAAGAGGTTTTTCACAATATACATCCTTTCCTGCCTTTATCGCTTCTATTGTCTGAATAGCGTGCCAATGATCAGGCGTGGCAATACACACTGCATCTATTGATTTGTCTTCAAGTAACTTGCGATAATCAGAATAACGTACAACCTTATTCCCTAAAGCTTCTCCCATCTTCGGGATCCTGCCTTCTTTACCAAGATACATATCCATATACCTTTTATCTACTTTCGAATTGTCTCTGAGAAGATAAGGCTCATAAACATCACAAAGAGCTGCCACTTCGCAATTTGGTTCGCCCATAAACAGGCGCAAAAGCTGTGTTCCACGATTTCCGATTCCGATAAATCCTACCCTGATTTTATCACTGGCTCCGATACTATTTCCGCCAAATGATAAATTATTCAATCCCAGTGATAGCCCCGTGGCTGCAAGTGCTGATTTTGTGATGAAATCCCTTCGGTTAGTTGTATTTTTTTTCATAATGATAATTTTCAGGTAATTTTATTTCATTTTCTGAAGATCCTCAATAGCCATGGCTATTTTATTGCGTATCTCCAGTATGAGTTCAGGCTCATCCGGATAACGCAGAGTGTTCTCCAAAGTTACTTTAATTTTCCTATGATAAAACAAATTAAGAAATCGGAACCGGCAGGAAGTAGAGAAGTACTTTTTTTGTAGCTTAACAAAAATTCAGTTTTTCATTAACCGGTTCAATATAATGAAGCATATAAATACAGAAAAAATAGTGGTTACAATCGTTGCTGTTTTTTGCATCATAATAAATGGTAACTCTCAAAAGATCATTCAAACGAAAGAAAATACAGCAAATAAAACTGTTATTCCAACTAACATCAAAGCCTTAATTAGCAAAACACTTGAACAACCATTCGAAAGTCTTAATACGGATTGGTTTGGTACCATCCAGACAGAAGCCTTATTAATATGGGCAGAGAAGGGGTATCCTGAAGGTATTCAGTATGTTGAAAACTGGCTTAAATACCATATTGATCATGATAATAAACTGAGTGATGAAGAGTACCTAAAAACTTACTCGGGCAACAAAGCCAGAATTATAAGAAATGGGGTACTCCCTTTTTCACTTTATGCAGGTACATTAGGTGTGTCATTTCCATGCTATGCATTGTATCAGCAAACAAAAAACGCAGATGCAAAGAGTGTATGCCTGGCGGTAGCAGACGCTATTTTACACTATACTGCACGCGACAGGTTCGGTTATATGGCGCATGATGATAACGATTATTCTAAATGGTGTATACCTGACGGAGGATATTTTTCAGTTCGGGGCATGGCAGATGCATCAGCCCTGGTTGACGAAAGTACATCAAAGGTGTATTTGAAGAACGCCGTTTTCCAGACCAAAGCATCCATTAACCTTTTTTTTGATTCCGAAAAAAAGTTAACCCGGACTATATACCTAGAACAAAGAGAACCCGGTAAAACATATTGGTGCAGAGCTTCAGGATGGATGGTTTATACTCTGACAGCTTTATTGAGACATTTACCAGAAGATCATCCGGATTATAAATTTATAACTGAAACATTTTCTCAGATTGCAGATGGATTGGTGGCTCACCAAGGCTCTAATGGAGGGCTGCACGTCTGGGTTGATGACCCGACATCTCCTGAAGAGGTTACCTCAACAGCTATGACTGCGGGATGCATCCAGGAAGCAATGGATAAAGGATGGATTTCAAAAAGCTACTGTGATTATGTTCAAAAAGCCTGGAGTTTTATTTCCAGTTGTGTTTCGGAGGATGGTAAAGTTAAGAATGCCTACACAGGCTGGGCAATACCAGCTGAACAGAAGCAACTGTTTATGGATACGGGTTATCATGGATATATTCCAGGAATGGTGTTACTGGCTGCTGACCAGATACTTAACGGAACTTGTCCGCTCAGAATAACGATCCGATAGTCGTTAAGCCAGTAAATCACTCTTGTCTAACAGCTCTCAATGACCTTTTCAAGTAGCCAGGGCATCGGGCCATAAACCCGTGGCACCAACCGGACTCGATATTGCATATATCTGTATATAATGCTCAAGAAAGAGATTGACCTGATCCCTGGAAATAACATTTCCTTTCTCAGATTTGAGATCTGATGCCCTCACAAACCATCCGGAGATGCTTCTGTCAGACAAATTACCTTTTTCGCTTTCCTTAATTGAAATGAATAATACAAAATGTCATTCGGTACATCAGGAATGGTGTGCTGTTCATCCGGTGTTACC
>JBBQJD010000201.1:0-3459 GCA_038325595.1 Bacteroidales bacterium | reverse complement strand
GAAAGATGTTGATAACATTATACATGAGCTGGGATTATTTAAGGATAGAGCTTATAATCTTGGAGTCACAGCATTGAATGAAAGAAATAACACCATTGAGGAATATTGTGAGATTTATCTGAAACGCAATCTGCCAAATCCACGGAAAAACCTGGCAAGTATGGCCAGAGTTGAATATACGCTGCCTCCGAATAAACCTTATGACAAGATCGCTGATAAAGCTCTTACCGATGGCCTCCTTGGAGGGGCAACATTCAATGAGAGCTGGGTAGGATGGGAAAAGAATGACGGAGAAGTAATTATAGATCTCGGAGAGGTGAAGGAGATTAGTACGGTCGAAGCAGATTTTCTTCATAAGCTGGGCTCATGGATATTGCTTCCCAAGAGTATAACATGCTATGTTTCAACGGATAATATGAATTTTACCATGTTAGGTAAGAATGATATTGCTGAAGACAGGTCTGTTGAAGTGAAGTATGTCACTTACGGTGTCATAGCTAAAGAAAAGGTTAAAGCCAGGTATATTAAATTGCACATGGAAAATGTGGGAATCGGACCATCATGGCATTATGGGGTAGGATATCCGGTGTGGTTATTTACGGATGAGATCTGGGTGTATTGAAGTCTTTTAACGCAAAAAGAGGCTTTTCGGCCTCTTTTCAGTTAATGTCAGGGGAATATATAGTGATGTGTGAGTGCTAGTACATCCTGTTTATAAGTTGTCCGATCTCATCCCTTTTTTTCAGTGGAAACATGTGGCTCTTGCCATCTCTGGTGACAACATTCAATCCTTTTGCCGAGAAAAATCCCTTACCGAAAAATATGACTTCCAGGATATTTTCAAAAAGAATTTCGAGATTGAATTTTTCTGTCTCTTCGTTCAGGGTTTTGAAATAAATCCGCTGATTCGTCACTATCAGCTTACCTTCTATGGTATTTTTGTCAACAACCTGGTTTGTATCACCGGCTTTGAGAACAACCTCGTTTGCGTTTAATTTCACTGTCATGGCTCTGCTCTTTTATGATTTGCCTGTTTTTTTCTTCTTTCTTGACTTAAAGACGTATCCCTTTTATAAATGTTGCATAGAAAATGACAATCCATAAAATATTTTTTCAAATTAATCCCTTTTCCGATGTGGGGTAGTAATGAAAACTGATTTATTATTTTGAAATAAAAAAAATGTCTATTAATTTGACACATCCGGATTTTTGTCCCGTCTTTAGTGAAAAGATCAAAATGATTAAAGGAACCATTCTGATAGTAGATGAAAACAAGCCTGTCCTGACTGCTCTGGATAATATCATGCAGAAGGAATTTGAAAAGGTAATTACTACTACAGATCCTAACCGTATTAATGAGATACTGACAAACAGTGATGTTGGTATTGTAATGCTTGATATGAAATTCAAGAGTGGTACCCACAATGGGAGTGAAGGACTGTTTTGGATGAAGGAGATTTTCAATTACGACGGTAATATCAGTATTGTAATCGTTACGGCATCGGGCGATATCGAACTCGCTGTAAAGGCAATAAGGGAAGGTGCTGTTGATTATATTCTGAAACCATGGGATCATTCCAAACTTCTGGCGACGATCAATGCTGCCTGGAAGCTGAGACTTTCCAGGCTGGAAGCAAGCATGCTGAAAAGCGACAACCAGCATTTGAAAAAAGAGATAAACAAAAGCGGTATAAAGCTGGTGATGGGAGCTTCTCCTACCATGATCAATGTAATGAATATTGTGAGAAAGGTAGCCTGCACTGATGCCAATGTATTAATAGCTGGAGAAAATGGTACAGGTAAAGAATTGGTAGCCAGAATGATACATGATTTTTCCAGGCGATCAGGCGAACTGATGGTAAGTGTTGATATGGGTTCAATCACTGAATCTCTTTTTGAAAGCGAATTATTTGGTCATGTAAAGGGTGCCTTTACCGATGCAAGGGAAGACCGTAAAGGAAAGTTTGAAGCAGCAGCTAACGGAACTCTGTTCCTCGATGAAATCGGCAACCTTACTCTTCAATCACAGGCCAAGCTGCTTAGCGTACTGCAGAACAGGTATGTGGTCAGAGTCGGATCAAATAAGGAGATCCCGATAAACATCAGGCTGGTTTGCGCCACAAATTGTGACTTGCAGCAGATGGTTAAGGAAGGCAGGTTCCGCGAGGACCTACTCTACAGGATAAATACTATAATAATCGAAGTACCGCCTCTTCGCGACAGGGTTGATGATATCCCTATCCTTGCAAATCATTTTCTTAAGGTTAACAGTGAACGATACGGAAAGAATGGATTGAAAATCAGCACTTCAGCCCTCGAAAAGCTGGCAAATCATTCATGGCCGGGAAATGTACGTGAGCTTCAGCATTCCATTGAAAAGGCTGTGATATTAAGTGATTCACAGATGCTCAAACCTTCCGACTTTTCCTTCACTGCGACACCGGGAATTTCAGTTCATAATGAAATGACTCTCGAAGAGATGGAGAAGAAGTTGATTTCTGAAAGTATAAAGAGGTACAGTAATAACCTGAGTGTTGTGGCAGTGAAGCTTGGAGTAACCAGGCAGACTCTTTATAATAAAATTAAAAAATATGATCTTTAAACGGGTTGAAGAGCTGAAAGGTTGAAAAGTTGAAGAGGTTGAAGAGTTGAAAGGTTGAAGAGGTTGAAAAGTTTAAGAGTTGGATAGCTTAAAATAGTTTGTAAAAATAGATGGAAGCTATCGTTCCATCTATTTCATATTTAACAAGATACAACTTAATGGCAGACTTTATTTATCCTTTAGTTAACCCTTTCATTCACAACCTGTCCGTCGAACAGATTTACTATCCTGTGTGCAAAACTTGCATCCCTGTCAGAGTGGGTGACCATTATGATTGTTGTTCCTTCCTTGTTCAGTTCCGATAACAGGTTGATTACCTCAATACCATTCTTGGAATCGAGATTTCCTGTAGGCTCATCAGCCAGGATCAGCTTGGGATTTGCAACCACCGCGCGGGCTATTGCCACCCTCTGCTGCTGTCCTCCGGAAAGCTGCTGTGGAAAATGTTTTGCACGGTGAGCGATTTTCATCCTCTCCAGTACATCCTCCACACGTTTTTTCCTCTCGGAAGATTTCATCTTGAGGTAGATCAGCGGAAGCTCTACATTTTCATAGACATTCAATTCGTCGATCAGATTGAAACTCTGGAAAACGAATCCGATATTTCCTTTACGGAATACTGTTCTGTCGCGTTCCTTCAGGTTAGCAACTTCAGTACCGTTAAATATATAACTTCCTGATGTGGGATTATCGAGTAATCCGAGAATATTCAAAAGTGTTGATTTTCCGCAACCTGAAGGACCCATTATAGCCACATATTCACCTTCCTTAACATTTAGGACCACTTTATTTAAGGCAGTAGTTTCGACTTCTTCAGTTCTGAAGACCTTTGTTAATTCATTAGTTTTGATCATGAC
>JBBQJD010000200.1:0-3606 GCA_038325595.1 Bacteroidales bacterium | reverse complement strand
CTTATGAAGTATATGCGGTTTGCTTTCTCCTGCATATTCCCAGGCAGCGACATAAGCAAAATCTGCATCATTTCTCAATGCTTCACCATCAGGTGTCTGAAACTCTTCCCTGAAATGTGCACCGCATGATTCCTTCCTGTTCAGGGCATCAGTAACCAGCAGTACTGCCAGTTCAAAATAATCAGCTACCCTGCCTGCTTTTTCAAGCTCAATATTTAGTTCCGCGATTTTGCCGGGGATATTGAGATCTCTCCAGAATTCCTCCTTCAATTCATTAATCAGTACCAGAGCTTTTTTCAGTCCTTCTTCATTTCGTACCATTCCGCAATAGTCCCACATTATTTTGCCAAGACGTTTATGGAATGAACCTGCGCTCTGTTTTCCCTTTATGGAAATAAGCTTATTGAGTTTTTCCAGCACCTCTTTTTCGGCGGCTTCAAATTCAGGTCGTTCAATTGAAATTTTAGGTGTGCGTATTTCGCCAGCCAGGTAATTTGAAATTGTATATGGAAGAATAAAATAACCATCGCCTGATGTCTGCATGAGGGAACTAGCTCCCAGTCTGTTGGCTCCATGATCAGAAAAATTAGATTCTCCGATAGCGTAAAGACCTGTTATTGTTGTCATTAGCTCGTAATCAACCCATAAACCACCCATTGTATAATGGCCTGCCGGATAGATCCGCATTGGTTCGGTATAAGGATCAATCCCGGTTATGGTCTTATACATATGGAAGAGGTTTCCATATTTACCGGCTATTGTTACCTTCCCTTGTTTTTTTATTGCATCCCTGAAGTCGAGATTAACGGCAAGACCTGTTTCTCCAATACCATAACCTGCATCGCAACGTTCTTTGGCTGCCCTTGAGGCAACATCCCTTGGCACAAGATTCCCAAAAGCGGGATAGCGGCGTTCGAGATAATAGTCTCTCTCATCTTCAGGTATGTTGTTTGCAGTTCGCGGATCTCCCTTTACTTTCGGAACCCACATCCTTCCATCATTACGGAGCGATTCCGACATCAGGGTCAGCTTTGCCTGAAACTCGTTCAACTGGGGAATACAGGTGGGATGGATCTGTACAAAACTGGGGTTGGCGAATAATGCTCCTTTCTTATGTGCTTTCCAGGCTGCCGATGCATTTGAATTTACAGCCAGAGTTGATAAAAAATACACAGTTCCGTATCCGCCTGTTGCAAGTACCACTGCATGGGCAGAATGCCTTTCAATCTCACCTGTAAGAAGATTCCGTGCAATAACTCCGCGGGCTTTACCATCAATCAGGACTATGTCGAGTATCTCACGTCGTGGAAACATTGTGACATTTCCTTTTGCAATTTGCCGGTTAAGTGATGAATAAGCTCCCAGAAGACACTGCTGTCCCGTTTGTCCCTTGGAATAAAAAGTTCTTGAAACCTGAACTCCTCCAAATGAACGGGTATCAAGAGTTCCTCCATAATCACGGGCAAATGGAACTCCCAGTGCTGTATAATGATCTATCACCTGATTACTCACTTCTGCAGCCCTGTAAACGTTTGCTTCGCGGGCCCTGAAATCTCCTCCTTTTATCATGTCATAAAAAAGGCGGTAAATACTGTCACCATCATTCTGATAATTTTTAGCAGCATTTATGCCGCCCTGCGCTGCAACAGAATGTGCCCGTCTCGGAGAATCCTGAAAGCAGAAGGTTTTCACGCTATACCCCATCTCTCCAAGAGATGATGAAGCCGATGCTCCTGAAAGTCCGGTACCAACGACTATTATCTCAAGCTTCTTCTTGTTTGCAGGATTGACAAGATTTACTGAGGCTTTATATTTTGTCCATTTCTGGGCAAGAGGACCTTCCGGTATTTTTGATAATAATTTTCCCATGATTAAACTTTTACTTTACTGATTTTACCTGAAAAGCCATATTGTGATTGAAATGTAAGCGAATCCTGCCGGAATCAATATTGCATAAATCACTGCAACTGTTCTCACTACAGGGCTCCATATCCTGTGGTTCAATCCGAAGGTCTGAAATGCTGAATAAAAAGCATGGTAAAGATGAAATCCAAGAATCAGAAAACTGATCAGATATATATAGTTGTATTCAGGGATTTTAAAAAGATTATAGGCTGTTGAATAGAAATCTTCAGGATTTCCGGGAACAAGGCCAAGCTTAATGAAATAAAAGTTGAAAAAGTGAAGAACCAGGAAGATCAGGACTGTAGCTCCGGTCCAGATCATAAATTTTGAAAAGAACGAAGTCTCTGCCTTATTCGTATTCACATATCTGACAGGCCTGGCAAGCCAGTTCTGGATCTGGATATAAATTCCCCAGATGACATGGACAAGTATGGCCAGCATCAGTACCAATTCGAAGATCTTTATTAATGGAAAAGTAGCCATAAAGGTGGCTGCTTTATTGTATACTTCTGGATCTTCCTGTAGTAGCATTAGATTGATAATAAGGTGTATAGGAAGGAACAAAAGCAGAAAAATTCCTGCCAGAGCCATAACAAACTTTTTCGAAACTGACGAAAATAGTATCTTATCCATTGGCTATGAGATATTTATGTGATTCCAGTGAGAATTAAAAATGGATTATAAAGTTATAAATAATTCTATTTTAATGCAATAGATAAAAGTAAATACCCGGAATATGCCATGATATATATCATAAAGGAGTAATGCCTAACTTTGTCAAAACAAGGATTATGGAAAATTCATTTCACTACAAGGGTAAGGAAATAGTTTATACTTTATCAGGGAAAGGCAAAGTTATCGTTCTTCTTCATGGTTACCTTGAATCAAAAAAAGTTTGGAACAGTTTTGCACAGAAACTGTCAGGAAATTTCAGGGTAATCTGTGTCGACCTTCCCGGTCATGGATCTTCAGGAACATATGGGGACAATCATACCATGGAATTTATGGCCACAGCACTGAAAGCTTTAATTGATAGTCTTGAAATCAGGAAGGTATTTATGACCGGCCACTCTCTTGGAGGTTATGTAACCCTCGCATTCCTTGAAATGTTCAATGAAGCACTTTCAGGCTATTGTCTCTTTCATTCACAACCCTTTTCTGATCAGCAGGCGGCGATAGAGAAAAGAAAACGTGAAATTGAACTGGTAAAAGCAGGAAAGAAGAACCTGATGTATCCTGAAAATGTCGAGAAAATGTTTGCTTCATCAAATCTTGAAAAGTTCAGTGGAGCACTTCAGCGATCTAAGGAAATTGCTTCTGAGATTCCGCCTGAGGGCATCATCGCAATGCTTAATGGCATGATGGCTCGACCTTCACGATTAAGCATTCTGGAAGAAGGAAGGGTTCCCCTGCTTTGGATTCTGGGTTCAGACGATAATTATATTCCGGCTGATATTGTCGAAAAGGTGAATATGCCTTCAAATGCTGAAGTAGTGGCTCTTAAAAATTCGGGGCATATGGGATTTATTGAAGAAGAAGAGAAATCGCTGAATGTAATATTGGATTTTGTTGAAAACAACATTAAGGAATAGTATCTGTACCCTTATGCAGTTCAGATGTACTTTCAGGCTCTTCCTCAAAAGCTAATCTTTACAACACATCTTGAAACTGCATATTTTTGGCCTCTCCTCCTGACCCTCC
>JBBQJD010000199.1:0-3608 GCA_038325595.1 Bacteroidales bacterium | reverse complement strand
TGGAGAA
Source organism: Bacteroidales bacterium (assembly GCA_038325595.1). Taxonomy (GTDB): domain Bacteria; phylum Bacteroidota; class Bacteroidia; order Bacteroidales; family VadinHA17; genus LD21. Next base: position 3,601 of record JBBQJD010000199.1, on the reverse strand, counting down.
TGGGTTGCTCTTGAATGGAAGGAACCAAAGGGCTTCAGAGGTTGCGAGATTTTCCGGATAGTAGATGGTAAAATCAAGCTTCAGAGAGGTTATTATGATACACCTTCATTTCTGAAAGAGCATGGATTGTAAGATGGCCTTTAGTAAAGGCATAAAGGCATCAACTTAATCAACATATGAATCCACTCCGAAAATTGAAAAACAATAAATGCCACCAAGGCACAAAGACACCAAGGTTCACCAAGACCTTAGATAGGGAGAGTGGGAGAAGAGGAGAGTGGGAGAGTGGGAGAAGAGGAGACCAACAGACCATCAGACCATCAGACTATAAGTCCAGCAGACCAGAAGACCAGATGACATCTTAATACACTATAAAATGAACACCAAGCCAATTTTCTTTCTGTTCCTGATAACCCTTTGCGGTTGTAACAATGGAAACAATGGTGGAAAAACCGGAAGCCTGATTTCACCTGATATTTTTGAATATTCCGATAATCTTGAGCCTCGTTGGGTAAGCTTTGAAAACATTACAGGAGCCAGGGGGCAGGGAGGAAAAGAAAATAACGGTGCAAAAGGTCATGCGTGCGACAGCATAACTGCCGGAGCTGCCAAGACTCTTCTCAATATTGAAGGTCCGGGTATTATAAACAGGATCTGGATCACAATAAACGACAGGTCGCCCGAAATGCTCAGAAGCCTGGTTATCAATATGTACTGGGACAATGCAGAAAGACCTGCAGTATCGGTCCCGTTTGGTGATTTCTTCGGTGTCGGACTTGGAAAAACAGCTGTTTTCGAAAATGCATTGTTCACAAATCCCGAAGGACGATCATTTAACAGCTTTATTCAGATGCCATTTAAAGAAGCGGCCAGAATTGAACTTGTAAATGAATCGGATACAAATCTTGCTATGGTCTTTTTCGATGTGGATCTTCAGCTTCTGAAGCGGTGGAATGATAGCTATATGTATTTTCACAGCTACTGGCACAGGGACACGGCAACAGTTCTGGAAGAAGATTATGAGATAATGCCCTACGTTTCAGGAAGAGGAAGATTTCTTGGTACAAATATTTCTGTAAATGCCAATCCTGCCTATAAAGATTGCTGGTGGGGAGAAGGTGAAGTAAAGATCTTTCTTAATGGAGATGCTGAATTTCCGACACTGGTAGGATCAGGAACGGAAGATTATATTGGCACAGCCTGGGGGCAGGGTCAGTATTTTACTAAATACACTGGATGCCTTGTTGCTGATGCTAAAAACCTTCAATGGGCTTTTTATCGTTATCATATTCCGGATCCCGTATATTTTAAGCAGGATTGCCGGGTAACGATCCAGCAGATCGGCGGTAATACAAAGGAAGAGGTTATCAAGCTGCAAAAGGAGAATGTTAAGCTGGTTCCTGTTACTGTTCATGAAGCCCCCGTGATGATTCATATTTATCAAAGAGACAGTACCATAAACCTTGAAGATCCCAAATTGCCAAATGCCTGGACAAACTTCTACAGATCAGACGATTATGCATCAGTAGCGTATTTTTATCTTGACAAGCCGGAAAACAATCTGCCGGAATTGCAGCCGGTTCAGTTAAGAACCTGGAACAGGAAGCTATAAGTCAGAAGCGCACCTGAAACCTACTGTCGAGCACCTGTCAAGACCAGGCCATATCAGGAGCATTTTGGAGAAAAAACTATTTTTCTGAGGTCCTCCGTCCATATACCAATCCGATCCTGTTGCCTTGAAGCAGGAGCCTCCTTTTAACATCACGAATCTTGTATGTCCGTCGGTGTGTTCACTATCTGTGAGTTCCCATGTGTTGCCGCACATGTCATAACAACCAAAAGGAGAGATGCCTTGCGGAAATGCTTTTACGGAAGTGGTTTCATTATAAGTGTTCTGATTACACTTATTATTCTCCATTTCATTACCCCAGGGATAGGTCAGGGCATCGTAACCCTGGGCAGCAAACTGCCACTCGAATTCACTAGGAAGCCTTTTCCCGGCCCACTCCGCATAAGCCCTTGCATCCTCTAAATCTACATAAGTTACTGGATGATCTTCCTTTCCTTTGGGAATTACACCATTGATCCAGTGTTTCAGAAAGTTTTCAGGGATTGAAGGTAAATAACCTGATTTTGAGATAAACTCCATGAACTGAGCATTGGTGACCGGAGTTTCATCAATCGCAAATTCTCTTATATGTATATCATTGGTAATGACAAATGGCGAATGAAGCTTATTTGATTGTGATATTGAAAGGTGATCCTGCACATTTCCATAAGCTCCGCATTCCCGAAGTGTGTACTCCATGCTCATTTTCAGAGATTTAGAAGGAATTCGTACCATTCCGTCAGGGAGTCCGGATTTTCTTTTTGCAGTTCCTGAGATAATCCTCTTATTCGTCATTACCGGGGAATTAATGTCATCTGAAAACCGCTGTGAAATTATTTTTTGTTCTGCCAGGAAATTCCTGAATTCATCATTGATTTTATTTTTGGGAATTGAGAGAAGAGCAGCAATTCCTTTTGCGCCTATTTTTCCATTAAAATCTAATTTCCCGTTTTTAATTCCGCTTTTAACTTCTTCACCCTGCAACAGATCGAAATACAGATTATTTTTCCGGCTGTCTGCTTTCATCAGATTTCCATCAACCGGGAAATCATTACGGTTTACAAGTGTCCAGAGCTGAACTTCTTCTCCTTCCCATAAACTTATATAAACTCCGGGAATTGCAGAATTATATGATAAAGGTGTCCATCTTTCACCTGAAAACATATCAGCAAATTGATGCTGTATTGAATGCATCGAACGATAAATTGATTTATCCCGTTCACTCCAGCCGAGCCACAGGCCGAATACATTTTCCCAGATCATCATCCCGCTTCCATTCATCCAGGCAGTTTGCAGCTGGGCTGTCTTAGAAGCGCTCCACCTGTCGATGGCATGCTGCATATGGTGATGTTCAAACCACTTGTTACGGTAAACACCCGGTACAGGACTATCCTTAAACCACTGTGCCCACGACATATGATGGGTTTGAATGTGTTCCACAGGAAGGGCGATTTCTCCCTCCATCACAATGCCTGGTTTTACATCATCAAGTTTTTCCCTGAAATCGGGAGCATTTTTCATTGTATCGAGGAAGATCCCGTCGCCGTCAATTGACTTGATTATATCTATCAGAAGTTCGATATCGGATTTTTCTTCCCTCCTGGTACCGGTATCCCATGGATTATAATTGATAAAAACCTTTACCCCTGCCTTATGGAACCTATTTATGACATCATGTAAACCGGATAATCCATGAGGCATTTCCCTGTAAAAATCGAACTGGTTCCGTTCATCCAAACCTATTCTCGGATATGCATGCCAGAGGACAACACTATCATAACCGCCAAACTGTAGTTTTCCTGAGTCAATAATTTTTTCAACTGTGTATTCATTACTTTCAAGATCGTAAAATTCTGAATCACACATCATTATAAAACAACATGAGAAATCTGAAGTAACCCATTGAAATGGCTCCGAGCGGTACGAACTGCCGTCATATTTTAAATCCTTCTGTTTTTGAATTTTCCATTTGCCTAACATTTCCCTCCATTC
>JBBQJD010000198.1:0-3719 GCA_038325595.1 Bacteroidales bacterium | reverse complement strand
TGCTTTTGATCAGAACAAACCTGCTCCTGACGAAACAGCTACATCAGGTTATACTCTATTAGACTTAAGCATCGGTGGAAATATAAAATTTCAAAACCAACTTATGTCTGTCAGTATAAGTGCAAATAACATTTTTGACAGAAAATACATTGACCATTTATCGACTTTAAAAGAAGTGGGGTTATTTAATCCCGGAAGAAATATTGCATTAAACTTGAGAATTCCATTTTCAACAAAAAATGAAAAAAATAAACCATAATAATGAGTTGAGTTAACCGAAGCTGATTTAATTCCTCCAAAAATCTCCCTGTTGTCTTTTCAGGTGAACATAATCCCTGATCTTCTCCAGGTGATCTGATTTAATAATGAATGTTTGCCGAATTTCCTCCGGATATTTGTCGGGAAGAATGGTATTGTTTTCTTCCTTTACCTCAGGACCGGTGAATAAACTACTTATTCCTTTTTTAGTTGAAATGTTCGTTTTATGCTATAGAATCTAGAAAGTTTTTCTTTGCCATATATCATATAATTAGAATGTTATTAGTGTTATCAATGTTACCGGTGTTACTAGTATTATCAGTATTACAGTACAGCGTACGGCACACGGCACACGGCGTACGGTAAACAAACCTGGAACCTGGAACCTTGAACCTTGAACCTGGAACCTGGAACCTTGAATTCACTAAGCACCCCGCACCACCTTACCCATACCTGATCCCCGTCAACCTCTCCGACACTTCCCAGAGCTGCAGCGCAATTTCTTTATCATGAGAAAGCGGAGTCGATGTGACTTTTCCCGGCTTTCCTGTCCATTCTGATTTTCCCTGGGGACCGAAATAATCTCCACCTTTTACGTCCTGACCGAGAGCCGCATACAGAACCGGCAAGGCTGCATTTGCAGGCGAGTGTGTAAAAAGATTAGTAATTGGCTGTGAAATATATAACAGCCAATTGGGAACTTTTCTTAATATATCTGTAATGCTTAATCCCGGGTGGGCTGCAACAGAAATGGTTGGGTGACCGGCATTTTCAAGTCTTCTCTGCAACTCGTAGGCAAACATCAGGCAGGCCAGTTTGGATTGCCGGTAGGCTCCCATTGGAGAGTAACTCTTTTCCCAGTGCAGATCGTCAAAATTGATGTTCCCTTTTTTGTGGGCATTACTGGCCAGGGCAATAATTCTTGAACCGGGAGTTTTTGTTATGGTATCAAACAGCAGTCCTGTCAGTAAAAAGTGTCCGAAATAGTTAACGCCCATCTGGCTCTCGAATCCATCTTCTGTTCTGGAATAAGGCGGAATCATAATCCCTGCATTATTTACCAGCAGATCCAGCTGATTGTACCTTGAGAGAAAGCTTTTAGCAAATTTCCTGATTGATGACAGGCTGCTTAAGTCAACTATCATTATTTCAAGGTCTGCTTCAGGTACTTCGCTCAGAATTCTTCTTTTTGCCTTTTCAGCTCTTTCCAGGCTTTTACAGGCCATGATCACCTTCATTTCCTTCTGTGCAAGGACGAGGGCTGTTTCATATCCCAGGCCGGTATTGGCGCCGGTGACAATTGCAGTTCTTCCTTTTTGAGAAGGGATTTTTTCTATATTGAATGATGTCATTAATTCATAGTTTAAAAGAAATACATTAACCGCAAAGATAAGGAATAAGACATACGGCATACGGCATGCGGCGTACGGTAAACAAACCTGGAACCTGGAACCTGGAATTTTGAATTACACTTCAACTCTTCAACCCATCAACGCATCAACGCATCAACAACCAGCACCATCACCCATTCCTACAGCCTACAGCCCTCAGCCTTTCGCCTTCCGCCTATCCTTTGATCCGTCCCGTAATCCTCTGATGCCACTTTACATCATCCCACATTCCTTTGAACTGGGGATGTGTAAAATTGGAAGTGCATATGAATTTGTAATTATCATGTTTTCTGGCAAGATCAACACATATTTCTGCACTCTCTTTTACCCATTCCCATCCCAGTTCAGGATGATCAAACCACGAAATCGGACCCCAGCCTTCAGTATTCCCGCATACAAGGTTATGTTTTTCTGCTGCTGATGAAATATCATTAAGCCTTACATCCATCCATTTTATAAGCGATTCCTTGTTCAGCTTCCAGTACAATTGCAGACCCGAGTAGATCTCCCTGTAATCCAGTGTCTGGTCCCTGGCACCGACCTTATCAAGACCAGGTACTTTCCCTGAATGAGCAAACCAGATATGGTAATCGAGGGCACCAAACTCTGCCAGATCGATACGGTCAAGCTCCATCGATGAATCAAGTGAAGCATAAAAATCAAGATCGGGATACTTTGATCTGAGAGTTTTTATTGCTGAGTTAATGTAGTCATTATAGAATTTTTGCTGCTGTGGATTAGCATTCTTACCGCTTATTATCTGATCCGGCAGGTTTGCTTCAGGATTATCAAGCTTGTACTGTTCCTGTCCCGACAGTATATTCATATTTTTCTTCAGCCAGTTATATCCATGCCAGTTCGGGTATTCGTTAAGGAGATCAACATATATTACATTTCCGAGCAGATCATTGCTTTTCAGGAATGACAGGGTTTCATCCCATGCTCTTGTTAATCCGCCCTCTTCGCAGAAAATGTCCCTTCTATCTGCGCCGTGCTGCATGAACCATGTTGCCAGTCCCACTTTGATGCCATACTTTTTGCATTTGGGGAGGAATTCCAGTAAAGCCTCCTTCGGACTGAAGCTCATTGTAAAATCATTTCCCCAGAGTGAAGGCTGCCATCCGTTTTTGACTGAGCGGAATTCGTTTTCGGAATTGCCGTGTGTGTCAGCAGCCACAAATTGTGGCATGGCATCTATCCTGACAGCGTTATAACCTCTTTCTGCAAGTCCTTCAAGTACAATATCCCAATTTTCAAATTCACCGTACCTGTGATGCCTGAGTATCCAGCTGAAGTCCCACATGGCAATCGCAACAGGTTTGTCAAGCTGTGAAACTCTGATTTTTTCATTTTTGACTCCCGATGAGTATGATCCGGAAGAAGCTCCCGCGATCCCTGGTACAGCCATCATACCTGCTGCCAGGGATACTTTCTTTATAAAATTCCGCCTGTTCTCTGACATAATTCTGTTTTTCAATTAGCAGGTTCGTAACTAATCAGTGCCTAGAGTTTGGAGTGCCTAAAATGCCTAAAGTTAATAAATACAGAACGAATCAGCATCTTTTGTGCTCGGCGACAACGATTCGGCTTAAAGAATTTTTTTCATGCGAGAAAGTATATCGTTCAGATAAGGCGATACAATCCCAGTTGGTGGATTTCATCAACATCGTTTTGCCCAAAAATCTTTTCCTGTTTCTTACCTCCTGTTGTTTTTATTCTGTTTGCCCCGGATTAGGGAACGGGGATTTTCCGCAACGGTTTTCGCACCGTAGTTTTAGATGTTAACCTGATAAAAATTCTTCTAACTGAACCAAACTATAAGGGATAGTTTTCATAAAGACTGATAATTCTTTCCACAAGGCTTTTATGGTTTGTTTAGAATATTCTTTCATCAATTCAATAAAATCCTTTGACTTTTCTACAAACTGGTTGATCATGTGTGCTATCTGGAGCAACTGGTAATAATTCTGCATTGCGTTGTATGATACCCGTGAGTATTTGTGTTCTAATTCGTACCCGGAATTCTTTTGTGCATTAAATCCCTCATTTTCAATTTTCCACCTCAACCGG
>JBBQJD010000197.1:0-3943 GCA_038325595.1 Bacteroidales bacterium | reverse complement strand
GGGTAAATAAATTGATTTTGGCTGCGGGTATTGTCATAATACCTGATGTACAAAAAAATGGATCCCCTTCTCGTTGAGACAAAATTAAATGTGATAAGAGATTAGTTTTTGAAGGAGGACTTGTCCCGCCTCAGTGGGAGCCTGCCCCGCCTTAAAGCGGGGGGTGGCCAGGCAACAGATTTGTGGTTTCGAATAAGATCTTTTGCCTGTCCGGGTTGGTTGGTTAAACAAATCAACCACCCCGGCCGGGATCAGCTTAATCATTAAACTCATCCTGAATTTTTATTTTCTTCTTTATTTTATATTTTAGCATAGTTTTCTAACCTGCTAATATGAAATAATATGAAAAAGCTTTCATCCTTATTAATAATCTTTGCATTTCTTCCTTTAATAGCAAACTCCCAGAATAAATTCAACGGGCTCGATATGAATATGGGTAACCTTCACAGGTTATCCGATGCTAAGACCCGTTCAATCAGTCCTGAAAATTTTACCGGGGAAAAAGGTAAAGGAGGAATGGCTGATCCTGCTGACAAGGATAAACCCAATACTGCAAATGCTTTTAATGCTGCCCGTGATCTTGGCCAGGGATGGAAGGTCAATCCCTATGTAAGAATAAAACCGGGAGAAACTTTTACGATGGCGGAGATAGAGGGCTCTGGTGCAATACAACATATCTGGATGACACCGACAGGAAACTGGCGTTATTCAATTATGCGGATCTATTGGGATGGCGAAACAGAGCCGTCGGTCGAATGTCCGGTCGGAGATTTCTTTGGCATGGGCTGGAACCAGTATTCACCACTTGTTTCTTCAGCAGTTTGTGTTAACCCGGGAAGCGCATTTAACTGTTACTGGGTAATGCCATTCCGCAAAAAATGCCGTATCACCATGGAAAATATCAGCGATGCAGATCAGATGACATTATATTACCAGATTGATTATACTCTCACAGAGGTGCCACAGGATGCCGGTTATTTTCATGCTCAATTCCGCAGACAGAATCCAAACAGTTCATCTGACTATACAATAATTGATGGAATAAAAGGCAAAGGACAGTATGTAGGGGTGTACCTTGCATGGGGAGTCAATAATAACGGCTGGTGGGGTGAAGGGGAGATTAAATTCTTCATTGATGGTGATACAAAGTTTCCTACAATCTGCGGAACAGGAACTGAAGATTATATTTGCGGATCATATAATTTTGATACCCGCAGGAGGAATGAAGCCGGTGTTGATATTCATAATTACACTGAGTTTACTACCCCATATTCAGGGCTGCATCAGGTTATAAAAGGCGATGGTCTTTACAATGTCAGGCAGAGATTTGGGATGTATCGCTGGCATGTTATGGATCCGATCAGATTTGAAAAGGATCTTAAAGTAACAATACAGGACCTTGGGTGGAGACAGGCCGGAAGATATCTTGCTCAAAAATCAGATATAGCATCGGTTTGCTACTGGTACCAGGCCGATCCGCATACTAAGTTCCCCCCATTGCCATCCTGGAGAGAGCTCGAAGTTTATTGATCTTATAGCCCCCAAGCCCCCTAAAGGGCCCTTCAGGGGGCAGGGGGCAAACTATTACTTACAAAAGCTATCTGCTTACTGTCGGGCGACCATGATGGAACATTGATTGTCCCCTGACCACCGTACAGATAAGCGATAACCTTTGGTTCACCGCCTTGTATTGGCATCAGGCGCAAAATAACCCTTTTATAGGAAGGATGGTCATTTTTGTCAACTTCCGGGGGGAATGAGATGAAAGCAATCCATTTGCCATCTGGAGAAACGTGCGGGAACCAGTTCTGATACTTATCAAATGTAAGCTGTTCCCTGTTGGAGCCATCGGGATCCATTTGCCAGAGTTGCATTGAACCTGTATGACTGCCGTTGTAATAGATATATTGCCCATTGGGCGAATATTCACATCCATCCACATGTTCCCCCGGACCTATATCAGTAAGTGCAACTTCTTCTCCTCCGTTTATTGAGTTCTTATAAATATTATAGATGTTTTTCCCACCTCTCTGACCCACATATAATACTTCCTTGTTGTTGGGATTCCATCCGTGCCAGTATGAAGGAGTGTCTTCAGTGATAAGTTTCGGAGTTCCTCCTTTCAGAGGCAGGTAGTAAACAGTGGAGCCTCCTCCCGGCAATCCTTCCCGTTGATGACTGATGGCAAGGAGTTTGCCATCGAAGGATATTCCATGATCATTATTATTGTGATTTGCAAAGCCAGTATTGAGCTTCACCGGACTTCCTCCTGCAACAGGTATTGTATACAACAATCCATCCATATTAAAAAGCAGTCTTTTGCCATCAGGCATCCAATTAGGGGCTTCAAATCTTTGTGACTTTTCAAACACAATCATTCTTTTCCCGTCAGTAACGTCCAGGGTTTCCAGCCTGCACCCAAGGTAGCCTGATTTGCCCGGATTATAATTATCTGCAACAGGCTTATCAATCCTGACATTCCATACTTTTACTTCTTCAATAACAGTTGAATCGTGAGAACAGATAAATAGTCCGGCCAGTACCTCATCGGGCAGATTCTCCATTTCATGTGATCCAATCTCATCGAACGGTTTACCTGATTTTGAAGCGCGCATAATGATCTTTTTGCCGTCTCTTTCAATCTGGATCACATCATATGCGGAATCAGGCGCAAATATCTGATCTTCAGGATCTCTCATGGAGGCACCCTGTGTACTGCGCCATTGCAGGACCGTCAGTCCATCGCCATGCAGAGTGCCCGAAATATGTGGTGACCTTTCATTTGTGGTCCATCGGACCATCCATCCGGTTTTCCTGTGTAGGTTCATTCCCTTGCCCTGTAATTTAAAATTTGCAGTAAGTATGAAGTTACCGGTTATCTTATTATAGAGATAGTGAAATTCATCCCTTCCAAACCAGATATTATATCCTGATCCCCTGAGGATATAACTCTGATCAGCTGCTGTGTACCTGGCAGAACCGGCAACTTCCGGTTTACCTATGTCAGTATTGAGTTTGAATATACCTGCACCCTGTGACCAGACTGCTAAAGAAAACAGGATTAATCCCAAAGAAAGAGACAATTTTTTCATTATGAATTGTTTAGTATTTATTTTAATTTTCATTATGAATATCGTTAAATCAATAATAAAAATAAAATTGCGCTTGAAAATCAATTATTTGCCCCCACCCTAAAGGGAGTAATTGATTTTGGCTGCGCCAAGCTCGCCAGCAGAGTTGGACTCGGTTCTTCGCACCCTTTAGAGTCAGGGGCAGACGAAGAACCGGAGAGAAGCGGAGCTCGACGAAGTCAAAATCAATAAATTATTCATTCCAGACACTCATTATTTTTAATATTATAAAGTTACGTAAAACCTGTGAAATTTCAATCATTCACTATTACACTATCATATTAAACTATTATATATAGGTATAGGAAATTAAAATGAAAAAGATATGTGTATAATATACTGCTTAGTGATATAAGGTCTGATGAAATATGTAAAAACTATTGCAATTCGTGGTATAAGGTAAAACTCCTTCAAAATATTTTAATTTTTTTTATTTTGTATGTTACTGGTCGTCAAAGCATAAAAAAATAATGCAAAAAATTACACGAATTATTCTTTTATATAATTTGGATTATAAAAAACCTTTCATACATTTGCACCCGCTTAAGGCAAAGAGTTGTTTGAACAGAAGGAGAGATAGTGATTCAGGCTTTGTGAAAAGAAGGCAAGTAGCAGGAAGATAAGTAGCCAAAAATAATCTCAAAATATATTTGGACAAGAAAATTAAAAGCGTTATCTTTGTCGTCCCAAAAGCAAATATCCGTCGTTGGGGAATTTAAAAAGAGGCGGAAATGGTTCTTTGAAATTATGAAGTAAAACAACCAGACGAGATATGGAAATCTCGTTTAGATAACTTGTTAGTATTTTGAATT
>JBBQJD010000196.1:0-4006 GCA_038325595.1 Bacteroidales bacterium | reverse complement strand
AAACTGATAATTAAAGCAAAGAATACAATCTGGCTGGATTATATGTTTGGACAGTTTAGTGATCTCTTTGGCGACAGACTTGAAAAATGGAAACAAAAGAGAGATAAGAAACCAAAAGAGGAATTATTAAAATGGTCATTCGATCAGGGGGTGCCTCTTGCAGTGTATCTGGAAACTGAAAATGGACTTAAACTTGTTGACTATTTTAATCTCCCTGGACCAATGGCCGACAAAGTTGATATCCTTGAGATAGACCTTGCAGGGATCAATACGGAAAAAGTTAAGCTTAAACTTGTTTCCGGAGTCCTTTTCTGGGATATAGATTACATTGCGATGGACTATTCCTCTAATGAAAAAATTAATTCCATTGTCGTACCACTTGCTTCCGCCACCGACGAAAATGGTAAAGATGTCAGGACACTTCTTACAAGTGATGATAAGAAATATCTTATTCAGCCTCAACCTGTAAACGTTACTGATCTGACATTCATATGCCCTGAATCAGTTCCCGGATTGGAAAGATCGATCTTCCTTCACAGTAAAGGTCATTATGAGATCTTGAGGAATGCCAGGGGGAAAGCTGATGTGGCTTACCTTAAAACTTTCCTCATACCCGGTACATTTATAAAATTTTCCAAAGAGCATTATCTGAATTATTATTATAAGAGCAACTAAATTAAGCAGTGGAGCTCTGTACATCAGCATTATGAGAATCCTTAAATTTCCTGCCATATTAATGATAAGAGCAACTATCATTTTACTGGCGTTGAAAGCATATAGAAATCCAAAAAAATCAATCATAGCTTTAAAGCTTCTGATTGCCAAAAGATTAGCTTTCAGTGGTGAAGAAAACATAAAGAGGATTTATAAAGCTAATGGCCGCATTTATTACAGCCCGAATTACCCCGGCTGGCCATCAATAGCATTCAATAAATTTATTACCAACGAACTGAATAATAGTCTGCCGTTTAAGAAAACCCACTCACGACTCACAACGCTGATCTTCTCCATCACAAGGAAATGTCCTTTGCGATGCAGACATTGTTTTGAATGGGATAGACTTGATACCAGGGATACAATGTCACTTTCAGATCTTAAAATTATTCTTGCCAGATTTCAGGAATATGGAGTGAGTCATATTCAGTTGGGTGGTGGCGAACCATTGTCACGGTTTTCAGATCTCATTGATCTGTTGAGCTCGGCAGAAAAGGATACAGAATTCTGGATTCTTACTTCAGGATTTGGTCTGACAAGCGAAAAAGCAGCCTTGCTTAAGAAAGCAGGTCTGACAGGAGTGAGGATAAGCATTGACCACTGGAATAAAAAGTTTCATAATGAATTCCGTGGGAATGATCAGGCATTCGATCAGGCTATTAAAGCAGCCGAAAATTGCCGAAAAGCCGGGCTCGTTATGGGATTGTCTATTTGTGTAACAAGAGAATTTCTAACAAAGGAAAATCTTCTTCATTATCTGGAATTTTCGCGAGAAATAAAGGCTAAATTCATCCTCCTTCTGGAGCCAAGGGAGACCGGCCATTTTAAAGATCTTAAGGTTACTCTTTCCGAAGAGGATATCGGAAAAATAGAATCATTCTATCATCTTGTCAATTCTTCCCACAAATATGACAGATTTCCTCAGGTAATATATCCAGGGTACCATCAGCGTAAGCTGGGGTGTTTTGGAGCCGGAATACGATACCTTTACATTGACTCTGAGGCGACAATTCATGCCTGCCCGTTTTGTCAGGGTAAGCTTGGGAACGCTCTCACTGACGAACTGCCGGAAGTAATAGTAAAAGCAAAGAATGCAGGATGCCACATGTTTGATACCGCAGAATTATCCTTTGCCAGGTAATGCTGTCTTCCGGGACACGATATGTCGTGTCCCTACGCCCGATCAACTATTTACCTCATGATTTGTTGTGTAAATAAAAACCCTATGAATAACGATATGAAATCTATTGTTGCAATTCTTCCGCCTCCGCCTTTTCATATGGTTGGTGATGGGTTCAGGGTACATAATTTTTTCCCTTCAGAGCCTAAAATAGGGATGACCGGTATGGATCCATTTTTTCTTCTCGACTATGGGTCCAAGTGGCTCGTTCCTCCTGCAAACGCACCACGAGGTGTCGGTGTTCATCCGCACAGAGGCTTCGAAACCGTTACCATTGCATACCATGGAAAAGTAGCTCACCACGATAGCGCAGGAAATAGCGGAATAATTGGTGAGGGAGATGTGCAATGGATGACAGCCGGTGCAGGAGTCTTGCATAAAGAGTATCACGAGGAGGAATTCAGCAAAAACGGTGGGTTATTCCAGATGGTTCAGCTATGGGTCAATCTGCCTGCCAGTAATAAAATGACACCGGCAAAATACCAGTCAATAGTAAACAATGATATGGCAAAAGTATTGTTAAATGACGGGAAGAGCAGCGTTGAAATTATTGCAGGGAAATTTAATGGGTTTAAAGGACCTGCAACTACATTTTCTCCTCTCAACCTCTTTAATGCAAGACTCGGGAAAGGAGATAGGGCTATATTCAGTTTTAAAAAAGAATACAATACCGGCATGCTGGTGATAGAAGGTGAAATTAAAATAAATGGTATAAAAACCGCATCTGAAGATAATTTTGTCCTTTTCGGTCATAACGCAGATGATATACAGATTGAAGGTATTGAACAATCAATTGTACTTATAATGAGCGGGGAACCGTTACATGAACCAATTGCTTCTTACGGACCGTTTGTAATGAATACAGAAGCTGAAATAAAACAGGCATTCGATGATTTCAAGAGCGGAAAATTTGGTTACCTTGAGGACTAATCTAAAACATTCAAATACCTATGGCACAATTTATTAATTCTCCGGCATTGGTTAAAGCTGTCGGCACAAAGGAAAAAATAATAAAAGAGTTTTTCGGTATTGTCAACAGCAAAACAACCGAGGTAAGTATTGCACATATGCAAAGCCCCGAAGGCTGGGTGGAACCTGGCCAGTGTCCTAAATTCAATGAGTATACAGTTGTCCTGAAAGGAAAACTCAGGATTAAAACAAATACTGAAGAGTTCGATTTAATGCAAGGTCAGGCCATTCTTACTATGAAGAACGAATGGGTAAAATACAGTACGCCATTTAAGGGAGGAGCTGAGTATATAGCGGTGTGCCTTCCAGCTTTTACGCCGGAATCAGCAAAAAGAGACGATCCGAATTATTTTTGAATTTGTCGCACCTGACACAAGTCATCATATCCTTTATTGAATATAAGTACATTTGGGGAAAAATCAATGGAAACAAAAAATATTTGTCCTGCCTGTACTGTGACAATGCGACTTGTAAAAAGTGAAGACCTCAATCATCATGGAACTTTATTTGCAGGACGTACTGCCGAATGGTTTGTGGAATCAGGCTTTATTGCAGTTGCTTCAATCCTGAATCCTCAAAATGTTGTCTGTCTTAAGATTCATGGTATGTTCTTCACAAAACCGGCGAAATCAGGAGATGTTCTGAAGTTTTCATCCAAGGTTGTTTATGCCGGGAACTCAAGCATTACCTCATATATTCATGTTGAGAAAAATAGTGATGAAAAACCACTGGTAGATGGGTTTGTTACGTTTATTCATGTTGATGAAAATACCAGGCCGTGCCCCCATAATTTGCAGATTGATCACTCATCTGAGGAAGATAGCGTCCTTTATGAAACTGCAAAAAACCTTCGCTCTAAGTAATCCTATAATAATTATTTATTTGTGAGCTCCCTGACGCTATAAGGGTTGAGCATCATTCTTCTTCCTGTTTTTTCTTGCCTTCAAAATAAGGTAGATAACAAATATCAACCCTATGACAAGAAGTATATGGCCTATATAAGGGAAAATCTGATCTCTTATTTCGTACAGGTAAAAGCCAATCACTGCCAGAATAATATTCCAGATACCCGCCCCGATAAAAGTATACAGCATAAAATCACGAAGATTCATTTTTGCCAGACCTGCCGGAATAGATATCAGG
>JBBQJD010000195.1:0-4009 GCA_038325595.1 Bacteroidales bacterium | reverse complement strand
CACTATCTCCTCAAGATTGTGGTTTGCAATATAATCGCGTGTTTCTCCATCAAGAATATCATCAAGCCTCGATTGTGCCCCCCGTTCATTGGTAAGGCGTTTAAAAAACTGAAGCGGATCAATAATCTGCCAGCGGGCATATGAATCAACAAAGATGAATTTCTTATCCATGGTAGGGACCTGGTTAGGATCGCCATCCCACTCCATATACCTTTTCTCAAAATAATTTGTTTTCTGTACAAAGGGCATTTTTAATTTTAAGCCCGGCGTGATCTTGGCTTCCCCAATTGGTTTTCCAAATTGTGTAATGACAACCTGTTCAGTTTCTTTTACGACAAATGTACTTTGTGCAATCAGAACGATGACTATAACTAAAATAATCAGATGCACTATTGATTTATGGTTCATAATTCTTTAAGTATTTATTAATTTCCTTTAAGTTGCATCTGTAAAAGAGGCAATACATTATTACCTTTTTCATCAGTGATTATCTTATGACCCAGTTTGGGGATTGCAGAATTCATGGTTTCAAGATATATTCTTCGCTTAGTAACCTCCGGAGCCTTTATATACTCATTGTATAAATCAGAAAACCTTGTTGCTTCACCAAGCGCATTATTAACTCGTTCTGCTGCATAGCCCTCAGCTTTCTGAATAGTTTCCTCAGCCTGACCCTTTGCCTTGGGAATAACTTTGTTGTACTCCGACTTGGCCTGGTTGATCAAGGTCTCCTTTTCCTGTTGTGCCTGGTTAACTGCATTAAAAGCATCCTTAACCGGATCCGGAGGGTTAACGTCCTGTAAAACAACCTGTTCAATTTTGATACCAAGAGAATATTCATTACATGTATTCTGAATTTCTTCCAGTACCTGGGTAGCTACTTCAGTTCTTCCTACTGTCAAAACTTCATTGACAGTCCGGTTGCCAACAATCTGACGCATGGCAGCTTCGGAGATATCACGCAAAGAACCTACCGGATCCCTGACTTTAAAAAGAAAACTGTAAGGATTATCAACACGGTATTGAACTACCCATTCAACATCTGCAAGGTTTAGATCGCCAGTGAGCATCAGTGATTCATCCGCAGTGCCGGTCTTGGTATATGTTGACTGGATCCCTGCCCTTACTGTGCGAAATCCAAATTCTTGCTTCTGTTGCCGCTCAACCGGGACCCTGACCATAGCTTCTACTATAGGAATCTTGAAGTTAAGACCTGGTTCCACTTCACGAACATATTTTCCAAAACGTGTGATGACACCTATTTCTTCGGGTCCAACCTGGAAGAATGAGATCCAGGATATGATGATCAGCGCCAGAATTAAAAGTATCTTCCAAACATTCGGCAGGAATTTCTTCCACTCAGGGGGTAAATCAAGCAAATCGATAAGATTATTAGCCATTTATGTAAGTTTTAGATATCTTCAAAGATACTAACTTAAGCCAGTAAAATCCATTTTAAAAGGCTTAAAAGGTGTTAGGGTTGCTCTCTTTATGTCGTAATGCAGAATGCATGAGTATAAGGGCCACAACATAAATCACTTAATTATTTATTTAACTCCAAAAGAGGCTTACAACAAATCAATATTATGAAAAAACTCTAATTTTGATTGGACAGTATTTACAGGAAGCCGACACAACAATTTAGGGATACTACCAATTGCTTAACTTTACTTAAAAGTATAGAATATGAAGGAAATAGAGAATATTGAACTTGTTAATTTGAATATTGCAGATTATCAAGAACTTAAAGAAGCTATGATCGAATCATATACTATGATGCCAGATTCATACTGGAAGGAGCATCAGATTAAACTATTGATTGATAAGTTTCAGGAAGGCCAGGTTGTTATTAAGGCTAATAACCAGATAGCAGGAGTGGCACTGTCAATTATTGTGGACTATAGCAGGTTTGGAGATAATCATAACTATAAAGAGATAACAGATAATTTTACTTTTAGTACGCATGATCCTGATGGTGATATCCTGTATGGAATAGACATTTTCATTAAACCCGAATACCGTGGCATGCGTTTGGGAAGAAGGCTATATGACTATAGAAAGGAACTATGCGAACGACTGAATCTTAAAGGGATAATATTCGGAGGTAGAATTCCAAATTACTTTAAATACTCAGATGAATTAACGCCAAGAAAGTATATTGATAAGGTTAAGACCAGAGAGATACATGATCCTGTGTTTAACTTTCAGATATCCAATGATTTTCATCCTTCAAAGATCATTAAGAATTATCTCATCGGCGACAAAGCATCAAACGAATATGCTGTATTGCTTAAATGGGATAACATTTACTATGAAAAGCCCTCAGATAGAATTGCAAAGACAAAATCAATTGTAAGGCTTGGATTAATTCAGTGGCAGATGCGACCATATGCAAAACTTGATGACCGGAAGTGTAGGTAATCTGCCAAAGGTTCATAATATGGACATAAATTATGCTCAAGCTATGGTTTTTACACCATGCGATTTTGCATTCCCTGCAGAAGGAATTAAAGCCGAAGCAACTCCGAATACCGAAATGATACTTATAGCTGATGTTGATATTGATCTGTTACGTGAGCTGAACCAGTTTGGAAGTGTTAGGAACCTTAAGGACAGGCGGAAAGATATATATGAAGTGATTCGAAAATAAATGTATAAATGTTTATGTATTCTATCTGTCAGCTAAACTGGATTCACCTTTTAAAATATCTTTCTCAACTAATTGTTTTACCCGTTCCGGTTCTTCAAAAATGGGACTATGTGCCGAATTTTCGAATGTATAAAACCCTTTTACGGGTGCTTGAAGCGCCTCAAAATACTTCTTTGCAAGGGTATAAGATACCGTATAGTCGTATATCCCGTGAAAAAAATAGACCGGGATGTTTACTTCATTCACCTGTTGGGTCAAATCAGTTGCAATGATTGTATCCCAGAGTGGGTGGACACCCGCTTGGGCTTTGCCTCGCCATAAATTGAATTTTTCCTTTAAGGTGTACTCCCGGCAGGTCAGAGACGGTATAAACACACCGGTTATTATTGAATTCATGTCACGTGTTGTACCAATTCCAAGACTGTGCATTGCCTGGTCACGCAGTTTGAGGTATTCATAAGGAATACTTTCTGTAACCGGTGAGGCCTCCAGTTTTCGTACCATTTTCCTGTTCCCTGCATCCCTGTATTTCTTCAGAATATATTCATAAGCCATTCTTTCTGATTTTAAGTGGTCCGACATCTGGCCAACTCCTATGTAGGCATGGTACAGCTCCGGTGCCCTTGCTGCCGCATGGATGCCAATGTAGCTTCCCCCCGAACGCCCCATGAGGTAAATCTTTTCCTGACCAAAACGGGTACGGAGGTAATTTGTTACCTCTTTCGTGTCTGATATAATTTGATCCAGGTTCATGGTCTCCGCTGGAATGTTAGCGCTGTACGATAGTCCTGAGCCACGCTGTTCCCACCACACCACGGTGAAATAGTCCTCAAGCAAGGTAGGGTACTTCCGGGTAAGGAAGTAATCGGGTATACCCCCGTGAAGGTAAAGCAGAACAGGGTTTCCCTGGTTTTTGCTCTTGATAAACATCCCCTGTCGTATACCTCCTATTGTAATAAAAGTTTTTTCGGAAATGCTTCCTTTTAATTGATTCCCATTGCTATCGCTGAATGGTTCGGGTTTTCCGTTACTCAGGAAAAACAAGATGCCTGTCATAATGAGGATTAATCCCAATAAAACAGATAATAATATTGTTAACATTTTTCTGGTAGTTTTAATTACTTTTTTCATCCGTATATAATTTTGATTTTAAAGGTCGGATGGAGCCGCACATGTTTGAATGTGAATTATTTACATCCGTGTTTATGATTGAATCTATCATGTGGGTTTCATCATTATATAATTTTAATTTTAAAGGTATGATGGAACCGCACATGTTTGATAAATTTATATTTATAGTGTTTGTGTTTGCAAAACATGTGGGTTTCATATCATTTTTTGAATCATGAGCAGATTTTC
>JBBQJD010000194.1:0-4044 GCA_038325595.1 Bacteroidales bacterium | reverse complement strand
GAAAGATGTGACAGAGAGCCTGTTCCATCCATGCAAAACATGCCTGCACCTATACCTCCTATCGGAAAAGAAACCCGGTCGAGATATTTTCCTGAATAATCACCATTGAATTGATGTCCTTCAGTTACTGTTTTTTCTCTGTTATGGATGCATGAAAATAATGAAATGGTTGCTATAATCAGATAGCAGCAGATCAGCTTAAAATTCTTCATTTCAATTTAAGGTTAGTTATTCAAAATACTTTATCAATGATGAAGCTATTTGTGCCAGAGCTTCTCAATCTCTTCAAGCGATTTCCCTTTTGTTTCAGGTACATAATACCAGGTAAAAACCCATTGAATTAACGACATTAATGCAAGAAACAGAAAGGTGGCAGCTCCGCCGGCTGACTCAAGAAAGTGTGGAAACAATAAGACCACGAGGAAATTAAAAATCCATTGCGTAAAGGAGGCAAATGCCACTGCCTTCCCCCTGATGCGGTTTGGAAAGATCTCCGAGACAAGTGTCCAGAATACAGGACCAATGCAGGATGCAAAGAATGCCAGGAACAACATAATGCATATCAATGTGAAGATGCCATCCATTTGCATGTAGAATGATATTGACAGAAGTACAAGCATTATTGCCATACCCATGGAACCTATCAGATAGAGAAGTCTTCTTCCGACTTTATCAATAAAAAAAATAGCCACGAATGTACAGACGAAGTTTATAAGACCAAGAAATGAGGTCTGGAGCAGCGCACTTTTTATTTCAACACCAGCAGCCAGAAGAATCTTGGGAGCATAGTCTATTACGGTGTTAATACCACTTATCTGGACAAGTATAGCCAGGAAGAATCCTACAAGAATTACTTTCCGTGAGGCTGGTCTGAATAATTCACCGATTGACACATCAGATGAGTTTTCACTAAGAGATCCTGCTATTTCTTCTATTTCGACATTTGCAAGTTCTTCACCACCAATTCGTTTGAGGACTCTTAGAGATTCTTCTTTTCGTCCGGCTTTGTAGAGCCATCGTGGACTTTCGGGAATAAAAAACAATCCGGTGAAGAACAGGACTGATGGAAGAATACCTGTGGCAAACATCCAGCGCCAGTTATTATCCACATCATGAAGCCAGTAATTAATAATGTATGAGCACAGTATCCCGATTACAATTGCCAACTGATAAATTGAAACAAGCATCCCCCTTTTGGCGGGAGGTGAAACTTCTGCAACATACATAGGTGATAATACAGAAGCTGCACCTACTGCAAGTCCTCCAAACAGACGGGCAGAGATAAACAGTAAGGATGAAGATGCAAGAGCTGTAAGTGCACAGGAAACTGCAAAGAATAATGCTACAATAATAAGGATACTCTTCCTCCCATATTTGTCGGTAAGAATCCCGGATCCGAATGCTCCTATTATCGCACCGACAAGCAGTGAGCTTACACCCCATCCAAGCTGAAGTTCATTCCATCCGAAATATGGCTGAATAAATGGTACCGCACCTGAAATGATTGCAATATCAAATCCGAACATGAGGCCACCCATTGTGGCAATCAAACAAATAAAATACAGGTAAGTCCGATTTTTTTTCATATGTCTTAAAATCAGGTTAGATGCCAATTGATTTTTTCATAAAATTTCTGCTCAATTTGAGGCTGTCCTTAAGCTCTCTTGTGCGTGAAAAGTTCCCCTCGTGAGCAAGCTCAACTATCGCATCACCCTCAAAATCGATTTCCTGCAATACAGCAGCTATTTCCTTAAAATCAACATCTCCTTCACCCATTGCTTCCGGCCATTTCCCATTACTCAGCTGATCGCGCAGATGCAAAAAATTTATCTGGCTCCTGAATTCCCTTAGAAAATCAACCGGGTTAACGCCTGCTCTAAGGAGCCAGTTTAAATCAGGCCCCAGTTTTATATCAGGGATCCTTTTTAGTGTTCCTCTCAGATCATGCAAATTGTTTTTAACCTCAAATGTATGATTATGAAGATTAAGCACTATTCCTTTCTTCTTTCCGAGAGAGATAATCCTTTTCAGAATTTCAGCCTGATTATCAAATTCAGATTCACTCTTTTCGCGGCCACGGGTTTCGCCTACAGTTACACCGAAGGTCCTTCCTCCTACTGATGCCATATTATTGAATATCAGATCAACATCCTCATATATCTGACTGTGCATTTCTTTATTCCACATATCTCCGGAATAAGAACAACCTATTAGCTGAACTTTATGTTGGTCAATCAATTCTTTTATCTGCATGGTATGGACAGAGCTTCTTAAAGGCTGTTCCATTAATTCCACACCATCGAAACCTGCATAGGAGATGTCTGAGAAGATCTGGCTGAGAACAGGAGAAACATCATAACCGGGCAATGTTGAAGCATAAACCCAGACATGAGCCCCTGTAGTTATTTTTCTTCGTCTTTCTGATGTAATCAATGTATCCGGAAGCCATTGGGATAAAGCAAGCACAGACAATGATGTATTACGTATAAAGTGTCTACGGTCCATTTTGTCAAATTTTTGGTGGCAAAATAATAAATCGGGCCAGTCGTAATAATTACTGTTCCGCGGTTAAAAATTTTAATGGAAGTATCAAGCAGGCATATCCGGAAGACTCCAGCCTTCGCGATACTTATGTTTTATATAGCTGTTTGCACTTTCCAGAGCATTAAAGGTTTTGTACTGATTATTAAAGGTAGGATGACCGTCAATCACTTTAAAATCATCAGTGGTCATGATCTTCAGTTCTTCATCCGGTGAAATATTGGTAAAGCGCATATTTGCACCATCCCATTTCAAAGCTTTATTAAGTCCCTGCAATCTGATTGCAAGAACACCCAGCAATACCATTTCATTGAATGGTCCGGCGTATGCAAAGTTTGATGAACCTTCTGTTCTGCTTTCAGGTGATTCCTTGCAAGCCCTGATCCAATCCTGCTCATGAGGGCCATTGGGATAGAATGTATCTCCACCGGGAACACGTCTCAGGGATTGGCTTACAACCGGTACCCGACCCGACATCAGACGAGGATTATATCCACCGCAACCGCATAACAGTGAGTCTTTTGAGCCAATAAACAGACAACCTCCCAGGCCATCAGCCATAAGATTTTCACCTTCAGGAAGAATGTCGGAGAGATTAGGAAGCAAGCCCCCATCGTACCAGTTTACCTTCACTGCCGGCATGGCAAGCTTTTCCATATACGGCCGGATAGGAAATGAAAATTCCACTGTTTCAGCCTGCGGAGCCGATTCAGTATTTATGCTGGTAGAACTGCCCCTTACCTTGTCAGGATATCCAAGCTTTAAAGCTCTGTATACAGGGTCAAGTACATGGCATGCCATGTCACCGAATGCCCCTGTACCAAAATCCCACCATCCGCGCCAATTCCATGGAGTATAAATTTCATGAAAAGGACGCGAAGGAGCCGGTCCAATAAACAGATCCCAGTTCATGGTTTTGGGAACAGGCATTACCTGCTTTGGTCTTGTTATACCCTGAGGCCATACAGGACGATCAGTCCAGGCATGAACTTCCCTGATTTCACCTATTTCATTATTCCATATCCATTCACAAAGCTTTCTGACATCATCATGTGAATTTCCCTGATTTCCCATCTGTGTGGCAACCCTGTGCTTAGCAGCAAGTTTTGTCAGCAGACGTGATTCATACACGGTATGCGTCAATGGTTTCTGGCAATAGACATGTTTTCCCATTGTCAGGGCAGTTGCAGCAATCCCTGCGTGGGTATGATCTGCGGTGGCAACCATTATTGCATCAATTGAATTTCCGAGTTCATCGTACATCTTTCGCCAGTCCCAGTATTTTTTTGCTTTTGGAAATTCTTTAAAGCATACGCCTGCATATTTCCAGTCAGTATCGCATAAACCAATGATATTCTCAGTTGCCATACCCTGAAGGTTTACGTGGCCCTTGCCTCCGATACCGATACCTGCAATATTCAACTTATCGCTGGGAGCTTTTTTGCCAAGACCGCTTATTACAGAGCTTGGAACTATTGTAATACCGGCAGAGACCAATCCTGC
>JBBQJD010000193.1:0-4118 GCA_038325595.1 Bacteroidales bacterium | reverse complement strand
TCTGGTCTCAATCGGTTGTAACTTTGGTGCAGATGTCAATCCCGGAATATTAGTCACTTTTACAATCTCATTCCAGATATCCAATGGCTTCTTTATTTGTGGTCGCCATTGACGGAAGTATTCACCATTGTGATCCGGGATGAGACTATCTGCAGGAATTGCCCTGAAAATATTGGTCTGAGGATTGTATTTTGAACTGTCTGTCAAAAGATAATTCCCATCCTTATCAACTTTAAACTGCATCCTGTGTCCATTCTCATTGAGGATATACTCGGAGCGGTAATTGATAGTATTTTCAAACATCTGGATGGGTGCGGGGTCAAGGGCAGAATTTACCCGGCCCCATTTACCCACGGCAATTTCAACTTCGGGAATCACAGCAAGCCGCTTATCAAGGGTTTCAATATACTGAAGATTTTTTTCAATGCTTGAATGAGGCATACTTGTCGGCATCAGAAGGAAAGAGCCTTCATTCAGGGAAGGCATGAACTCCTTGCCTGTCCCGGGGAATGTTTTAACAGCACCCTGCCATGCTGAAGTCTGACGAAAACTTTTCCATCCGATTTTTTCAGCACCTTTAGGAATAAAACCGAATACTTTATCAATGCCTTGCCAGGCCAGAAGACCAAATAAAAGGGTGAATGCAGGAATCATCAGGAACTTCCATTTATTCTCTAATGCCCATCGAAGTATCTTTTCATAAAAATGAACCATGGACATTAAGCCTGCAAGTATTACTGTTACAATTCCAGCAACGAAAAGGAAGTTGGCAAATTCACTTTTATGTGCTCCTAATGGCAGCCATTCTATGGAAAGATACCATGTTGCAAACAGGACAGTAATAAATATGTTTATGTAGTTTGGAAACTCTTTCCGTTTTTCAGACCATCTGTAATCAAAAAGATTATTTATTCCAACAGCTATTAATGCCAATGCTGGCCACATTTGCCAGGCAGCAACAAAAATAAAACCTCCCGCAATGAGGCAACTATTCCATATTCTTTTTATTTTCTTCCTGTCAAAGGAGATATTAAAGAAAATATGTACCAGTGTAGGTAAGACAATTATTCCAAGGATGAATGCCGAGAGAAGTGCAAATGTCTTAGTAAACGCGAGTGGATGAAACAATTTCCCTTCTTGTGCCTGCATGGCAAATACCGGAAGGAAGCTTACAATTGTTGTTGCAATTGATGTAACAACCGCAGCTCTTACCTCTGTTGTTGCCTGGTAAATAACATCTAATAGTTTTTTCCCACGTATCCCATGATTCTCAGGCATTTCAAGATGCCTGAGAATGTTCTCAACATCAACTATACCAATATCTACCATAACACCAATAGCAATGGCAATACCTGATAGTGCCACTATATTGGCATCTATACCGAAAAAACGCATGAGTATAAATGTCATTAATACTCCTATTGGCAATAAACCAGCGACAATAAGAGATGCCCTCAGGTTCATTACAAGGACAATTATTACGATTATACTTATAAGGATTTCATGTGAAAGTGCAGATTCAAGAGTCCCGATGGTTTCTTTAATCAGTCCTGTTCTGTCATAGAAAGGGACAACAGTTACCTTTGAAACAGTCCCGTCAGGTAATGTTTTTTGTGGCAATCCAGCTTCGATTTCCTTTATCTTATCTTTTACATTGTTGATTACTTCCATAGGGTTTGAGCCATATCGTGCTACAACAACAGCACCAACCGCCTCTGAACCTGCTTTATCAAGCCCACCACGCCGTGTTCCGGGACCAAATGATACCACAGCAACATCTTTTATTCGAACAGGAATATTATTTCGAACCGCAACAACTGATAGTTCCAGGTCATCCAGGTTCTTTATATAACCCAAACCGCGGATTATGTATTCAACATTATTAAGCTCAATAGTTTCGGCTCCTATATCAAGGTTGCTGTTTTGTACAGCAGTCATCACATCCATAACTGACACATTATAAGCCTTAAGAGCATTTGGATTAAGATCGACCTGGTATTCCTTAACAAATCCTCCAACGGAAGCTACTTCAGAGACACCTTCTGCAGCTGAAAGGCTATACCTGACATAAAAATCCTGGATGGTTTTAAGCTCGGATGGATCCCACCCTCCATTTGGCTTTCCTGTTTTTGGATCCCTTCCTTCAAGCGTATACCAGAAAATCTGTCCTAAGGCAGTCGCGTCAGGTCCCAGTGCAGGTTTAACTTCTGCAGGTAATGTCCCAGCCGGAAGAGAATTCAGTTTTTCAAGGATTCTGGACCTGCTCCAGTAAAACTCCACATTATCTTTAAAAATGATATAGATAAAAGACATTCCAAACATGGATGTGCTTCTTATTGTCTGAACTCCGGGAATGCCTAATAATGCTGTAGTTAAGGGATAGCTTATCTGATCCTGAATGTCCCTTGGAGAACGTCCCATCCATTCAGTTGCAACTATCTGCTGGTTTTCGCCAATATCGGGAATTGCATCTACCGGGACAGGATTTCTTGGCAAGAAACCTGATTTCAGGTTGAATGGCATGGTTACCAATCCCATTACCACAAAAGCGATAAGAAAGATAAAGGTTATCAGCCGGTTGTTGAGGAAAAACTTAACCAATCGGTTAAATATGTTGTTTTCTTTCATTTTTTTCAATAAATTTACGCTAATGGTACGCCTATAATCTTAAATATTAGATAATTATCATTAAATACACTATTATTTTTGATAAAAGGAACGACTGGCTGAAAACTTCCCCTCAAATCCCCAGTATAAACAGTCGTTCCGGGGAATTTGTTTACTTACTGTCCATAGATGAATAGATTAGGGTAGTTATGGACATATCCTTTTCTTTCTCTTCCAACATCCTTTCTACACTCTGAGATTTGTCCGTTTTTAACTATGGATATTGAATGCAATAAATACGACAGTAAGAAACTTAGTTTTGACATTCCAGTCAGAAGTTGTAGCACCGCTTGCCAATGCTATTTTTTCGATCCGGGCTTTGCACATTTCACATTTCCCCCATACTTTAAGAGTTTCAGTTTTGGGAGGAAGTATCGTCATAGTAGGTCCAAATCTCATTTCCATCAGGAGAGAAGATGGCGTCATAGGGCATTCCTTCAAGATTAATCTTTTTAAGCAGATCTCCTGTAATTGCATCAAGGATCAAAATTTTACCCTGCATTTGCATTAAATCGGTCGTAACAGTAGTAGAATTTCCATTATGATGCTGATAATGAGTATCACCAGCACTGCCTGAGGATGAAGTGTTCGTCATCATTTCATACCCACCATCAAAATCCATTCCCGGCTCAGTAATAGCAATTTTGCTTTTATCCGGGAAGAGAGAAATATGATATGGCCACATGTTATTAAAGGTAGAATTACCGCTCATCATTCCGCCATCCATCATAGTCCCAGGCGAGCCTAGACTAATAGTTTTTACGACTGTTTCGGTAGAAGCGTTAATTACCGATATAGAGTTGCTTGCACGGTTTATTACATATAGAGCATCGTAATTCACTGGTTTATTGTCTGTATTATTTGCCTCATCCTTTGAACATGAGGAAAGTATGACTGCACTTAGTGCAGTACATACAAGGACAAATTTTAATTTTTTCATCTTTCCAATATTTATTTTTTTTGATTTACAATGTAACCACACATGATTGAGAGAGAATAGTATCTGCCTGATTTGTTTCGCAGTACCGCGATATCGGATTAATGGAGATCAACCATGAATGGCAGCAAATAATAGTGTAAGAAAAATTCTTAACGATTTCATTGAATTGAATAATTAAAGTTGTAAATACCTGGACTAATTGAAAACAATAGCGAGAAACAAATGAGATTTATATCTCATCTGCAGAAATGCGAGAGAACGGGAAATTCAGATACGGAATACACAAATGTTCGAGAGGTCCACATTGGTGGACATCAAAACCCCTGGAGGACTTACATTTGTATATAAAAGATTTTGATCTGTTTGGGATTTGGCTGATAACTCTACAGGAATTTCCAAAAGCTGAAAATTGTACTGATATGATTCTGGTATAAATGAATATTCGGGTGAGTAATTACTACTGATTCCACAAAAGGTTAAAGTGTTATCACAGCAATGGTTGGAAAAGTTA
>JBBQJD010000192.1:0-4167 GCA_038325595.1 Bacteroidales bacterium | reverse complement strand
TTCAATCGAGTCGCGGGTTGTCCCCGGAATGTCCGAGACAATAGCTTTATCCTCCATCAGAAGTGCATTGAGCAAAGTGGACTTTCCTGAATTTGGCTTACCTACAATTGTGACGGGTATGCCATTCTTAACTGCATTGCCCAATTCAAACGAACCGGTTAACCTGTCCGCCAGATTTTTTATATTTATTATTATTGATTTAAGCTCTATTCTGTTTGCGAATTCGACATCCTCTTCTCCAAAATCCAGCTCAAGTTCAATGAGCGAGGCAAAATTCAGTAATTCAAATCTTAGTTTTTCAATTTTTTTGGAAAAGCCGCCACGCATCTGGTTCATTGATACATTGTGAGCCGCTTTGTTTGTTGATGCAATTATATCTGCAACAGCTTCTGCCTGTGAAAGATCCATCTTGCCATTCATAAAAGCCCTTTGAGTAAATTCACCCGGCAGGGCTGATATTGCTCCATTTTTTATCAGAAGCTCAAGGATCTTTTTTATAATATAAGGAGAAGCATGACATGAAATCTCCACAGAGTTTTCACCGGTGTAGGAGTGAGGTGACCTGAAAAAGCTTATCAGTACTTCATCAATTATCTCCTCTCCTGAACGGATCTCACCAAAAAGAATAGAATAACCTTTCTGTTCAAGGACTTTGATATTCTTGTCTGCGGGCATAAAAATATTTTCACATATGCTGAAGCTTTGTGACCCGCTCACCCTTATTATACTTATTGCACCACCTGTACCCGATGCCGGGGCACATATGGTTTCTTCGGATCGTATCATTTATTTCATCCTTTTAATCTGCAAATGTATGAAAGTTAACCGAAGACATAAAACCATCATAATCAGTTCAAAAAAGGCCAAAGATTAAAG
Source organism: Bacteroidales bacterium (assembly GCA_038325595.1). Lineage (GTDB taxonomy): Bacteria > Bacteroidota > Bacteroidia > Bacteroidales > VadinHA17 > LD21. Next base: position 3,291 of record JBBQJD010000192.1, on the reverse strand, counting down.
GTTAAAGACAAAAGATTCAAGACATTATGAAAAATTACCATAAAACTTTCAAAATAATTATTAAAAATGGTTTACATCTGCCTTGACTTTTATCTTTCTACTTTTGTCTTTTATCTTCTAATTCGGTAATTTTGAGCAAGTGTTTAGCATTTCTTAATAGCTAATAGAATATCCACCTAATAAAAAGTTTATGAGTGTTCTTCTTAACAGGAACTCCCGGGTAATTATTCAGGGATTTACAGGAAGTGAAGGAACCTTCCATGCTACCCAGATGATTGAATATGGTACCAGGGTTGTCGGAGGTGTGACACCTGGAAAAGGTGGTCAGCTTCACCTTAACCTCCCGGTATTCGATACGGTAAGGGAAGCTGTTGTTAAAACCTCGGCTGATGTTTCCATAGTTTTTGTGCCTCCTGCTGCAGGTGCTGATGCTATTATGGAAGCTGCAGAAGCTGGCATTAAGCTAATTGTAGCGATTACAGAAGGTATCCCGGTTTCTGATATGGTAACCGTAAAGGAATTTCTTAAATCCTTTGCCTGCAGGCTCATCGGACCCAATTGTCCTGGCATTATAACTCCGGGTGAATCAAAAGTGGGTATCATGCCCGGATTCATACATAAGAAGGGTACCGTCGGAATCATTTCACGTTCAGGTACACTTACATATGAGGCTGTGGACCAGGTGACCAAAGCCGGTCTTGGCCAGTCTACATGTATTGGAATTGGTGGTGATCCGATTGTCGGAACAACAACCCTTGATGCCCTGAAGCTTATGATGGCTGATGATGATACAAAAGCAATAATTATCATAGGTGAGATCGGGGGTAATATGGAGAATGAAGCTGCAGAGTGGCTTAAGAAAAACCTGAAAAAGCCGGTAGTCGGATTCATTGCAGGTCAGACTGCTCCGAAAGGGAGGAGAATGGGGCATGCCGGAGCTATTATAGGGGGAAAAAATGACACCGCTGCCGCCAAAATGGAAATCATGAAAAAGAATGGAATCCATGTTGTTGAATCACCTGCCGATATTGGATCTGCAGTAGCAAGGGCACTTGAAAACAATTAAAAAACATATTTTATTATATTTGCAGCTGATTTAAAAAACTTATCATATGCGATTACTTGAAGGAAAAACAGCTCTTATAACCGGAGCATCACGCGGAATAGGTAAATCAATTGCTCACAGGTTTGCCCTGGAGGGCGCTGATATTGCCATAACGAATATCATTGATGATGACGAATTCAAATCGACTATAAAAGAACTTGAGAGTCTGGGAGTAAAAGCCAGAGGCTATGTTTCCAATGCTGCAAGTTTTGAAGATTCACAACGTGTGATAAACGAGGTTGTGAACGATTTCAGCAGAATTGACATTCTCGTTAATAATGCCGGAATAACCAGGGACACTTTACTGATGCGTATGACAGAAGATCAATGGGATTCCGTTATTGCAGTTAATCTTAAATCGGTATTCAACCTTACAAAAGCTGTCCTTCAGACAATGCTGAAACAAAAGGCCGGTTCAATAATAAATATGAGCTCCGTGGTCGGTGTTTCCGGAAATGCCGGCCAAAGCAATTACTCTGCATCCAAAGCCGGTATCATAGGCTTTACCAAAAGTGTGGCAAAGGAAGTTGGTTCAAGAAACATCAGATGCAATGCGATTGCTCCGGGCTTCATTCTTACTGAAATGACTGAAAAACTACCCGAAGATGTAAAAAAAGAGTGGGCAAATAAAATACCTTTGAAAAGGGGCGGAACACCTGAGGATGTGGCAAATACAGCGCTTTATCTTGCATCGGAATTGTCGTCATATGTCAGCGGACAAACAATTCATGTCTGCGGGGGTATGTTAACTTAAAAATATTTATTATATTTACGGTACCGCAGGGCACCCATCCTTTTAGCACGAGGAAATGCAGCGAGACATATTTATTCCACACTTATTTTAAAAGGGCGCCCTGCTTCTTTTTTTTTAATGACCTCCCATAGATGCACAATACTGTTTTTTATCTGCTCATAATTATTCCTGTTGTCGGGTATGTTATTGAAAGATACCTTGACCGGCTCAATGCCTCAATGTGGTCAGATACTTTGCCTTTAAAGCTGAAAGACATTATTGATGAAGAAGAATACAGGAAAACACAGCTCTATTACAAAGATAATAGCCGGCTGTCATTCTGGTCCTCCTCATTTAATATTGTCGTTATCCTTATTATGATAATCGCAGGCGGGTTTTCTCTTGTCGACGATCTTGCAAGAACCATAAGTTCAAATCCAATCATTGTTTCACTGATCTTTCTTGGCAGCATAGGATTTTTGTCAGATATTATCAATATCCCGTTCAGCTTGTATGATACTTTTGTTATTGAAAAAAAATACGGATTCAATACAATGAGAATCAGGACATTTATCACCGACCATCTGAAGTCATGGATTATTGCACTCCTTGTAGGGATTCCTGTTCTCGGACTAGTAACATGGTTCTATTATAAAACAGGAAAGAATTTCTGGCTTTACGCCTGGGGTCTTGTAACTTTGTTTTCCATATTCATGAATCTGTTTTATTCTGAATTAATAGTTCCGATTTTCAATAAACAAACTCCCCTTCAGGAAGGAACTCTGCGAACAATGATTGAAACTTTTGCGCTTAAAACCGGCTTTAAGCTCAGGAACATCTTTATAATTGACGGTTCGAAAAGAAGCACTAAGGCAAATGCCTATTTTTCCGGCTTCGGCCCAAAAAAGAGAATTGTACTGTACGACACTCTGTTAAAGGAATTTACCGAAGAAGAAATTGTTGCAGTACTGGCACATGAGATTGGTCATTATAAAAAGAAGCACGTTCTTCAAAGTCTTTTCATGTCAGTGGTACTTTCTGGACTTACCCTTTTCCTTTTTTCACTTGTGGTAAATAGTCCGGTTCTGTCACAGGCTATGGGATCGGAGACATCAAGCTTTCATCTTGGACTTGTAGCTTTTGGTATATTATACAGCCCCTTATCGCTGTTAATAGGACTATTCACTAATTATGTTTCCAGGAAGAATGAATTTGCTGCTGATAGCTTTGTTAAAGATAATTATAAAGCTGCATTACTTTCTGAAGCTCTCAAGAAGCTATCTGTAAAGAATCTTTCGAACATGATGCCGCATCCTGCATATGTCTTTTTTCACTATTCCCATCCGCCATTGTTAAGCAGACTGGAAAACCTGGAATGAATTTATTTATATTTGCGAAACTTTATGCCTCCTTAGCTCAGTTGGTAGAGCAGCTCATTCGTAATGAGCAGGTC
>JBBQJD010000191.1:0-4182 GCA_038325595.1 Bacteroidales bacterium | reverse complement strand
TTAAATCAGGGTTTTATGACGGAGTTTCATTTCACAGGGTTATAAAGAATTTTATGGTACAGGCTGGTGATCCCGAAACCAAATCAGCATCACCAAAGTCTTTGCCCGATTCGCTTAAAACATATACTATACCTGCAGAATTTAATCCTCATTATTTTCATAAACGGGGAGCCCTGGCAGCAGCGCGCGAAGGAAATGATATAAATCCGGATATGAAATCATCAGGCACACAATTTTATATTGTTCAGGGAGTTAAGTTTTCAGATGATGATTTGACCCAGGCAGAACAAAGGATTAACAGTAATGCAAAGCAGAATCGATTTTCGGGCCTGATGAAGGAGACTTCGGATAGTGTAAGGCTTGCTGGTAAAACATTATCTGATGCTGAGATTCAGGAAATTGCGTCAATAAAAATGTTTCAATATCTTACTTCGTATAAAGAATATAAAATGTCTGAAGAGCAGCGTAGTGCTTATAAATCTATAGGCGGAACACCACGTCTCGATGGCAGTTATACTGTATTTGGAGAAGTTATTGAAGGCCTTGATATTATTGACAGGATTGCCGGGGTGCAGACAGATAATTCAGATAAACCCCTTACTGATGTAAAGATCATAAAGGTTAAAATAGTTAAAAACTGATTTTCAAATATTTAAAATAATTTTAATGTTTCAAAAAATTACAGATCTGTTAAGTGAAGTTTCTTCTTTTTCAGTAAAAAATCCTGAAGAACTTGAACTCTTCCGTCTTAAATTTCTTAGTAAGAAGGGCTTGCTTTCGGATCTTTTCGAAGATTTCAAAAACGTTCCGGCAGCTGATAAAAAAGACATCGGACAGAAGCTGAATCTTCTTAAGCAAAGCGCACTTGATAAGTATAATTTACTTAAGAACGAGATTCAGAGTCAGGAAGTAAGCAATGACGATACTGATCTTACAAAACCCGCATTTCCTTATAATCTAGGTTCGCGTCATCCCATATCCATTGTAAGAAATGAGCTAATAGACATCTTCACCCGGATTGGCTTTACAGTATCAGAAGGTCCGGAAATAGAAGATGATGACCATGTTTTTACAAAGCTGAACTTCGCCCCTGAACATCCGGCCCGTGACATGCAGGATACATTTTATATCTCACGGTTATCAGCAGAGGATTCAAACCCCGATGATATACTTCTTCGCACACATACTTCCTCTGTTCAGGTGAGGGTAATGCAGAGTCAAAAACCACCCATCCGTACAATTTCTCCAGGCAGAGTATTCAGAAATGAGGCCATTTCTGCAAGAGCACATTGTATTTTTCATCAGGTTGAAGGATTGTATATAGATGAGAATGTTTCTTTTGCAGATCTCCGTCAGACACTTTTATTTTTTGCAAGGGAGATGTTTGGAAAAGACACAGAAATCCGGTTGAGACCTTCGTACTTTCCATTTACTGAACCTTCGGCAGAAATGGATGTGACCTGCAAAATATGCGGAGGAAAAGGCTGTAACGTCTGCAAGCATACGGGCTGGCTTGAAGTGCTGGGCTGCGGAATGGTTCATCCGAATGTTCTTGATGCATGCAATATCGACAGTAAAAAATATACAGGCTTTGCGTTCGGAATGGGTATTGAGCGTGCAACTATGCTGAAATATGGAGTTAATGATCTACGTTTGTACTTTGAAAATGATCTCAGATTTCTTGATCAATTCAAGAGTGCATTTTGATATTTTGGGAAAATAAAATAGTAATCATTACAAATTTAAGGAGGAGAGGAGAAAATATGAAACAGCAGGAAATTCACGTCCCTCTTTGTAACAGTTGCTCACTCGAAACTGGGTCTATATTTAAACATCTTACTCCCAGTGAGGCTGAGGCTCTTAATTTTGAGAAAGATTTTCGTCAATATAAACGAGGGGATATTTTATATCAGGAGGGCAACCGGATAAGCGGATTCTTTTGTATCAACAGTGGCATAATTAAAGTATTTAAAACAGGATTTGATGGTAAAGAACAGATTATAAGGTTCGCAAAAAAAGGAGATATCATCGCTTACAGAAGTGTCCTGAGTAATGAGCTTGCCTGTACATCGGCTAAGGTAATTGAAGACACCCAGGTGTGCTTTATTCCTTCTGAAATATTAATATCATTTATTAAAACAAATCCGGCATATGCTCTCGAGCTTCTGAAACTTGCCTGCCACGAATTGGGGGAAGCGAACTCATTCATTACTGATATCGCTCAGAAAACAGTAAGGGAGAGGCTTGCTGAAGTGCTGTTATTCCTTGTAAATGATTTTGGAATGGATAATGACCAGTTCCTGAATATTTCTCTTACACGCGAGGAGCTCGCCAATATTGTCGGTACGGCAACTGAGTCTGTTATCAGATTATTATCGGAGTTCAAATCAGATAAGCTTGTTGAGCTGAACGGGAGAAAAATAAAGATATTAAATACAAAAGGACTGGAGAAGATCAGTAATGTGTTTAACTGATTCCTAAAATAATCTGCCCGTTGTATCACCCCCGAATTGTTTTCCGAGATGTTTGTAAGCATGTTCTGTTGCCTCACGGCCACGTGGAGTTCTTTTCAGGTAACCTTCTTTTATAAGGAATGGCTCATAAACTTCCTCGATTGTTCCGCTCTCTTCGCCAACGGCTGTAGAAATTGTATTTAACCCTACAGGACCGCCGCTGAACTTTTCAATAATAACGGAAAGTATTCTGTTATCCATCTCATCAAGTCCGTGCTGATCAATTTTCAGGGCTTTAAGTCCATATTTTGTGATATCAAGATCAATTGAACCAGTTCCTTTCACCTGGGCAAAATCACGCACACGCCTCAATAATGCATTTGCAATTCTTGGTGTTCCGCGGCTTCTCCTGGCAATTTCAACTGCAGCATTGTCTTCAATGTTCACATTCAATATGCCTGCAGATCTTTTTACAATCCCTGTAAGTATTTCATGATCATAGTATTCAAGATGGAACTTAATTCCAAATCTTGCCCTTAACGGACTTGTAAGCAGTCCCGAGCGGGTTGTTGCACCGATAAGCGTGAAATTATTGAGAGTAAGCTGTACGCTTCTTGCACTGGGTCCTTTGTCGATCATTATGTCGATCTGGAAATCTTCCATTGCGGAGTACAGGTATTCCTCAACGATCGGACTCAGCCTGTGAATCTCATCGATAAATAGAACATCGCCTTCCTGGAGGTTTGTCAGAAGCCCTGCCAGATCACCGGGTTTGTCGAGTACAGGGCCTGATGTTACCCTTAGGTTAACATGTAGTTCATTCGCAATGATTGTGGCAAGCGTAGTCTTTCCCAGGCCGGGAGGTCCATGCAGAAGAACATGGTCAAGTGATTCACCCCTTTGTTTTGCTGCAGTTACAAAAACAGTCAGATTGTCAATGACCTGTCTTTGTCCTTTAAAATCGCTGAAACTCAGTGGCCTTAACTGTCTCTCAAATTCTTTATCGTTTGGTGTGATAATATCCTTTCTGATATTAATGTTTTCTTCCATAAAGCAAAGTAACTATTTAATCAGCTTTGTATCGCCTTCAGGAAGCTTAATTCTGACACCATTTATACTAACTTCTATGTCGTCCTTATAAGAAATAACAAGAAACGGGCTTCCCTCTTCATCGAATTTCTTCCATGTTTTTTGCCTGATGCCCATCTGGTAAAACTGTTCTTCCTTTGTTTTGCCATTCTCATAATAAAAGATCTGCTGACCGTCAGGGTTTCCCTGTATATATGCACCTTTGAATTTCAGTTTTCCGTTTTCATAATAGGCTCTCCATGAGCCATCTCTCAGGCCAGTGATATATTTCCCGCTTTCAGAGTAATCTCCTGATTTATATTTCCATTCTCCATTTTTCTCACCATCCGAATACTGGCCTTGTGCAATAATTACACCTGTTGAAGAATATTCTGTTGACAGTCCATCGCGCTGACCCTGGAAGTATTCCTCTTCTTTCAGGATTGAACCGCCTTCATAATACCAGTTCCATAATCCATCGGGTCTTCCGTTATTGAATGATCCGGTCTGTTCAATTTTTCCAGCAGCATTGTAAAATTTCCATTGTCCTGTCCTTCTGTTTTCGGCATACTGTCCTTCTGCTTGTATTTTCCCATTTGTAAAAAGATCTTTCCATTTTCCATTACGGTTACCCGCCTCTTCAACGATTCCTTCAGAAAGA
>JBBQJD010000190.1:0-4190 GCA_038325595.1 Bacteroidales bacterium | reverse complement strand
GAGATAATACTGATCAGGAAAATTGAACCCTCCGTTCTTATGGAGCCACCCTTTTGATACACTTGCTTCGATTTTAATCATCAGAAATATTTATTTGGTTATCCGTATATATAATTATTAAAAATACCAGGCTGGTCTCCCCTTCTCCCCTTCTCCCCTTCTCCCACTCTCCCACTCTCCCACTCTCCTCTTCTTCCAATTCGTCCCTTCGTCTCTTCGTCCCCTTCGTCTCTTCGTCTCTTCGTCCCCTTCGTCTCTTCCTCCCTTCGTACCTTCGTCTCTTCGTCCCCTTCGTCCCTAAATCCCCCACTCCTTCCTCAGCTCTGTTATCGGCCGTTCAGGTCTTTCATCCTTACCCCATGCATAATGACCCTTCGGATTCTTGCCGGCCCATCTTTCGTCAAGAGTATCACCTGCAGGCTGAAAGCGGACATCGCAACTGATCCTGTATTTATCTGTAAGATTGGTTGTTGAAGCATGAAGGGTAAATAATCCGAAAATAAGCACATCGCCGGGGTGAAAAGTTGTTGTCAGCCACCGTCCCCCGAATTTACTTGTAATCTCATAGGGATCTGAGCTGAACCAGCCCTCGGTTACCCTGTCACGGTCCACATCCAGACCACCATAAGTATTCCTGAGCCGGGCAAACGATTCCAGATTGTGCGATCCTTCACAAATTGCAAGTGTTCCCTGAGTAACAGGTATTTCACCTATTGGTATCCATACGGTATGAACTTTCTGTGATCCCCGACCCATGTAAACCACATCATAATGACACCCTGTAAAGTTCTCATTTCCAACTGCCCGCAGCCATTTATAATCGTAGGTCACTGCATCCTGATTAAAAAACTTTTCAAAAAATTCAAACAGTCTCCGGTTTTCAAATAGTGCCAGTGAAGAAGGTTGATGTGTTACTTCAGTCTGACCAGTCATTCTTACTTCCTTCCCCGTTTTGGGCATTACAGCTTCCAGCAATGGTTCGTTTTTTACCAGTGCGTTTTTTTCATCCAGATGATTTACAATAGCCTCACGGGCTTCTAATACAATATTGCGTTCGATAAAATTCCTCAGCAGAAGATAACCGTCCTGTTCAATCCTTTCCTTCAGAGCACTGATATCATTCAGAAGATCAGAAGAATCTCGTAATTCACCCAGTTTATCACCGGGATATTCAACTTCAGTTTTACAAAATTTTACCTTCATAATTATCAAGTTATGCTATACTAACAAAACTTTGACTTTTAAGTTCCTTAGTCCAAAAATCCCTTCTATTTTGCAGTCTTGACATTTATTCCGACCAGTTAACAAGATAATATCATGGTTCAGACTTAAGATTTATCCATTGCAAAATAGGGTTTATTGGTCTGCCATTTCCCTTTTGTAAAATCAGGGAATGCCACAGGTGCATTTTTCTCTATGGAAAGCCCTGACAGTTCGACAATTGCAGTCATTACTGCAGAATCATAGACATCAATCGGAGTAGGTCCTTTAGCCTTCACAGCATCCGTGAACTGAACAAGCATGACATAATCGGTTCCTCCATGCGATTGTGATGAAAGATCAGCCTGCCACCATTTATGGTTGTATTGTGTCTCATAAGGCTTCCAGGGTTCCCAGGTATGATATTCCGGACTCTTATCAGTCAGGTAAATGGAAGCTTTCTCTTCATCGTAAACGCCAAGCGTTCCTTCCAGAAGCCACCGGTTGGAATAAGGACGGGGAAGTTGCAGATCATAGTTGATTACCAGCGATTTGCCCATTTTTGTTTTAAGTACTGAAGTCACAATATCACCCTGCCGGTATTTTAGGTTGGCATTGGGATGATTCGGACCAAATTTCCGTTTGAAATAGGCATTTATCCCTTTAGAGGCAGATGCAGTTGAATATATTTCGGTAAAAATATCACCACGGTTGATATCCATCCAGCTGATTATAGGACCGACACTGTGGGTTGGATACTGATCCCTGTTGTATTTCAGCAGGTATTCAGCCGGCCATTTCTGATCACCCGTTTTGCTGTCGAAAAACCAATGATCGATGCAATCATGCGAATGTGCACAATGACAATGTACTATTTCACCAAACAGACCAAGGCGCTTCATATTAAGAGCAGCCAGATTATCCTGACGGAAGCTCCAGTTTTCAAGCATCATGCAGGGAATTCCGGTCTTTTCAGATGTTTCCACCAGGCTCCAGGTATCATCTACAGTCAGAGCAGCTGGAACTTCTATTCCGGGATAAACCCTGTTATTCATGGCATATAGTGCAATGGCAGTATGAGAATCCCAGTAGGTTGCAATAACAACTGCATCCAGTTTCTCCTTATCAAGCATTTGTTTATAGGAGCTTTTATCACCGGAATATACCGCAGGCTTTTTCCTGCCAGCCTTCCCGACCAGGGCGGCAGCATTTAAGGCCTTGCTCTCAATCATATCGCATATAGCTGTAATTTCCACACCCTCAATAGTCAGAAGAGTAGCCACATGTCCGGTTCCGCGGTTTCCCGTGCCAATTACACCAATTCTTACCGGGGCAGCACCTCCGGATGAAGCTTTTACAGCGTTTGGAAGTATGCCAAATCCTACGGAAGCAATTGCTCCTGTCCTGATGAAATTTCTCCTTGATAATTTTTTCATATCAGCCGGTTTTATTAGTTGGTTATAGTCTTAAAATTACTTATTGTATTTGCCAAAAGCAATTATTAATCAGATACTATGCCAGTTCCTTTACACGTTTTCCAAGTTTATGGCCGTAAATTGCATAATACAGAATAAAGAAATAAAACGGAATAACTACCATATACGCCATCTGGGGATTAAAAACATCCGCGAGGCGACCATATAATAAAGGTACCAGGGCTCCCCCGAGATTACCCATAATGAGAAGTGAAGATCCGATCCGGGTAAAACGGCCAAGTCCTTCTATTGCAAGCGGCCATATGGAAGGCCACATCAGTGAATTCGCCAGTCCAAGTAACGCAATGAATATCACGGACATATATCGGGGGCTTGCAAGGGCCAATACAGTCAGCCCAATGCCGAGTATGGCACAAATCCTGAGTGCATTGCTTTGGGAAATATACCGTGGGATGGCAATAACGCCGATGACATATCCGGTAATTGAGGCAATCATTACAAAAGAGGTAAAATATTTTGCTACTGAAATGGGTATTCCCTGGCTCAGGCCATAACTTATTATAGTGTCACCGGCAACAATCTCCAGGCCAACATCGCAAAAAATTGCAAATACACCCAGCAAAAGATAAGGAAACTGGAATATTGAAGTTTTTGATCCATAAAATTTTTCATCTTCACCTGTGTTTTCAACATTTGGGTCAATCTCGGGAAGGCGTGAAATTTTCAGTAAAATACCTATGGTTGCCAGAATCAGAGCCATTCCAATATAAGGAATGATAACACGTGAAGCCAACTGGTCAAGTGTAACTGCTTTCTCAGCTGCACCCATGTTATTCAGGCTGGCAAGAAGGGCATCCCCGTCTTTTAGTGCCATAACGCCAAACAGCAAAGTAGCTATTACACCGGCCGATTTATTGGCCATGCCCATTACACTTATCCTCGCAGCAGCACTTTCAATTGGTCCGAGCATTGTGATATATGGATTAGCTGCAGTCTGAAGTATAGCCAATCCAGTTCCCATTATAAACAAACCGGAAAGAAAGAGCCCATAGATTCTGGTCATTGCTGCAGGTACGAAAAAAAGAGCTCCCGCAGCCATGATCAGCAATCCCAGCATCATTCCCATCTTCAATCCGGTTCTTTTTAGCAGCCATGAAGATGGTATTGCCATTATAACATAAGCAACATAAAATGCAAAGGCAACAAGGTATGATTCAAAATGGTTTAATTCACAGGAAATCTTAAGGTAAGGAATGAGTATTCCGTTTAACCAGGTAACAAATCCAAAAATAAAGAATAACAAACCAATTGTTCCGACTGTCATCCAGTTTGCCTGCGCGGCACTTCCTGTGGAATTATGTTTCATTTTAATAAAATTTTATGGAATTTTAGTGATACAATATAATTAAAAAATGGTAACTAATCAGTGCCTAAAGTGAACTAAAGTTTGGAGTGCCTAAAGTTAAAAAATCAGGTGTTGTTAACAATTTGTCTTTCGAAATTAACATTTTAATTTTTACATGAGTGATATTTTTCAAAAACGACCACATATGA
>JBBQJD010000189.1:0-4212 GCA_038325595.1 Bacteroidales bacterium | reverse complement strand
TCCCGGTCGCAAGCTCCTCGCAATGAAAGTACACGTAAGTTACTTATATTACGGTCATTGCGAGGAGTACTGCGCAGCAGTACGACGAAGCAATCCCTCCCTCCCGGCTCATATTCCATGAACTCACCCCCGGCCTCTCTCAGCTGAGAAACGAGGGGTGACTATTTTCGGTCATTCATAATGGTATTCAGGGATTGCTTCGTAGTAAACTCCTCGCAATGACGGTACAGGTAAGATACTTTCCTGGTCGCAAGCTCCTCGCAATGACGGAACACGTAAATTACTTTCCTGGTCGCAAGCTCCTCGCAATGACGGCACAGGTAAGATACTTTTCAGGTCGTAAACTACTCGCAATGACGGTACAGGTAAGTTACTTTCCTGGTCGCAAGGGACTCGCAATGACGGAACACGTAAGTTACTTATATTGAACAATGGAATGATTAATAAACGAAATCAGTATGCGAATTCTTCATTCTTAATTCGTTTGTTCAAATGTTCTTAATTAAATAATAATTTTATTGATCTGAACGCCAAGGTGCTGAAATCCTTCTGAATATGATCAATGAAAACACAAGAGCCCCGAGTATTCCCGAGGCATTGCTCACCATATCATAAATATTAAATGATCGGCCCGGGATCAGCTTCTGATGGAACTCATCCAGAACAGCAAATATTATCAGTCCTGCTGTTACCAGAATATATTTACGGGCAGACATTTGATAATCTTTTCCTGTAAAATATAAAAATACAAGGAAGGCAAGTATCCCATATTCAATGAAATGGATAATATAATCGAGCCTGATATCTGCTTTGTCAGTATGGATCTTTAAAGTTGGAATCGAGGGAATGGATGAAACGGTAAGAACAGCTATTGCATATATAATAAGGATATATCCTGCAAAAGGTTTGAGAATGTTGATTAATCTGATCATTGCCACTTGAGTTTGTGGGATAAAAGTAGGGTATTTTTTGAAAACTTGTTTAAGAGTTGAAAAGTTGAAAAGTTGAATTTTCACTTTGTACATTCATCTCTTCTGCCCTTCATTCTCTTAACTCTTACGAATAATCTTCTTATCAACAGACTCAGGTTTGTTTAAAGAGTTACATAATCCATTCAACATTAATGAAATCTCATGGATTTCAGATCTTGAATCAACAAGTATTTGAGAATCTATATAGTCCAGGTCATTACTTATAATAAGTTGATTTAATGTTTCCATCAGGCTTGAAAAGGCCATATTATAAAAATGAACCTGATCTTTTTTAGATCTTCTGGAGCTGCCTTCTGCGATGTTTGAACAAACAGAAATTACAGCACGTCTCATTTGACCACTCATTCCGAATTTCTCATTATCGGGGAAATTATAAGTTAATTTATAAATTTTTTTTGTCAGCGATCTGGCTTTAATCCAAACAGCGAGTCTTTCAAAACTAAATGTGTACATGGTAATCTAAATTAAGTTAATACAGCGATATCCCAATTTACGAATTTTGTTTCACAAGGTGTCTCATTATTTTTCCACTTTTCAACTCTTCAACTGTTCAACTCTTCAACTGTTGTACTTTAACTATAATTCACTTTCTGCTTGAACCTAACAATATTCTGTGTACTTTTATTAATTGTAAATTTCATTCTTACGATATAAAAAATGCAAAACAGAAAATCAGGTTTAGTGTTACTGCTTGTTATTGCGATGCTCATTCCGGCATTAAGGAGTGCTGCTCAGAATGCTGAATGCAAAGTGATATTGCCTGCCCTTGCTGGACAATATTCGGGCGAATGTAAAAAAGGAATTGCCCAGGGTACCGGGGTTGCTCAGGGTATCGACCATTATGAAGGACAATTCCTGAAAGGACTTCCTGACGGTAAAGGAACCTATACCTGGGCTGATGGCTCAATATACAGGGGAGAATGGCAAAAAGGATTAAGGCACGGAGAGGGTGAAATGATCTACACAGGTACGGGCATCACGGAAAAAGGTTATTGGAAAAATGACAAATATGTTGGTAAAGAGCTTATTCGTCCATATATAGTAGACAGGAAGGATAACCTGCTTAGCTACAGTTTCAGAAAGTTAAGTGAGGATGGTAACGAGGTGATTGTGAAGCTCTTAATGAAAGGTCAGATTAATACACGTGCCAGGAGCCTGTTTATTGCGACCAATAATGGCACGCAATTCAAATCGGGATTAAATTATGGTATTCAGAATGTTTATTTTCCATTTGATCTTAAAATAACCTATTCGACAAGCAACCCGATTTCCCGATCGTCATTCGATGTTGTTTTTGAATGCACCATTAATGAACCCGGCAAATGGGAGGTAACTCTTAATAATTGATAGTTTCACAGGTTAAGTATAACATATGTGATCAATCTTTTACAATTTTGTTGTAAAAGAGTATTTTTGTATCAAAAATTCAGGAAATGATAACTAACGAACAGATAAAGGAATTATCGGGACGCCGCGATGCGTTAAGGAGGTATCTTTGACATCGATGGCAAGCTTGAACTCATAGGAGAAAAAGAAAACCTCTCCCAGCAGCCCGGTTTATGGAATGATCCGAAAAAAGCCGAGGAGCTGCTGAAAAGCATATCCGAACTCAAAAGCTGGACTACCGGTCTTGATAAAATCAGTTCTTCACTGGATGATCTTGTGGTAATTAATGATTTTTTCAGGGAAGGCGAAGCAACAGAAGAAGAGGTGGACATTCTGTACAAGACCTGTATGGAGATGGTCGAGGACCTTGAAGTACGGAATATGCTTCAGAAGGAAGAGGACCAGCTTGGTGCAATTCTGAAAATTAACTCCGGGGCAGGCGGTACGGAAAGCAACGACTGGGCAGCCATGCTCATGCGAATGTACCTTCGCTGGGCAGAAAGAAATGATTATAATGTAAAAGAGCTTGATTATCAGGCCGGTGATGAGGTAGGAATTAAATCCGTTACCCTTGAGATCGACAACCCCAGAGCATATGGCTACCTGAAAAGCGAAAACGGGGTTCACAGGCTTGTCAGGATATCTCCATTTAATTCGCAGGGAAAAAGGCAGACAACTTTTGCTTCTGTATTTATTTCACCTCTGGTTGATAATAATATCGAAATTGAGATAAATCCTGCTGACATATCATGGGATACATTCCGATCAAGCGGTGCAGGAGGACAAAATGTGAATAAGGTAGAGACAGCCGTAAGGTTAAGGCACCATCCTTCAGGACTCGTTATTGAGAACCAGGAAACAAGGTCGCAGCTTAACAACAAGGAGAATGCACTGAAGATCCTCAAGTCGCAGCTTTATGAACTTGAATTGCGAAAACAGCAGGAAGCTCAGGCCATTATTGAAGGTGAAAAGAAAAAGATAGAATGGGGCTCACAGATAAGATCGTATGTTCTTCATCCATACAAGATGATAAAAGACCTGCGGACCAACCATGAAACCGGTAATGTTCAGGCTGTCCTCGACGGCGATCTGAACGCTTTCATCAAAGCTTACCTGATGGAATACTCCGGTAAAAAATAACTTCTTTTATGCTTGTCAGGACTATGACAAAATTCATAAAAATATGGATGGTTTTTACCTTATTTTGTACCGTTAATTACAGTCATTAATGTAATGGTGCAAAAAGAAAAGCTGTTTGAACAATTCCCTCCTGTCACAACGCAGGAATGGATGGATAAGTTAAGTGTTGATCTGAAGGGGGAGGATTATGATAAAAAACTTGTCTGGAAAACAAATGAAGGTTTTGAAGTAAAACCTTTCTATCGCTCAGAAGATATTGATAATCTTGCACATATAAATTGCCTTCCCGGAGAATTCCCTTTCACAAGAGGCCTGAAGATTAAAGACAATAACTGGTACATAAGGCAGAATATTGATGTAACCAATTATCATTCAGCCAATCAGAAAGCCCTTGGTATTCTTATGAGAGGAGTTGACTCCCTGGGATTTATTATTTCCAATCCGGAAACAGTCAGCGAAGAGAATTTCAGAATACTTCTGAAAGGAATACATATCGAAAGCATTGAAATAAATTTCTGGTGTAACGGCAAAGCCGGGGAGATTCTGGAAATTGTAAGCAAAATTGCTTCATCCTCGGGGCATCAGGACCAGATTCATGGAGCAATTGAAACTGATCCTGTCGGCAGGCTGATGCTTAATGGCAAGCTATGCATTCCTGTTGAAGCCGGTCTGAATTACCTTGCATCCGTGACTC
>JBBQJD010000188.1:0-4263 GCA_038325595.1 Bacteroidales bacterium | reverse complement strand
AAAGGGTTTTGAAAAGTAAAGTATCAGTAAGTTTTATCTCTCCTCCTGTTCTTTCAGGACATCCGTTTTATATTTTCTGTTTTCAAGAATCCTTACATAATGAAGTGCCGGCTTGACTTTGTAGTCTTCCCATGCTTTCTGAGCCCATTGCAATGCGGTATCCAGATCTCCGTTTATCTCATTGATAATGGCCATATTATACGTAGCCCGACCAGCTATTTTCATCTTGTTGTTATCTGTTTCCTTCTTCCATAATTCACCGGCTTCATCCCATTTTCCAACCTGAGCTTTTCTTTTTGCGATCTTGAAGTTGTTGGTCCCTTTCACATAATAATCGCGCATTACTCTTATCCGGTAAGGAACTATTCTCAAAGCATATCCATGCCCGGCTTTATTACCGACCTTATTGACTGCATCTTTTCTTCCAATGAGGGCTCCTGCAGCCAGAAGCGGGTTAATTCCGGTTCCGGAAAAAACTACGGATTCTTCATAAATGTACTCATCGAGTATTGCATGTGCAGCAGGATCATAAATCCTCCATCCTGTTTTAACCAGCGTCTGCATACTGGCATGATGTTCTATTGCAGGAATGGTTCCGAGTATTGTCTTCATTTCAACCTTCCTGGTTGAATAATCTATATGAGTATCTGTATCGAATTTTTCCAGAGAAAAAAGAGCATCTGTATTCGTTTCCCTGCATATCTTTTCAACAATCTCCCAGGTAAGGGATGATGGAAAAACTGTCAGCCTGGGGGTTCTGAAATCGATGTCATTCAGAGCCTTTACCTCTGTAAAGCGGTTGTTGAGCAGAAGTTCATCCGAAAGTCCGATTATGCTTTGCTGTGCACCTTCCTTATCAAGACCGGAACCCTCAAGAGTAAGAACCTTTTCAACTACATCAATAGGTTTGGTTTCATCAGTTGTCATGCTTCTGTTAATGACGCCCACTGATTTTATATAGGGAGGAAGAGTAACCGGAGCTGGCTCTATAACATTGAGATACAGCTGATTTGTTTTACATGAAACCAGGATACCGGCTACAAGAAGAATTAAGGTGTATTTTTTCATAAAATGGGATTAAGTGTGCAATATATATTAATAATTGAAAATCCATCTAAATCCAGAACACTTCATGCAAGTCTGCAGGTCCCTTCGTCACTTAGTCTCTTAGTCCCTTAGTTCCTACTTTTTTTTGACACCCTTTTCTCCCACTCTCCCACTCTTCCCCTCTCCCACTCTCCCACTCTCCCACTCATTCATCAATCCTCCCTACCCTTATATTCCTCAGTGCTGCAGTCGTGTTCCATGAAGCTATACCAAAGGGTTTAGATAGTTGCACTTCAGGGCGGATTGATATTTCCTTTTCATTAATTGTAAAATCAACTACCTTTTCATCATCAATAAATGCTTTAATGGTATCCGGTTTAACCAAAAGGCAAATTCTGTACCATCTTTCCTTTTCAAACCTACGCAAAGATGTTGTTTCATTCTCCGAGGCATCCATTTTATTAATGCTGCTTAGCCCTACCACTGTCCCTCCCCATCCTCCAACTATCAGTGTGCAAAACTTTTCATCCACCGGGAAAGTCATACCGCAAAAAAAATCATTCCCCTGAACACGCATAGCTTCAAGGGTAACAATATAATTATATGAAGGGAAATCCCTGGTCCAGGTAATTCCGGTGCAGCCATCGCCCATTCCAAGGATGATCCTTCCACCAGAAACAGATACCGGACCCTGCGGACCAAAGTTTGTTATTTCCCATCCATCAAGTGACTTTCCGTCAAATATAAGAGTGCTGTCTGAAACTTCAGATATCTTCTTTTCAGCAATCTTATTTTCTTTATGCCCGCTCCTGCAACCTGTAAAAACAAGCACTATTAAAAAAATTATTGTTCTGCTTGTCATTCCGACAGGTTTTTGTATGTTTTAACCAATTCCATATTTTATAAATATATAAAAATCTTTTAAATACCATTACCACAGGCGTGACTGTTGAATTGGATGGACTCTGGCGTCAAAAATGCTTAAACTCTGACCTCTAAACCCTGAACTGTTTCAACATTATTCTTAAATTAGAGGAATTATATTCTCTCATAAATCCACGAATGGACTACATACTAATTTCGATCACCATAATTCTTGCTTTGATATCCATATTCCTTATTATCAGAGTAATTAACAGATTAAATAATCCGGTTCAGATAGATCTTCTTAAGGAATCACTCGCTGTTTTTGAAAGCAATCTGAATAAGATTAATAGTTCCCTGAAAGATGAATTTCAGAGAAACAGGGAGGAATCTTCAAAAGTGGCAAAGGACAACCGTGAGGAACTTCAAAAATCACTTGAATCGTTCGATAACAGACTATCGGGAAACATAAAAGATTTTAATGAAACCCAAAGGGTGAATTTTGAAAGCTCAATGAACAGAGCTAAGGAACAAGCCCTTAATATTGAAGCACGTCTTGAGAAAATGAGGGAAACCATCGATTCGAAGCTGAAAGAGATTCAGGCTGATAACAGCGTCAAGCTTGAAAAGATGCGCGAAACTGTCAATGAGAAATTACAGGAAACTCTTAATACCCGCATCAGTGAGTCATTTAAGATGGTTACCGACCAGCTTGAACAGGTTTATAAAGGTTTGGGTGACATGCAGAAGCTGGCTGTGGGTGTCGGAGATCTGAAAAAGGTTCTGTCAAATGTCAAGACAAGAGGAATCATGGGTGAAATCCAACTCGGGAGCATCCTTGAACAGTACCTTTCTCCTGAACAGTTCCTGAAAAATGCAATTGTGAAAGAGGGTTCAAAAGAGGCTGTGGAATATGTAATAAAGCTTCCCGGAAATGAAAATCCCGATGTTCCTGTTTTACTGGCAATCGACTCCAAGTTCCCGATTGAGGACTATCAGCGACTGGTCGAAGTCTATGAAAACATCACCGATTATACAAAAGAGGAGATAATAAGGGCTGAAAAATATTTTGATGCAAGTGTTGCGAAATCGGCCAAAACTATTTGTCAGAAATACATCTGTCCACCGACAACTACTAACTTTGCAATAATGTTTGTTCCGACCGAAGGCCTTTACGCCCAGATACTTACACGTACCGGTTTATTTGAATTGGTTCAACGTGAATATAATGTGACTGTCGTGGGACCCTCAAATCTGGTTGCTTTCCTCAGCAGTCTGCAAATGGGATTCCGTACACTTGCCGTGCAGAAACGGTCAAATGAAGTCTGGCAGATCCTCGGGGCTGTAAAAACCGAATTTGAAGGATTCGAGAAAGTACTGGAAAAAGCTCAGTTCCAGATTACTTCGGCCAGCAGTAACATTGAGAAACTAGTGGGGACACGGACAAGAGCCATAAAACGTAAATTAAGAACCATACAGGAATTACCGGCCTCGGAGGCTGCCAGGCTTCTGGAATCAGGCGAATCGGATCAGGCTTTCCCTGATCTGAAGGAAGAAAATGAAGAAATAAATACTGAGATTGAGAGCTGATAAATCATGATATGAATTAGCACTTTTTATTATCTTCGTTCTATTAAATCCAAAAATATGAAACAAACAGGAATTCTAATTGTATCAGCAATAGTAATCTCGCTCTTGATGTCATGCACCTCTCAACAGGAAAAGATGGAGAATAGAATGAAGTCTTTCATAGCCAGTTATGAATCGAAAGCTATCCCTCTTTATAAGGAATCGGCACTTGCATCCTGGAATGCAAATGTAACCGGATCGAATGAAGATTTTGCAAAAAGTGAAAAAGCCTCATTTGAGTATGCTAAATTATTCACTGATAAGGAGGCATTTGCTGAACTTAAGGAAATAAAAGAATCCGGAGCACTACAGGATCCTCTGCTGACACGGCAGCTTGAATTACTTTACAATTCTTTCCTGGGTGGCCAGGTTGATACTGCCCTTATTGCTGAACAAATCAGAATGGAGACAGAAGTAAACAAAAAATATGCAAATTTCAGAGTCAACATAAACAATAAGCCCTTGTCGGATAACGAGGTGGAAGATATTCTCAGGAATTCGACAAAAAGTGACGAGCTCAGAAAAACATGGGAAGGATCGAAGCTGATCGGACCTGTTGTGGAAGCTGATGTCATTAAGCTGGTAAAGCACAGGAATATGATAGCCCGGAAAATCGGATTCAGCAACTATCATGAGATGAGTCTGAAGCTTTCCGGGCAGGACCCTGAAGAAGTTACAAAAATCTTTGATGAGCTGGATAATCTGACACGTGACAACTTTGCC
>JBBQJD010000187.1:0-4325 GCA_038325595.1 Bacteroidales bacterium | reverse complement strand
ACAAACAGCGATGAAGCAAACAAACTTCTTCATTATGAATACAGAAAACCATGGAAACTGGCATGATATGGCAATAACAAGACGTGATTTCATAAAAACATCAGCTGCTGCCGGTGCAGGCATGCTTGCAACTTCTTCATTTTCAAAAGATCTGTATAAAAACAAGCCTGCACGTCAGATCACGATCACCGAAGTTGATTCCAACTTTGAACGGGAGCCCCTGATCAGACCTTTCGGTTTCAAGGGTGGTTATATGCGAGAGATCTGGCAAACTGCTGTGATGCTGCAGAGTGCATCGGGAATCAGAAAAATCGGGATTTGTACTCAAAGCATATTATGGTCTGATGCGCAGGTTTTTGCAGCTCACTCAGAGAGCGGAGGAAATTCATTGATGTATGCCATGACCGAGTATGGAGTAAGGCTGCTCAAGGGGCGTACATTCACTGATCCTGTTGCACTGCTTGACGAGTTATGGCCTGAGGTATTTGAATACGGGAAGAAGATCTGCGGTAAAGAAGACCTGCGCCAGACTTTCGCACTCAATGCACTTGTAGGTGTTGATAATGCAGTATGGCTTCTATTTGCCGCTGAAAATGGTATTTCTACATTTGATGACATGATACCGGCAGCATACAAGCCGGCCTTGTCTTATCACCATAAAAAAGTCGCCAGCATTCCTTTGATGGCTTACTCCATTCCTGTAACGGAAATCCGGCAGGCAGTGGATGAAGGGTACTTCTTCATGAAAATCAAGATCGGCCAACCAGGCACCCAGGCAGAGATGCTCGAAAAAGACATGGCACGTCTTACAGAAATTCATAAATCAATAGGATCTGCAAAAACAAAATACTCTGAGAATGGCAAGCTTCCATACTATTTTGATGCAAATGGACGCTATGAAAAAAAGGAAACATTGTTACGCCTTATTGATCATGCAAAAAAGATAGGAGCCTATGAACAGATCGCCATCATCGAAGAGCCCTTCGATGAGTATCTCGAAATTGACATAAGTGATATACCTGTGAGGATTGCAGCTGACGAGAGTGCTCATACCGATAAGGATGCTATGAAAAGGATCCAGATGGGATACAAGGCTATCGCACTGAAGGCAATAGCCAAAACTTTAAGCATGACAATGAAGATTGCTCAGGTTGCACATGAAAATAAAGTTCCGTGTTTCTGTGCTGATTTAACAATTAATCCAATTCTGGTCGAGTGGAACAAGAATGTTGCAGCCAGACTGGCCCCATTCCCCGGACTGGGCCTTGGTCTTCTTGAAACAAACGGACATCAGAATTATAAAAACTGGGAAACAATGCGGACTTACCATCCTGATAAAGATGCATCCTGGGCCCAGACAAAAGCCGGTGTCTTTGAGCTGAATGAAGATTACTATGCAAAAAGCGGAGGAATATTCATGCCATCGCAGCATTATGAGGAGATGTTTGCCGTGGCCAAAAAATAAGGGCATCGGTAAGGTTCCAGGTTTCAGGTTCCAGGTTCATTAATTCGAAACTCAATACAAAAACTTATAAAATCAATGAAAAGAAACATTCTCTTAACTCTTGTGGTAAGCATAATATTATCATTATCAGGCTTTTCAGCAGAGAAATTGCCTGCTCCCTTTAAGATTGTGCCGCAGCCCCAAAGTGTCATACTGGCCAAAGGCCCCGGCCTGGAATTTAACGCACTCAGGAAGATTGCCTTGAAAGGTGAATTCAAACGACCGGTGATGGGAAGCATTCTTTCTCTGCTTCCGGCAGGAAAAGCTAATGAAAAAGGAACTCTTACACTGACTGTTGATGAATCATTAACTTCATCCGGATCTGATGAAGGATATATCATGACCATTTTCTCAGACAGGGTTGAAATAGCAGCAAAAAACGAGACAGGAATTTTTTACGGTTGCCAGTCCCTTGAGCAATTGCTTGAAGATGCGAGGGATTATAAGAAGCCTGTTCCTGCATGCAAAATAACCGATTATCCGGTGCTTTCATACCGTGCTGTACATTTTGATGTCAAGCACCACCTCGATCATATGAATTATTATTATGAAAGCATTGACAGGCTGGCCCGTTACAAAATAAATGCAATAGTGTTTGAATTTGAAGACAAGCTGCGTTTTCAGCGTCAGCCACTGGTGGGTGCGCCTCAATCAATCAGTATTGATGAAATGGCAGCTCTTACACGTTATGCCAGGGACAGACATATCGAGATCACCCCGTTGGTTCAGGGATTAGGTCATGCTACTTTTATCCTGAAACATGAGGAATATGCCGGTCTGCGGGAATTAATATGGAATAACTGGGCTTTCTGTCCTTTGCATGAAGGAACATACCAGGTACTCTTTGATCTATACCGGGACGCAATAGATGCAACACCGGGATCAAAATATCTGCACATCGGAGGTGATGAGATTGGAAATATAGGATTATGTCCAAGGTGCAAGCCAATGGCTGAAAAAGAGGGAATGCTTAGCCTCAGCCTTTACTGGCTGAAAAGAGTATGCGAGTTTGCGGCTGAAAATGACCGTATTCCGATATTCTGGGATGATATGCCTTTGAAGCAGGGCGGAGTTTATGAAAGCACCTGGAGTGATGAGGTGACATCTGAAGAAGCTGAAAAATCATGGAAGGAAGGTACTCCTGAACTTGATAAACTGCTGACTGACTTTCCAAAGAACTGTGTTTATATGCGATGGAATTATTCCATGGCCAGACAACCGGGTAACATAATGGCACTTGACTGGTACAAAAGCCGTGGGTTGAAGGCTATGATAGCCACTGCTACAAACACCGAAGGCGGAATGCTGTTCCAGCCGGAAGAACGGGATAAGGGGTTAGAATCATCGGGAATCAGTACTATAAGAAGCTTTATACAACTGGCAGCAGAGAAAGATATCAGTGGAATGCTTTGTACAGCCTGGGATGATAAGTCGCCTCATATGGAAAATTACTGGCGCGGATTTATTGCTTCTGCAGAATTCAGCTGGTCGCCTGAAGGGCGTTCTCTGGAAGAATATGATAATGCATGGCTGCAGAAGGAATTTGGAATATCAATGAATGACTATTTATCAATCAATAATCAGTTGAGAAAAGGATCGGAGCTATGGTATGAAGCTTATTACAAAAAAGGCAGCAGGCTCGATGATGAAGCTGCATTACAGAGTCTGCCCCGGCTCGAACACTGGCTCCCGGCCCTGCCAAACCAGGAAAAAATGCATTTTGATTATACTACCAAACTGATAGAATTACCTGATCTGGAATCTCCCGGAACCTGGAGCCGGAAATATAAAGATCGTCTGGACAGGTCAGTTGCGGAAGTTGAAAACTTCAAGCTTTTAAATAACAGATTATCAAATAACTACAACACTTCCAAACGAAACAGATATTACTGGGAACTTTCATTGGCCCTTCACAGACTTCAAAATACAGCGCCACTGATATTGCTTGCATTAAAATCAGTTGATAGTGCAGATAAGGATCAACAGAAGAGAGGTATGGAAGAGATAAAGGGGGCTGTTGCCGAATTTAAAACTGCGTGGGCCGAACTGGAATCTGTCTACAGCAGGACCAGGTTTGTTTCCTATCCCTCAAATTATATTCCCGACAGGTATTTTCATCTGTCAAGCCAATCAGAAGATCTGACATGGATGATACAGCCCGAGATGCTTTATTTAGGAATGATCGAGAAGTGGATTGAAAATCAGAAATAAGTCAGATCCGCGAATTAATTTAGTGAGTGCTATTAGCTTTTAGTGTTAGTGAATTTCTGGTTTACAAGCTCTTTAAATATCCTGCTAATTTCAACAGATCATTCTCAGAATCGAAATTTATCTTATTGGATTTCAGATACTTCTTTATTTCTTCAGATTTTTCCGGAAAGAGCTTGGTAACATAATTTCTGCGGTAAGGAACAAAATCGCGGTAGCTTTTTGCGATATAATATTCAGTTGTTTTCTGGAATACCATATCATTGGATGCCTTCAGCTTATAGTAATTGCCATCAGCGGGCAATGAATTATAACTCTCTCTTGCTGAACCATGGCTGGACGTTCCGTAAGAATCGGTTTTCTCAATTTCATTAAGTTTAAAATGCTTTTTCATTCCTACTTTAACCGGACCATCAGAAATAATTTCAACGAAACCATTATCGTAAAGGAACGTGTCTGTCTCAATAACGATATATGTTATGTCTTTTTTGTTAATCACAGACAGAGTGTCATTCGATTTAAGGAATTCTATTTCATCATTCAATAAATTGTAATTAAAACTTGCCTCTGAGAAAATCCCGTTTTTAAATACTGCTTTGCCCGGCAAAAATTC
>JBBQJD010000186.1:0-4381 GCA_038325595.1 Bacteroidales bacterium | reverse complement strand
GAGAATTCTTCTGCTTTCCACATCGGGATAAATTTATCGTACGGAAAATCCGTTCCATACTTTTCAATATGGTAATCTACAGTCGGGTTGCCTTTCTGGTACATCCTGTATCCATACCACTCAGCGTAAGATATGCCTTCCTCCCTGGGAGCCCATGCAGGAACAGAATAGACTCCCCAGTGCATGCTCAGTCCGATTTTTGCATCATGATACCATTGCGGCATCTTATGTTTGTCGAGTGACTCCCATGTTGGTTCATATGGAGCCTGCGAGGTAAGTCTGAATGTGACAGACAAGAAGAAAAGGATGAGGATTCGGTAGCGCATGATTTGAATTTTTATGTTTTAAAGAGACTAAAGTTAAGAAATTTGAGTCTTTGAGTACTTAGGGGTTAAATTATTTTTATTATAAACCAATAATGAACGGAATTAAGTTTTTGTCTTAAATATTCTTAATTTTGAGGGATTTTTTTAAAAAATGCTTAAAATTGCATCTTTGTATTTAAATAATCCTAAACACATGAAAGAAAACAAAGTTTACACACCAATGCAGGTATATGTTTTAGTTGCATTAAGATTATTGATCGGTTGGCATATATTGTACGAGGGTTTTTCAAAATTGCTGATCCCGAACTGGAGCTCACTCGGATTTTTAAAAGAATCACAGTGGATCCTTTCAGGCTTTTCCAACTGGATAATCTCAAATCCCGGCATTCTAAAGGCAGTGGACTTACTGAACACATGGGGACTGATCTTAATAGGCTTAGGTTTGATCCTGGGACTTTTTACGCGTGCAGCTGCAATATCCGGTGCCATTTTGTTGTTTATTTACTACTTTAATAATCCACCGCTTATCGGTCTGGAATACTCAGTTCCAACAGAGGGAAGCTATCTGATTGTAAGTAAGACGCTTATTGAAGCAGTAGCATTAATAGCGCTGGCTGTATTCCCGTCAGGTTTATTTGCAGGACTTGATATGCTGATCAGCCGGAATAAATATGGTAATAACAATATAGAATAATAATATAATGGAAAACGAAAAAGGACAGCCGCTGAAATCTGAAAATAAGAATGATGTGGAAAAAAAGCCGTCAATAAAACGCAGAACCTTATTGAAGGCTTTGGCAGGACTTCCTGTTCTTGGCGTATTCGGGGTGGAACTTGCCCGGAAGACCAACTATGACAAGGAAAAAAGAGAGCTGATTGTAAAAGAGCTTGGACTTGACAATATGCAGGCTCCCGCCATTATGAAGAGCTCAGGCAACAAAGGAGATCTGATAAGGATAGGAATCATCGGTTTTGGAAACAGGGCTACTGCTCATGCAAACGGTTTGGGATATATGCATCCTGCCGATGTTGAAAAAAGAACGGCAAATGGAACTCTGGCTGACTGGCTCGCCCAGGAAAACTTAAATGTAGCTATTACCGGGATATGTGATGTTTTCGACCTTCATGCTGAAAATGGTCTCGCTACCGCACGTAATGATTTAAGAACCGGCGGCGGAACTGCAGCAAATATACCTGTTAAAAGATATCGCACTTACCAGGAAATGCTTGCTGATAAGGATATTGATGCTGTTATGATTGCAACACCTGATCATCATCATGCTATAATGACTATCGAGGCAGCGAAAGCCGGAAAGCATGTTTATTGTGAAAAATCTCCTGCACACAATGAAAAGGAACTCAATGAGATGTACAATACTGTAAAAAGCAGCAATATTGTATATCAGCTGGGTCACCAGGTTCCTCAGAGCACAATTTTCAAGCAGGCAAAGGATATTATAAAGAAAGATATCCTTGGAAAAATATCCCTGATTGAAACAACAACAAACAGGAACACATCAGATGGCGCATGGATAAGACATCTGGATAAAGATGGCAAGCCAAAACCGGGAGATGAAAAATCAATTGACTGGGAACAGTGGCTGGGACCGGCGAAAAATGAACCTTTCAGCATTGACCGTTACTATAACTGGACTAAATTCTTCGATTATGATATCGGCCTTATAGGCCAGCTCTTCACTCACGAATATGATGCGGTGAATCAATTGCTGAAAATAGGTATTCCGAAAACAGCTGTTTCTTCCGGAGGAATTTATTACTGGAAGGATAACCGCGATATGCCCGATCTGCTCCAATGTGTTTTTGAATATCCCGATCGTGAATTAACATTGCTCTACAGCGCTACACTGGCAAACAGCCGCAGCCGTGGCAGGGTATTTATGGGTCATGATGCATCCATGGAACTCGGAAATGCAATCAGCATTACAGCAGATGCCAATTCAACCCGGTATCAGAAACAGATCGAAAGCGGGCTCATAGATCCTTCCGGTCCGATGGTTTCATTTAATCCTAATTCAGGAAAAGTAGATGCGGTTACCACGGCAACCGAAAAATACTATGCTGCAAGAGGACTTACAACCACCACCATCAATGGAAGAAGTGTGGATGTTACACATCTGCATATAAAGGAATGGATTGACTGTATCCGCAACGGTAATACCCCAAGCTCAAATATTGAAAATGCGTTCGAAGAAGGGATTACATGCATGATGGCTCATCTTTCTTACGTTGAAAAGCGATTTACCGAATGGGATCCGATTAACAGAAAGATCATCTGATCATTTGATAATTATAGTTATTAACTGAAGCTCAATAAGCCAATGATTTGCAGGTTCACAAAGTTTCTCGTGGTTATTGGTTTATTGATGACGTCCGGTTCATGCAAAGATTCTCCGTTCATTTTTAAAGAATCAGATCAGGGTATCGAATTATTTGAAAGTTCCGAACCTGTCTTTTTTTATCAGAGGAAGCCAAAATCACTCACCGGACAGTATATCTGTAGTAATTATCTGCATCCGGTATATGGATTAAACGGTGAAATCCTAACGGAAGAATTTCCGCCTGATCATCCTTACCACAGAGGCATCTTCTGGACATGGCATCAGCTGTATGCTGATACTGTAAGCCTTGGCGACGGTTGGATCAATGAAGGAATTTCACAGGAAGTTATAAATGTAAGGACAGAAAAGAGTGGGGACAAAGCTCAGTTCTTCCTTGATGTCGTATGGAAGTCTTCAACATTCAGGGTAGGAGAGCCTTTTCTTAGTGAGCAGACAATAATTACCGTTCATCAGCAGGAAAAGAATATTCGTAAAATAGATCTTGAAATTTCCCTGCAGCCGCTTGTCGATGGTTTCCAGATTGGAGGTTCGGCTGACCCCAAAGGATACGGGGGTCTGTGTGCACGTATAAAGCTTCCCGATGATATGACTTTTA
The DNA here is from genome assembly GCA_038325595.1 of Bacteroidales bacterium. Taxonomy (GTDB): domain Bacteria; phylum Bacteroidota; class Bacteroidia; order Bacteroidales; family VadinHA17; genus LD21. Next base: position 1,100 of record JBBQJD010000186.1, on the reverse strand, counting down.
CTTCTGAAAACGGAAAGGCAACTCCCCGTGAGCTTCAGATAGAGGCCGGACCATGGATGGATTTTTCAGGCACGTTTATGGAAGGAGAAGAAGTCAGCGGATTAGCAATGTTATGTCATCCGGACAATCCTGGTTTCCCTCAGCCCTGGATCTTAAGACAGAAAGCAAGTATGCAGAATGTTGTATTTCCTGGTCAGAACCTTTACAGCATATCAAAAGACAAACCCCTGGTTCTGAAATATCGGATTATAATTCATAAGGGGAATTCTGAAAAACTGGATCTCACTGAGATGCAGCTCGACTACACAAAATCTGATTCTAAATAATTGATTTACCCGAATTCAGGGCCACTGATCAGGTACTGATTTTCGATCCTTCCGGGAAAATTACCCTTCAGATACATCCTGACAAAATTACGTTGCCTGACAAAGCCGATTGATTCAAGCCAGCTGATCAGAGCTACTTTGTCTTCTAGTACATCAATTGCAATTGGTTGATGGTTAAGTATTTCCATGGCTTTGGCAATAAGAGCTCTGGCTGTTTCAACCGATACGGCAGAAACAGGTCCTAAATAATGAAATCTCGAACCATCCCTGCCAAATATATATCCGTTCAGATTATTGTTCTGCCTGACATGAAATGCCTTCAGAGGATAATTCTGATATATTGAATTTAAAAGGTATGTCCTGTCTGCACCAAAGATTGACGTGTCAAACTCAAGGATTTCCGGCAATAATTCAGGTTCAGTGTGTAACGGTACTCCATCGGGATACTGATAATAAAAATCACCGGAAGCAGGACATATCATTCTGATGATCTTATACTCTTCGATAAATCCGATATGCTGGTACAGGGGTAATCCTGCCGGAGTAGCATCAAGCTTGATTGATTCAACATTTCTGAGTTTTTTTATAATATTAAGGAGAAGCATTTTCCCAACTCCCTGTCCCCGCAGTGCCTTATCAACAAGTACCATTCCGATCCAGGCAACCTTACCTGAATGACACAATGCCGTTGCCGTTCCAGCCAGCGTGTTTTCATATTCAGCTGCCAGGCAAATATTATCCGGACCTTCAAGCAGAAGCTTCCAGTCTTTTTCA
>JBBQJD010000185.1:0-4396 GCA_038325595.1 Bacteroidales bacterium | reverse complement strand
AAGAAAGTAACAAAGAAAAGGCGCCCAAAAAGACATATTTTGCCGTGCCTTACGCCCGCTACACTGGGCCTCCCGCTACAGGCGAGGCAAAATATCGCACCTTTTTGGGATTGCCAACGCACTTATTGTCATTTGTTTCGTGACTTACTTTTTAGTTTTTTACATTCTGCAATACAACACCTGAGAGCTGTACAGAAAATGCTCAGATATGAGTTCAATGTTTAAATTTATTTGTCCGGCCTGGTCATTAAATCAGGCGGAAAGGCGGAGGGCGGATGCGGTTTTCCTATTGCCTTCAGCCTTCTGCCCTCTGCCTCAAAATTGGCTGCAGCAGGCTCGCATTAACCTATAGTGAGGGTTGCGATTTATGTTGTATACCTAATGCACTTGTATTCTGCCATACAACATAAACAGAGCAACCCGAACACCTAAAAACCTGCAGCTATTCTTGTATGTCAATTCTTGAATTGTTTACAAAGGTTACTCTTTCAAATTGGATATTTTTGAACTTAGAGGATTCAATTAATTCTTTAAAGTTTTCGCTAACGATAAGCATTGGCCTAGCGAACCTTCTTTCTCTACTTACTTCAGCATTCCTATTTGATACTCCCATATGCTCCCAAGTATAAAAAGTATCACTTTTGTTTAATAATTCATTGTCTATATTGTTATACTCTAAAATTACGGGCATTACAATTGTTGGAATATCCTTCTCTAGATCACCTATGATGACATCATTAAAATATCCATTCTGTTTACAAAAATAACACTGATTTTCAATAATTAAACCACTAACTTTATCTGCTCTGGGAAAATAGTAATGTGGTTTTAAATAGAATAACGGCAATTTAGTTCCATCAATATCTATAACATTATTCAAACTACCCAATTTAATGTTATGTGAAATCATGAATTTAAAGAAGAATATGGATATTATAAAATCACCATCTAATGTTTCAAAGAAATCATTGTTAACATTTTTCAATCCTTTAGTGGTAAGATTTCCCTCAAGTTCAATCATTGTACCGCAAATAGGACAGCCACTATTCATTAGATAATCACTTGAGAACCTCTCTCCACTTTCTCCTTTTTGCTTTCCTGTGTAACGTAAAATATAATAATTCATTTTTTAATATTTTAAAACCCTAAATATTGAGAAGTTGCTTCAATCCATTCGGGATAAGCTTTATAAGCTTGTTTATAAGCATTCATAATCTGTGTTCGAGTATATGTGAATCCTTTAGGTAGCAGTTTAAATAATGAATTAGAAATCATTACATGTTCCGCTTTTGATAGAATAACTGCTGGTGCGTGACTTATAGGCAATCCAAGTTTTAATAAATGCCTAACTTCAATGAGATGGTGAGCTTGAATAGCTCCTTTATATCCATTTGTTAACTTACTAAGATTGGCATAAGTGCCTATTAGTTTAAGCTCACTTCCTATTGGAATAATCCATGCAGCTGCTGTATTATGAAAGCCTACTTCAATAAGCCCATTAGGTCCTCTTTTGTAATCGCCACTCCAGAAAAACCTTGGCAAATTCTTTAATCGTTCACCAAATGTATCTCCATATCAATCAGTTCCTTCTTTTGACTTGTTTGATGCTACATTTGATGGATTATTGCCTGGGCTACTGCCATGGGCACCAGTTCTTTCTTGATTCGAAGTAGACGAATTGCCTGATTCAAATGGGCCGCTAGTGTAATCGAGATAGGTACTATATGTTTGCTGATCTGATGATCCACTATAATCATAACTTAATGAGTTTCCACCTCCACCATCTGCCCAATCAAAAATATGATTATACCACCTGTCTACTCTCTTTTTTGTACGACCATCTATTCCGCACGGATCGCCTTTTTTGAACCAATAACCACTTGGGTCAGTATAGATTAGCGGGTTATTCAGGCAGTATATATACCAGTAAAATCTCTTTTTAAATCAGTGCTCCGGTTTTTCAATGACCCGGTACCAGGTTGTTTTTCAAAGAACGCTATTACCTGCAAGATACAAAATTTTCTTTTTCAACTGAAAGCGTTTCAATCTGAGCGGCTGTGCCTATAATGCCGCATTATGTTAATATAGCTTGGGGGTTTATTTTTTGGCCGTGTCTTTTTGTTTGCAGGGTGGAGCGGCTCTTTGGATTTTGCTTTTTACCACTTAAATACCTATTCAATTAAATGAAAAAAGACAATGTGCCGTATGTGCGAGGGCACAAAAAGCATGACGGAAAAAATTACAGAAGGGCACGGCTCCGGGGAGCAGCTCTCAAAAATGCGGGAGCTAATGGAAGATTTTTGGGAGTTGCGGGGATTAGTCTTCGTTCTTACCGAGAGTCTTAAAGCCGATGGGCTTACGGTTCTTCTGATCCAACTCCTGCTGCTTGACTGCCTCTAATTGTTTCAAATATTCGAAGATCAACATGATCTTGTCATCCTGCTCAATATCATTTTTTTCAAGCTGTTCAAGCTTTTTTAGTATTTCCTTATGCGTTGTCAGCAATTCACGCATCCTTGTAAATATCCTTATTATCTGGATATTCATTTGTATCGCTCTTTCACTATTCAGTATACTTGAAAGCATTGCTACTCCCTGTTCTGTAAAACAATATGGAGCATAGCGCAAGCCTTTCTTATCTTCCGGAGTCGTTACAAACTCTTTCCTCCAGTCTGCAAATTCTCTTTCAGACATTTCAAACATAAAATCACCTGGGAAGCGGCTGATATTGCGTTTTACAGATTGCTTCAGAACTTTTGTTTCTACTCCGTAAAGCTCGGCTAAGTCCCTGTCAATCATTATTTTTAAACTCCTGACTACATATATTTTGCTCATTACTACTTCATCAGGTATTGCAATACTTTTTACAGGTTCTCTCATATCTTATTGTTTTACTGTTACAAAAATATCATTTCTTTATTGTTGTCTTTATTGGAGGTCACAATTTGTGACCTCCAATTTATAACTACCTCATTTTGTGCTTTATTTGATATCACAATTTGTGATACCAGGTTTGGAGGACGCAAATTGCGACCTCCATTTTCATCTAAGCGGATGGAACAACTCCAGCTGCTTTGTCATATCCGTCAGATCCTGTACCCGGTAACTCTCAGTGCTCCGGATACTCTTGTGTCCTGCCATGTATTGAACCTGCCTGATATTGTTTGTTTTGAGCCAGTTCATAAGAACACTTGCCCTGAGTTGCCGGCTGTCTTTTAATTCCGGATAGATTCTCTTTACTGCTTCCACTATCTTACAGATCAGATCGCTGGATTTCTTAGCAGGGAAGAGATATGGCGTTTGCAGGTTTCGTTTTTCAAGCAGCTCCCGGCGTGTTTCTTCCAGGTAGGTTTTTAGTGGTAAGATCTGGTTTGCCTGTAGTTTCAGAGTTCTTGAGTTGCTGTTCCTGCCTGATGGGATATAAATTTTGCCTTCGCTAAGATTAACATGGCCGGTTTCAGGCCTGGCGATCTCCCCGCTGTCAAGTCCCTGGTAAATCATAAGACCTAAGATCACGGTGTTACGTTGGTGCAAAAGCTTTGCATTTGGCTGTTCCATGGTTCCACTGCGGAAGGTTACTAAAGCCCTGGTATATTTTCTCGAGCTGCTCCCGGGATAATATACCCTGAAGGACCTTTTTACCGCTTTGTCTTATCCTGATGCGTTTAATTATGTTCTGACTGGTGATCCCGGATTCCAGGAGGTAATCAAAGTATATCCGGATGGAGTCGATTTCTCTTATGACGCTTTGTTTTTCGATACCCCGTTCTCTTTCGCTATCGATATTGCAGTACCTGGCGATAGGTGACATCACCCGGATTTATATTCTCATTTATACACCAGCTATTAAAACCGTTTACATGGCTGTCCTGCATCCGGATGCTCTTTTCAGAGTATCTGTTTTTCTGCCGGTATTCTTTAAAGTTTCCCGCCTTGCGGGATTTGGCTTCGCCGAGCTCCACTTCGTTCCGGTTCGCTTCGCTCAACATTCGTTTAAAATACAAATATATATCCTGAAGGATCACTAAATTTTAAAGGGTTATTCAAACAATAAGTATATCTATTATAATTAAGGAGATTATAAGGATCCTGAATAAATGGATCAGGACTCAAAAACCTTGCGATTTCAGAATCATATATCCTTCCATTCATATGAATGAGATTGAACATATCTAAATGCTCATGACCTGTAAATCCTCGCTGTGTGTATGTCGGCGTTGATACATTGGAATAGGACCAGTCAGCAGGGTTTCTTCTTCTTCCCTCCGCCTTCGCAATGCTTCGGCGGACAAAGCATGGATCGAAATTAGATTCTTCCACAATGTTCCCTGCTGAATTCATAATACCTGTTATCGAACCAAGATGATCTTTACAAATATAATATATTACCAGTGGT
>JBBQJD010000184.1:0-4420 GCA_038325595.1 Bacteroidales bacterium | reverse complement strand
TTTTCAGTCTTGAAATACTGTCTTCCCTTCCACAACTGTCTTCCTGATCTTCATATTGAATTCCTCCATCGAAAACAATATAAGATCCGCTCTTTTTCCGGGTTCAAGCTTACCACGATCTGAAAGATTATGAAGACGTGCAGGATTGGCAGTCGTCATCTGTATTGCTTTAGCAAGGCTGCATCCCGTGACTTTCATTATATGTCCTATTCCCCGTGATAAAGGTGATGCAGATCCGTAAAGTCCTCCTTCCTGTGCGGAAAACCTGAGGTTGCCATCCGGAGTTTTCACAATTGTTTCACCTGTTTTAATCTTGTATTCACCAGCAGGCAAGCCTGCATAACTTGTTACATCTGAGGTTATTATGATATTATCCGAACCTTTCACCTTATAAAAAACCTGTATTTCTTCAGGAATAAGGTGAAATCCGTCGCAGATTATACTTATCATCAGTCTGTCATCTGCAAGCTGCGGCCATAAAGGATTGAAATGCCTGTGAACCATACTTGCACATCCATTTGCCAGATGAGTTGCCAAACCGGCCCCATTGTCGATAGCCTCCTTTATTGCAGCCGCTGACCCATTATGATGACCAAGGGAAACAACGATACCCATCTTCCTGCATTCTCTTATAAAATCATTTGCTCCCGGAACTTCAGGTGCAATAGTGACAAGCAAGATCTTATTACCGGCAGCCTTATACATTTCAAGAAATTCTTTCCAGTCGGGTCTTCTTACAAATTCCCTGGGATGTGCACCGCGATAACCATCGACATCAGAAATATAAGGCCCTTCAAGATGAAAACCCGCAATTGAACCCATAAGAGAAGGATCTTTCATTGCTTCAGCAATAACTGAAAAATTCCTTACAAGCAACTCCTGACTATTGGTTGTAAGGGTTGGGAAATATGTTGTAACTCCCTCTTTCCATAATCCTTCCGTAACCTTTTTAACATCATCAACACTCAGCTTTCCGCCACTGGCTTCTGTGTCACCTGCACCTTCAAGAGAAAACGACACTGACAGATACCCATTTATCTGTATATCAATTAATCCGGGTGCTATAAAAAGAGGCTTGACATCGGGGGAAAGCTTTTCCAGCCTTTTAATGCCGGAAATGATACCATTTTCAAATTCCACAGAGACAGGGGAATAATCGAAATAATTGATTGCTTCTATCCGTCCGGAGTTCAATACTTTAGTCATAATCTATACTTTTTTGAATAATGAAATACAAATGTCAATTTCAACACAAAATCCTTTAACCGCAAGATTTTTAAGACCCCCTTCCCAGCGCAAAACAAGAGCTTTATCCCCTGGAGCTTACTTCTTTTTAAATTTCAGAAAATATTCAAGGAACAGATATGCCTGTTCGTTTGATTCTTTATCAGGTGAATGGTCGGGACGGTTAGTCATTGCCACCCTGTTTTCATAACCCAGCAGCCTGTTTATGGCAATTGAATGATTGAGGGGAACCCACCTTTGGGGAGTATCTTCAGATCCTCCTGAGACAAGGAATGGCCGTGGAGCCATGAGTGCATGAAGCTCATGGAGGTTATATCCTTCCGATATAAGGCTGGGATACAGACCTTTGGCATCAGAAACAGATCCGGACTTCCTCCATGTGTTATCCCATGGAGGTGGGTAGTATCCAAGGTACCATGGTTCCCAGTAATTTACATTCGGACGTGTATCATCGAAGACAATTCCCGGATCGGACCAGACGGCACAGGCAAACTTATCAAACAGGCATGAAGCAAACATTGCCCATTTCCCTCCATAAGAATGACCCATTATGCCTATGCGTTCAGCGTCAACTTCGGGATTACCCGCCAGAAGGTACCATGCATTTGCAGCAGCATACGCCAGTACGGAAAGAGGCTGAATCTGAGAGTTCTGAATATCAGGGTAATAGAGAGAGTATGTTTTTGACTTTGTTGTAGCTGTTGTTCCGATTGATAATGTCACAAATCCTCTTTTTGCCAGCTGATATGCAAAATCACGCTCAGGAGCTCCTTCTCCGATTGAGGTTTCGGGTTCATAATATACGGTTACAACAGCCGGCTTTTTTCCTTTGGTATCCGGAACAAGAAGATATCCTTCAGTTTTTTGTCCCGGAAGCCAGTTGAAGCTGATATTATATTGAGTAAAACCATCTTTTTGCAAAGTTTCTGAGATTTCCATTTTCTGATCATCGATGAAAGACGGCCATTTGCCCATCATCTCATTCCAGCGGCTAAGTATCTCTTCCCTCCTTTTTATCCAGTCCTTTGCTGTACGCACAGGTTCTCCATTGTAGAATTTCAATGGGGACCTGTAATCACCAAATTTATTCTGGAATTCTGCAGGAGGCATAAAATATCCGGAGATTTTTCTCCATACATCACTGGCATCATGACGGTTAATAGACTGAGATTGACTTTTCACTGATGAAGAAGTGAAAATCAAGAAAGAAAAAAATACCAGATTAAATACCAGATTATTTTTAAACTGTATCATAAGATTTCTGTAAAAATTTTAAGCATACCACTTTCTTTCACGCTTCAATTCTGAATTCAGAATACCGTAAGCGATGTTTGTATTTTCAACTACCTGGAAATCAAACATTCCAACACAGGTAAAATCGGCGCCTCCTTCAAAGGCATGCCTGAATCCATCCTCGGGTTTTATGGCTCCGGCTGCCAGAATTTTGTAAGCTATCCATGGTGTTGAATTCTCTTTGAAGAAATCAGCAGTTATCTTATCCGACATGCACCAGATGTTATCATGAGCCATGTTATGGTCATCACCATCCGGAGGAAGTTCAGGATTGGATTGATCCAGGGGAGTAGCGGACCAGTATCTGTTATGATGGAAAGTTTTCATGTAAAAATCAGGGTTGATACCATTCTCAACACAAGCTGCCGGCACCATTATTGAATGAGCTGCAGTACCTGCAATCAGTCCCTGACGCTGAATAAGATCTATAGGTTTTTGAAGGAAATTAATTTGTCTGTCTGTAACTATTTTATCAGCAATACCTCCCATAACGAATGCTCCTATTGCACCATTATCAATTGCAAGTTTCACATTTGTAAGGTCTTCTCCCTTGGGATATGTCTGGGCAAGCCATTGTACCTTTCCGCCTCTTGACCAGTATTTTTTAAGGATTCTTATTGTATTTTCATCGCAACGGAAAATAGCAGTATTGATTCCGCACGCTTCACAAAGCCATAACGTTTCAATTACCTTTTCGTCGGTAAAATACTTTTTAAGCCATGTAGATACATATATCAGGTCCCGGGAATGAGCAAATCCGCTTATCAGGTTACCGCCAATCATCACCCTGCTCAGGATAGTGTCTTTAATCTTCCCGGCAGGCATTTTTCCTTTTAGTTCGCTGATCGCCTGTACATTGCCCAGGGTTAGGGATGCGCTGCTGACTGCATCTGCTTTGCCTGCCAGGTTTTTTTCCTCAAAACTGATCCAGCCTCTTTTTTTTGCCATACCGAACAGTACAGCCCCGAATAGCGGAAGTACAGCAATGTTCTTTATCAGCTCCCTTCTTGAATTATCAGTTGTTTCCAGGATCTCGTGGTTATCGGTTGCCGGGAATTTTTTATCCTTCCGCTTTTCATGATATACTGTTATAAATCTTTGTACGCTTAAAAGATTTTCCCGGGGAAAAACTGCAATGGCAATAAGGATAACTGCCTCAATGAAGTTATAGTTAATTATATAAAAATGGCTCGTTGAAGGTAATGAGGAGTATACGAATGGTGGATTGGCCACATAGTAGAGCAGCAAAAGCAGGGCTCCGGAAATACTGGCTATCCGGCTGAAAATGCCAAGGAACAAACAAACGCCTATAATAATCAATCCCCATATATTCAGAAAATCAACAATCTGCAAGGCTGTGTTATTACTTATCAACCAGTGAAAGAAGCCCGAAAAAAGCCATTTTGATTCCATGAGGTAGGAAGCTGATGACCAGTTCGGATTAGCCAGTTTAGCCAGTCCTTCATAAAGAAAATGCCACCCAACAACTATCCTTAGGATTGTAAGGATCCAGATGGTAATTTTATTGTTATCCTTCATAACTTAGTTTTTATTAGTTTGTAAAACAACAATCTTCCTGATAATTCCTATAACTTTTTACCCCCTTTCTGATTTCCCAAAGGGGAAAAGGTTAAGAGCCCATTTACCTGTAAAAAAGCCCAGAAAGGTATCGGTAGGGTTATATTAACAAACTGATATTTAAATACTTATTTACATTTAATCAATTCAGCTTCACTTCATCTACCACTATAGAGCAAAAAGATGCAAGGCATCAGGAATAATCCATTCTTTTCCCACTAACCTCGGTTTAGCTAAGGATGGATCAAGATCGAGGTATTCCATTTTTGCTTTTATGGGTATTTGCAGAATATATGGTTTGCAT
>JBBQJD010000183.1:0-4475 GCA_038325595.1 Bacteroidales bacterium | reverse complement strand
CGGACCGGATGAAATAATCAGTAATTACAGAGGCTGAGACAGGAACGAGGGTGTCTCAAAAGGTAAATCCATTAACCGCAGAGGTCGCAAAAATGATTCCCCCCAATTGATTCACCGCGGATTACGCGGATTTCACTGAATGAATTCACGGAGTGCATTTCCCGTGTCCACCTTACAATCCGGGATCACTAATCAGCCTTTAGTTTTTTTCTTCTCCTTCATTATATTTTTAGCCATTTTACCAAATTCCCGGTCTTTTTTACGTTTTTCAGCAACCGTAAGCCTGAAGCGTTCCTGTTCTTTTGCAATTCTGAGAAAATTTTCCAGTGAGTCTTTATCTATGATACCATTGTTCAGGGCTTCTATTACTGCGCACCCGCTTTCATTGACATGAGTACAATCACTAAACCTGCATTTTAAAGTCAGATCAAATATTTCCTGAAACGTTGTTTGAATCTTTCTGTTACACCAAGTTCCTTCATGCCCGGTGTATCAATAATGATCCCTCCGTTATCAAGAATGAATAATTCACTGATCTCTCTTTAAATTGTAAAGATAAAAATGATTTTGAACAGAATCCGACTTAACTTACCAGATGTAAATATGTCAGAATTTGATGTTTTCAGCTGCTTCCTTTAATGGTGGTCCTACAACTTTCATGTCATTATCTGCAAATACCTTTACTATTTCTTCATTTGTGGGGGGAGAAGTCCATGAATCGGTAGTCATAAAGAAATCTTCCATTTTGCCCGCCGGAATATAAGAGACTAGCACTTTTGCTTTTTCTGTAAGCTGAATAAAGGCATGGGGAATATTCTTTGGCAGGAAAATAGTATCCCCTTTTTTCAGCCTATGCCTTTCATCGCCAACCTGGAACTGATATTCACCATCAATTACATAAAAAAACTCGTCCTGATACAGGTGGATGTGTAAAGGAGGTCCACCTTTGGGTGTAAATCCTGTTTGTTCAAAAACAGCGATTGCACCATCGGTATCGGACGAGGACATCTTTAGATCCAGAACATTCATGGTGACACCTTTCATCTTCAGGTGTCTGTCATTCCTTGATTCCCCTGCATTTACTTTAAAACCCTTGTTTATTAATGCAGAAAATGCTTTGGAAAAAACATTTACAGGAAGTAATGAAAATGCTGCTATAAGAAATCTGCTTCTTTTCATAGTTAAAGAGCTTAACATTATACTATACCAGAGAGATTAATTTAGAACAAACAATTTTTTTGAGGTATTGGTTCAATCAGAATTTCGTGATAAAATATATTTTTCCAGTGATTGTAGTAATATCCTGAACACCCGATATATTTTTCCATTGTCATATTCTTTGAAAGTCTCAAATCAAGCTTTGACTTTTCCCCATGTTGGAACCTGAACTCCATCTGAATAATGATACAGATCAGCACCCTTGCTTATCAGCAGATCCATGTATCTGTAATTTATTTCGAATGTTTCTATTTCAAGTGTTTTCAATTGCCAGTCGCGGTGATGAATATCGTGACTAAAAATCTCACCGGAAAGTTCATGATAAAATGTGAAACGATCCGTGAGCCATTTGTCAAGATCCGTTTTTACTGAAATATCAGTTCCCTTATTATACCTTGATTTCAGATAAAACAAGTGTTTCCTGTTTTCTGATTCATGAAAATCCGGCCGATGGCTAATATCTGATTTATAGTAGTTTAAACCAAACATAGGTCTGCAAGGCAAGGCTGGGAAGGATTTCTGAGCTTCCAGGCTTAGGGTATAAATGCCTGGTTTACTGTTTCTTATAACGTATGTTCTCATGTTTATTTCATGAAAATCGGGAAAACCAGGGAAGGTTGGAAGATAATGAAGGTGTAATTTTTTTAATGTAAGAGCAACAAGTGAGATCCATGCTTCTCCATTAAAAAGATCAAGATTCAGTCCTGCCGGAATCAGTTTCTTTAAGGAATTTTCATTAACCTTCCAGTGTGCAAATATCACATTATGCCATTCCTGATAATACTTCCAGTTTTTTTCCGGTATGGGAAAAGGACGATGAGATGTTTCCCGGAGAATGTTTCTGATGTTTTTCATTTATCACCATTGACAACAACATCCGATCTGATCAGGCACATTGCTTTAGTATCATATACAGAATAATGAAAATGATTATGGTGGAAATACAGCCTCCTCCTAGTTTTTTTGCTCCCCATCCTGCAAGAAGAGCTCTGAAAAAATTATTCATGAATATTTATTTATATGATGTAAATGTCAAGATTTCTGAGCGCTGTTCCAGTAACAAACATAAAAGCATATACGAAAGTTTGAAAAAAATAAAAAAGATTTGTATTTATAAAAGTTCTTAATTGGAAAGTATTCACTCAGAAAGTAAAAGTATATAAGATGGCAGTGCCTCTTAATTAATCCTCCAGAGTGCTTGTATCACCTTCAGGCAATCCAAGTGCCCTTGCTTTGAGCAGCCTTCGCATTATCTTTCCGCTTCTGGTTTTTGGCAGCATGTCAGCAAAAATAATTGCTTCGGGCCGGGCAATCGGACCCAGATGCTCAACCATATGAGTAACCAGTTCCTGTTCCAGCTTTTTACTTTCGGTAAAACCGCTCCTCAAAACGGCTGTGATGTGAATGGCATTACCTTTCAGCGGATGTGGTAAAGCTATGGCAGCAGACTCGGCAATCGCAGGATGTCGAGCCATAACACTCTCTATTTCAGCACTTCCCAGTCTGTAGCCGCTGACCTTAATTACATCATCAGTACGCCCGATGATCCAATAATATCCATCTTTGTCCCTTTTGGCTGAGTCACCTGTCTGATACCATCCCTGCTTTTCATATTTTTTATAATAGGTATCGACAAACCGTTTAGGATCATTGAAAGCGCCTGCTGTCATGCCAGGCAACGGATTTTTTATTACAAGATTACCCTCTTCACCATCTTTTACATCGTTACCTTGTTCATCAACAACACCCACCTCGCATCCGAAGAAAGGCTTTGTGGCTGATCCGGGTTTAAGCGGAGTTATCGGGAGCGGAGTTATGACAAATCCACCGGTTTCGGTTTGCCACCATGTATCAATAATCGGACATTTTTCTTTTCCTATAACTTTATAGTACCATTGCCATGCTTCAGGATTTATAGGTTCTCCCACTGAACCCAGCAAACGAAGTGAACTGAGATTGTTCCTGTTGGGCCATGAATCACCAAAACGCATAAGGCCTCTGATTGCAGTTGGTGAAGTATACAGAATATTTACGCCATATTTTTCGATCATTTTCCACCATCTGTCCGGGTACGGGTGGTTTGGAGCTCCTTCATACAGTAAAATAGTCGATCCGTTTATCAGTGGTCCGTATACAATATAACTGTGGCCTGTTACCCAGCCAGGATCTGCAGCACACCAGTATCGATCTTCGGGTTTTATATCGAAAACCATTCTGTGTGTAGTGGATGTGTAAACACTGAATCCGCCATGAGTATGGATAAGAGCTTTTGGTTTCCCTGTTGAACCCGAAGTATACAACAGAAACAATGGATCAGATGCATCCATCTGCTCTGTCTCGCATTTGTTGAAAGCCATTGGCAGTGCCTTTAAATCATGAAGCCAGTAATCACGACCGTTTTCCATATAAACATCTATGCCGGTTCGCTTTACCGTAATGCAAATTTCCATGGTTGGTGAGAGCTCCATTGCCTTGTTGACAACGCTTTTCATCTCAACTATTTTCCCCCGGCGGTATCCCCCGTCAGCTGTTACAACCACTTTACTGTTTGCATCATTGATACGATCAGCAAGAGCTTCATGACTGAATCCTCCATAAACAACACTGTGTGCTGCTCCTATCTTGGCACAGGCCAGCATGGCAATTATCTGCTCAGGAATTTGCGGCATGTAAATCGTTACAACGTCTCCGCGCTTAACTCCCATACTTTTCAAAATGTATGCAAAATGACATACTTCACGTCCAAGCGCATGGTACGAAAATGACTGTGTATCACCTGGTTCTCCCTCCCAGATCAAAGCAAGCTTATTCCTGTTCCGTGAATGCTGATGACGGTCAAGGGCATTCAGGATGATGTTTGTTTTAGCTCCCTCAAACCATTTATAAAATGGAGGATTGCTTTTATTCAGAACCTTGTCCCATTTTTTGTACCAGGCCAGGTAGCCTGCCTGCTCTTCCCAGAACTTCTCAGTATTTTCAATTGAATACCTGTACAGTTTGTCGTATTCCTTGATAGTTGCATTGTCTATCACCGATTGTGAAGGGAAATACATCATTTCTTCATTCTTACTTTCCATGTTTTTGCATTTAAGATTGATATCAGAATTAAAGAATATTTCTGTCCTGTTGTTTGGTTTATAGTAATAGAAGAAAATATAAGCCTTTTACTCAGACCATAAGGACTAAAGTGTTATATAGCATATCAACAATGCAGAGCTGAAAAAGATTAGATGAGATTCAAAAAAGTAATAGTATTG
>JBBQJD010000182.1:0-4582 GCA_038325595.1 Bacteroidales bacterium | reverse complement strand
GTCGTCAAGCGTGGTCATTCGGTCTTTTTGGTAGTAGAAATAATAGGCAGTATCCTTATTTTTTCCTAAAAACGAAGCTTGATCTTCTTTTTCTCCCTCTCCGGCGAGGGCTGCCCGTCTGCCGTCGAGGCAGGGGGTGAGACTATTCTTGGTTTCGGAATACCAAACGTATTCGCGTATTTTTTCGAGTGGGACTTCTTCATTCAGCACATCGGTTTCAATAAAAAGCGGTTGCCCCAATTCATAGTAATCGAAACTGCCGCCAGTACCTTCGTTTTCTGAATAACCATTAATTACTTTCTTTACACGTTCTGCTGTAATATCCTCGGAATAATTTTCCATCTCTATTAAAATGAATTTTCGATTACCATCGTCTAGTTTGTTCAAATTGAGAACCGCATGAGCTGTCGTGCCTGAACCAGCGAAAGAATCAAGAACAATATCATCTTCATTTGTTCCAATTGTTAGAATTTGTCGAATTAATCCTTCTGGTTTAGGGAAATCAAAAACTGATTTACCTAAGAGTTGAGTTAATTCTTTTGTCCCTTTAATTGAATGAAAATTTTTATCAATCCATGTTGTTTTTGCAGTTTGGGTAAGTTTTCTTTCTTTTTGAAATATTCGAATATTGTCATCATTACCAAGGAATGCTGTCAAGTCTTCTCTCTGCTTTTGAGATTTCTCCTTACCCCATCTCCATACACTTTCCAATCCATCAACGGTACTTGCCATTACTATTTTCCAATTTTCTATTGGTTCAACACTAACTTCAAACAATCCATTTTCGTCCGGACAACTAACATTTACAAAAAAAGGATATCTCAAATTTGGACGATTCGTAGAATTAAATGACTTCACATTACGGTTTCTTAAACCTTTCAAGTTAAATCCACCTTTTTGATCGTAGTATGTATATTTTGTACCTTCAACATCAATCTCGTTTAAATGAATCGATTCTATATTTTTACTAAAAACAACAATGTATTCATGTGTTTTAGCAAAATAGCCATATCTCCTACCTTCTGGTTTTACTATAACTGTAATTGTTGCTAGATAATTAGAAGCCCCAAAAATCTCTGAACATATTAATTGCAAATTCGAAATTTCATTTTCTTCAATTGAAATAAAGATTGCTCCGTCGTCTGAAAGTAACTTGTGTAACAGTTTTAGGCGCGGATACATCATGCAGAGCCATTTGTCGTGTCGAGTTAGATCTTCAGTTTCTTTACCAACAACTTCGCCAAGCCACTTTATTATTTTTGGATTATTAACATTGTCGTTGTAAACCCAGCCTTCGTTACCTGTGTTGTAAGGCGGGTCAATGTAAATGCACTTGACGCGTCCTTCGTATTCGGGCAAAAGCGATTTTAGAGCTTCCAGATTATCACCGTGAATGATAGCCCCACTACTGCCTTCCTTTATCAGTTTTTGGCTTTCTCCCTCTCCCCCGGCGAGGGTTAGGGTGAGGCTATTGTATTGGTGTTCCAGAATTTTATAGGGAACATCTAAATGATGGTTGATTACTTTTTCTTTTCCTATCCAGTTGAGTGTGGGCATAATTGGCTTTAAAATTCAAATAAAGCCCAAATATACTATTTTCGAGAGGTTGTAAAGCAAATTACAACAAGTAACGAGATAAATCTTTATTGTTAATTGGATTATTCAAAAAAATGAGGATGTTTGCCTCGTTCTGTAATTATTTGAAGTCGCTACGGATCACAGTTTCAATTGATGTAATAACCCTTGGTTAAATATGTATTTAAATCTCAGCACTCATCATTTTCCGAACTCTTTCCAAACATTTGTATTATTGAGGGCGTGGGGTAGAGAGAAAACAAAAAGAGAACGACTGAATTTATGGAATGAAAAAGAGGCCGACTCAAAATAAAATTGAGACGGCCTCTTAATAAACCAGCGCTGGGGGATACTTCCAGCACTTAAATGAAATATCTATTCGATTAATCCTTATTCCAAAACAATTTTATATGTTTTTGGAGTCATCTGATCAATTTTAATGAAATACATTCCAGCAGGATTTCCATGAAGATTTAGATTTTCCTGTTTATTGACCACCAACGATTTGAAAACGACTGTCCCTGTAATGTTGTAAACCGTTATCCAGGTTCCTGCCGCAGGTGTTTGTCCAAAATTTATTTGAATTTTTCCTTTTGTTGGATTTGGATAAATCTTGACTTCAGTTTCGTCTGAGAGTGGATTAATCCCTGTTGGACTTTTCACTTCTACTTTAAATTTCGAAATGGCTTCCTTACCGTTCGAGCTTGCAGTAATCACGATTTCAGACAATCCGATGTTTGTAGTTGAAAAGCTAATAATCAGGTTCGATCCTGATATTTTCGCTGTAACCACCTGATTGTTTGTATTTGAGCTAACAATGTAGGTTAATACATCAAGAAGATCATCGTCAGCAAATACGGTTTTCAGGTCGATGATTTGATCGGGAGCCCTCTTATCAACAGAAACATTTTTAATAGAGTCCTTTACAAACGGAGCTTTGTCAACATTTTTCACTGTGATTACTACCTGATCTGCAGGTGAACTGAGAGATCCGTCGCTGACAATGAGAGTAAAGGTGAATTTGGTGTCAGTAGCAACGTCCGGAGCAGGAAACGTAATTTTAGAAATTGTTGATGAACTTATTGTAGTTCCATCCGGACCGGATAATCTATATATTAACGCGTCGCCATCTGGATCAGATGAGGCTGATGCGTCAAGAGTAACCAAACTTCCTTCATTTACAGTTTGATCAGGTCCGATATTTGCGATCGGCGCTTTGTTTACTTGTTTGACTGTAACAACAATCTGATCGGCTATTGAACTAACTAAACCATCGTTTACAGTCAGAGAAAAAGTAAAGTTGGTATCAGTAGTTACTTCCGAAGCAGTAAAAGTTGGTTTGGAAACTGTAGCTGAACTTAGTGTTATTCCTGCAGGGGCAGTCCATTTATAGGTCAATAAATCATTGTCCGGATCTGTAGAAACTGATCCATCTAATGAAACTGTTTCCCCTTCATTAACCGACTGATCGCTGCCGGCATTGGCATTTGGCGCTTTATTTACTTGTAATACTGTAACCACTACCTTATCAACAGATGAATCCAGCATACCATCATTTATAACCAATGTAAAGGTATAATCAGTATTTACCATTACTTCCGGAGCTGTAAAAGTAGGTTTGTCAGGAATACTTGTGTTCAGGATAATTCCTGCAGGAGCAGTCCATTTATAAATCAAAGCATCATTGTCCGGGTCTGATGATGCTGACCCATTGAGTGAAACAGTTACTCCTTCGTTAACAGATTGATCAATACCTGCATTGGCTATTGGTGCCTTGTTCACCTGAAATATTGTGACCACCACTTCATCAGCAGGGGATTCCAAAGTGCCATCATTCACAATAAGGGTGAATATATAGTTAGTAACTACACTAACTTCAGGTGCGGTAAAAGTAGGTTTGGCAACAGTATTTGAGCTTAGTATAATTCCTGCTGGCGCTGTCCATAAATAAGTTATTGCATCATTGTCAGGATCAGCAGAAGCAGAACCATCGAGCGTAACAAAACTGTTTTCTTTCACACCGCGGTCAATACCTGCATTGGCAATTGGAGCTTGATTTTGAAGCACCCTGATAATTACCTCATCTTCCGGAGAATCCAATTCTCCATCGTTTACCTTCAATTTAATTGAGAAATCTGTGTCAACAGTTACATTTGGAGCTACAAAACTTGGATGATCCGTGTTTGGATTAGTCAAAGTAATCTCAGCAGGAACTGTCCAATGATAAGTTAATACATCATTTTCTGGATCAGTAGAAAGTGATCCATTTAATGTCACAGGTTGTTGTTGTGCTACTGTTTGATCAATTCCGGCATTGGCAATCGGCGCTTTGTTTGGAATTACTGTAATGACCACATCGTCGGCAGGAGAATCCAGTGTACCATCATTTACAATCAGGCTAAAGGTGTAGGGTGTATTTAATAATACTTGAGGAGCCGTAAAAGTCGGTTTTGCAACTGTATTGGAAATCAGTGTTATACCAAGTGGGGCAGTCCATTTGTAGGTCAGTAGATCGTTGTCAAAATCGGAAGACAAACTTCCATCCAACTGAATTACCATTCTTTCGGTTACCTCTTTAGCTGTTCCGGCATTGGCTATCGGTGCCTTATTTACCTGTTTTACAGTAATCACAACTTGATCAACAGTTGAGTTAATGATGCCATCGTTTACAACCAGAGAAAAAGTAAAAGGGGTATCTGTCTGTACTTCGGGAGCAGTAAAAGTTGGCTGGGCAACTGTACCCGAACTCAAAGTGATACCAGTCGGTGCAGTCCATAAATAAGTCAGCGCATCAAGATCAATGTCAGAAGATAAACTTCCATCCAGAGTTACCAAAGAATTTTCGTTAATGGTTTGATCAATGCCGGCATTGGCCACTGGAGTCTTATTCCCTTTTTTCACCGTGATGATTACAACATCGGCAGGTGAATCAACAAAACCATCGTTTACAATTAGGGAAAATGTATAAGGAGTATTTACGAACACTTCAGGAGCAGTAAATGTTGGT
>JBBQJD010000181.1:0-4714 GCA_038325595.1 Bacteroidales bacterium | reverse complement strand
GTGACGGATGACGGATCATTAATGGTATATGGCGATTCTCCCGTAAAACATGTTGCTGTATTGAAAGCTCCCACAACAAGGTTAAAAGCAAGATCTTCACTGGCTGATGAAATAATCAAAACATCAGGAGTATATGATGGTTATGCCGTGATCTATGGAACCAGGGATCTTAATTTTCTGAAAGTTCTTATATTAAAAACCAAACTTAAAATTGTTGCGTTTGATAATGATCCTGCAAGAGTGGAATTCCTGCGGGAATACTTCAGCAAAGCAGGAATAACTGCCGGGCAGATTTCTTTTCTTCAATATAATAACGACAATATTTCCCTCCCTCAATATTTTTCATCGCTGACAGTAATTCTGGATCCTTCATACGCTTCAGGTTTTAATAAAATCAATCTGGAGAAGATCTATGAAAGTACCAGACCCTATGGCGGAAAGATCTGGATGAAAACAAATAACGATAATCAATTACAAATATCACAAACTGTTACGAAACTTGATCTTTATGGTGCAAAACTGGCAACCGGAAAAGGATATACCATGCTGACAAGGTCAGGCTCTCTTAAAGGTTCGGCAAACTGGACACATAATTACGGAGATATAGCAAATACGGTAAAATCCGATGATGAAATTGTAAAAGCCCCTCTTGGAATTTTGTGGTTTGGCGGAAATTCAAATCTGGATGTCCTGCCACGCCATGGACATGGCCCTCCTGAACAGGTTATTGATGGCCGGCTTATCATTCAGGGAATAAACAGCATTACTGCCAGAGATGTATACACCGGCCGTTTGCTGTGGCAAAAAGTATTTGAAAAGCTTAAGGAAGATTCCTGGCTGGTTTACTATGATGAAAGTTATGATGAAGAAAGTCCGCTCGATACCAAATATAACCAGGAACATTTGCCTGGAGCGAATGCCCGCGGCACCAATTTCATTGCTACGAAGGAATTTGTCTATGTAATCGAAGGAAACAAATGCCATCTCCTGGATATCAATACAGGAGAAGAAGTGAAGGCCTTTTCCACAGGTGATGCAGATACTGAGAAGATCGCGTATATAGGTGTTTATAAAGACTATCTGATACTTGGCAATAACTTCTCCAAATATCCGGAAATACCACTTATTGAAGGTGAAAAAAGTAATAAGAAATTTGAGGATTTTGATTGGACTGCCAGCAGGGAGCTGGTTATTCTTGACAGATTCAATGGCAGAAAGATCTGGAGTATCACTTCAAATCATGGTTTTATTCATAACTCTGTAATTGTTGGCGACAATATACTTTTCTGCCTCGATAAGCTTCCCCAGAGCCTGGAGACAAAACTTAGAAGACGGGGAGAGTCCATTCCTGAAGGATCGAGGCTTCTGTATCTCGATATTAATACCGGAAAGAAGATCTATGAACAGAAAAATGATGTCTTTGGGACATGGCTCGGATATTCATCGGATTACAAGCTGTTATTACAGGCTACCAGACCCTCAAGGGATATGCTCAACGGTGAGGAAGGCAAGAGGATGATTGTATATAAGGTTGATAATAAAGAAGCTCTTTGGGATAAACAGATAAATTACGGGAATCCTCCCATTATTTCCAATGATAAAATATTCACTGAGGGAGAAGGATTTAATTTGCTTACCGGCGATCCCATTTTGCAAAAGGATCCGGTTACCGGTGAAGATCTGAAATGGAGTTATAAAAGGGAGTATGGTTGCGGATATATTATCGCAAGTGAGCATCTTCTGACATTCCGCTCAGCATCAGCCGGATTTGTTAATCTTGATGTTTTTGAAGGAACGGGAAGCCTCGGTGGTTTTAAAGCAGGCTGTTCTGCAAATCTTATAGTTGCCGACGGAGTGCTAAATTCTCCCGATTATACCCGTACATGCCAGTGCCCTTACCAGAATCAAACATCGCTTGCACTGGTCAATATGCCCTGGATGAACTACTGGACAAACAGTAATTATAAATGGAATGGGAATCAGATAAAAACGCTGGGTATTAATCTCAATGCACCCGGTGACCGTGCTTCATCGGATAACATCCTTTGGTTTGATTATCCGAATGTAGGAGGAGCTGCTCCGGGGATAAGCATTAAGATTGATTCTGTTGATTATTATAAGATCAGAAAAGATCCTGTTTCAATTAAGTCTGATGTCACTCCATGGATAAGCGCAAGTGCGATAGGCGGAATAAGAACCATGGAAATCTCATTATCCGGTGAAAATACAATTCCGGGAGCAACATATCGTGTTAAACTTTATTTTTCCGAGCTTGAAAACTACAAACCGGGAGAACGTGTTTTTGATGTTAAGATGCAGGATGTAAAAGTTCTTGAAAATTTTGATATCATAAGTGAAGCCGGGCAACAGGATAAGGAGGTGATTAAATCGTTTACGGGAATTAAGGCAGGCAACAAGCTGAAGATAGAAATGAGCCCTGTAAAAGGAAATACAATACTTTCAGGTATTGAGCTGATACAGGAATCCGTTATACTTACAAGGAAATGAAGCCTGTATATATAAAGCTACTGGCAATAGCAGGTCTTATCAGCCTGGCCTGCACAACAAAGGTTTCGGAGTGGGTCCTTCTTAATACGCTTCCAAACCAGTATACCCTCGTATATTTTCATAAGACTCCTGTCACTGATAAAGCCAGACAGCAAAATGAGACATTAAAAAAGGATATTTCTGAAGCCAATATCAGGTTTGAGGATGTAAAAAGAGAAGATATAGAAAAGCCTTATTATGCCCTGTATTATGAAAAAAGACATTTCTCATCGTATAATGATGTTGCGGAAATAGGGAATCTCATCTCGTCCCCACTGAGAGATACCATAGCAGCTGAGCTTAAAAAAGGAAAGCTATGTGCCATGGTATACCTTAAATCGGATATTGCAGATAAAGATGCAAAGGGTCTTGCTGAGATTAAGAAAGCTATATCGGGATCTCCGTTTAAAGGGATAATATCCGTGATTGAACTTAGCAGGAGCAACATGGGTGAAAAACATTTCGTTTCGATGCTGCTCAATGTTGAAGACGATTTGAAAAGTATTAAGGAACCGATGCTTTTCGGAGTTTTCGGAAGGTTTAAGGCGCTTGAGCCATTGGTCGCCGGTGGTATAACGGAGGAGAACATAAACCTGATGATTGATTTCCTTACTGCCGATTGCAGCTGTCTTATAAAAGACAACCTTCCCGGTACCGATATCCTTTATGTCAATAAATGGGATTCACCTGCCACTGCACTTGTCAATGCAATACTGGATGCAAATCCTTCATTGATGCACTGACATGGAGCAGGATAGCCTGAAATATGACAGTCTAAGCAGCAGACCCCTTCCAAAATGGCTTATTGATCAGAAGGAAGGGTTAAATACACTTCAGCCCCAGAAGTTAATTATGAAGGATGATAAATCACTCCAGGTATCTTTTGCGGTTACAGGTCTGTTTATATTATTGATTATAAGCATATTAACTATATATATTCGTAGAAAAAACAAGAAAAATACGATATGAATCCATTAAGATTGGTAATAAAAGAACTATTTTACCGGAAAGTCAGTTCTGCAATAATTCTTTTCACGGTGATCGTTGCCAGCTCTGTTTCCGTCGCAATATATACACTGAGCAAAGCCAGTGAAGATGAAACAAGGAAGATCATGCGGGAGCAGGGACTCAATCTGTATCTTTTTCCCAAAGGAACTAATCTTATTGATTTCTATTCGGTTAACAATACAGCCACTTTTCCTGAAATTTATGTTGATGTTCTGGCTGAATCAAAAACATTTGATGCAGTGAGGCACCTTACCGGCATCCTTCAGGTGAAATTTCCAGACTGGAAGGATCCCAATGGTTCATCTCATCAGATCGTACTGATGGGATATAAAGATGAAGCAATGCAACGGTTCCTGCCCAGACAGGAAATCATGGGCTTTGATGTTAAAAAAGGAACAGTGCATCTGGGTTTTCTGGTTGCAAAAAACATAAATCAGGGGGATCGGTTTTTCATTACCGGAACTGACGGCAGGCAATACAGTTTTGAGATAGCAGAAAGACTTGAAGAAGGCAGGGGAATTATTGACCAGGGTGTGGCATTTAATCTCGAGGATCTGCAACAGGTTCTTGGAATGCAGGGGAAGATAAATAAAATTGAGGCTCTGGGATGTGTCTGCAAGGATGGCAGGATTAAGAATGCCCGGAACCAGGTTCAGGCAATTTTTACAGACCTTGAGGTGACAGAGATCAGCAGCATTGCAGATGCGCGTGAGAACCAGAGACTTATGATGAACAAATACGGGGCGTTTATAATACCTTTCATTATTCTGTCGTGTCTGCTGATTACCGGTTTGCTATTCTATCAGAACATTATTGTAAGGACTCGCGAAATAGGTATTCTTAAAGCAATGGGAACCAGCACCGCGACAGTTCTTTTTATAATACTTGCCAAAGCATTTATCCTTGGTCTTGCCGGTGGAATTATAGGATTTTTCATTGGCAGTCTTATTGCCGAATATTCCGGAACCGCTATTTTCAGGTTTACTGCCATGAATATCAAACCGGTATGGACACTTTTCTATTTTACACTACTGATATTCCCGGTGCTATGGATGTTGAGCAGCTGGATTCCCGCTCTTATTGCCTCGAGGATCGATGCGGCGGAGACGCTGAGTAAGGAATGAAAGAGAGAGTGGGAGAATGGGAGAGTGGGAGAGTG
>JBBQJD010000180.1:0-4763 GCA_038325595.1 Bacteroidales bacterium | reverse complement strand
ACAATAAAGAGGATTGTTTAGGAGACTTTGAGTAATGTAACAAGAAAAGAGGATGTCAAAAGTCGAAATCCATTAACCTAAAAGGCTCGAAAAAGTACTTATTTATAATCAAAAAAAAGCTGCTCTTTCGGGCAGCTTTTTTAAATTATATTAAATAAATTCTAGTTCTGAACAATGGCTCTGTTTGCCAATACTTCAGCTAAAGGGATAGGCCAGATGTAATTTGGCGAAGTTGTGGGAACCGGATTTACCGAAGCCTTACCCGGTATAGTGGATACTGTTCGCATTAAATCCATATTACGCATACCCTCACCAAGAAATTCAATATTCCTTTCGAGCATAATTTTATCAAGAAATGCCTGAAGATTTGTAAAATCTCCTGCCACATAAGTACCTCCGCTAGCCCTGCCTCGCACAGCATTTAAAAGAGCAATGGATTTTGCGGTAACACTTGAAGAAGCCCTGGCATCAGCCTCAGCGAGGTTCAGCAGAACCTCTGCATAACGAATAACCGGAACATAATCAACATATAATGCTACATTATATTTATTACACCATGTTTTACCTCCGCTTACAAGAAGAAGGCCTCTTCTTGTATCGGTTGCAATCCATCCAGGGTTACTGACTATTCCTGTAACTGTTAAGCTATAATCAGGGCTTGCATTGGCAGCCGGAGAATAATAATATCCCAGACCGTTTTGAGTTCCTGGTGCATCTGTTGCAACCATAGGCATTGAAAATATTGACTCGTTTGACACCCAAGGCGATGTGAAGACACTTACAATATTTGTAGCCAGTGTATTTCCTACTCCTGAACCCGCAGCGAATGGGGCGCTTGCCGGAACGATTTTATTTCCCTCAGTAACCACGGCAGCAAAATTATTCATATTGAGCAACACTCTGGTTTTAAGAGCGATGACAGTATTTCTGTGAATTCTTGTTGTATTAAGCAACGCTGACCCATTTGTTAATGCAACCATTGCTTCTGCAGTATTAAGGTCAGATAATACCTGAGTATATACTTCAGCTACTGTGCTTCTTGCGAGATTATTATCTGCCGAGGATTTAGCGGCCTTTAATCTAAGTGGAACACCCAGGCTTGCACCAGCATCTGAATTGTAGGGTTTTGCATAGAAATGCAACAGATCAAAATAACAAAGAGCTCTCAACGCCAGTGCTTCACCTTTAAACTGTTTGTATTCCTCTTCAGTAATACTTGCAGCTTTAATGGGATCAAGTCTGCTGGCGTCCAGGCCTTCAATAAAAACATTGATGCCATTTATTGCTGCATAAACTGCAATCCAAAGATTACCAACTTCGTTAGTACTTTCCGTTACAAGATTTTGCCAGGTCTGATAACCAGTTACCCCATTTGAAAGCAGATTGTCAAAATTTTCACCTCTGATATCATTGTATATCAGGTATCTGCCACCTCGATAATTTCCATGTTTCACCCTGTCGTACAGGCCATTCACCTGTCCAATGATTCTGTCTTTGGTATCAAATGCCGTGAGATCTGAAATGCTTGTTTTAGGTACAGGATCCAAATTTTCTTTGGAGCATGATCCAAGTAAAAGCATTACAAAAATAAATGCTAAAAGTTTTATTATATTTTTCATAATTCCGTTTCTTATTATATTTTCCATTAGAAATTTACATTTACTCCGAATGTATATGTTCTTGCCTGCGGAGCCGTATTTCTATCAATTCCAGGAGCCAAATTAGTATCGCCATTCGTAGAGACTTCAGGGTCTGATCCTGTGTACTTTGTAATTACGAAAGCGTTAAATAACTGAGTATATAATCTGACTGATTGTATTCCCATTTTTGCTGGCAGCTTACTGACGGTGTATCCAAAACTTAAATTTCTGACTTTTACATAATCGCCACGTTCAACGTTCTGCGATGCAACCATAGTCGATCCATTTGATACGTTATCGCCAAACATTGGTTTTGGAATATCAGTAATATCACCCGGATTTTTCCAGGCTTTCTCATACACCTCAACAGAATTATTCCAGTATCTCTGGTCTCTTAAACCTGCTTTGGAACCAAAATAATTGTAGAAATCAAAAGCGTATGTAAGACTTATATTTGCATCAAACCCATGGTATGTTAATGAGTTTTCCAAACCACCATATATTTTAGGAAGTGGTGATCCCAATGGTTTACCATCTGTTGCAATACTAATTGCAGGTGCTGGGGTGCCCTCATCACGATATGTCCAGTTTGATTGTCCGGTTGGAACATAGTTCGAATAAAGAACTTCTCTGCCGCTTTTATCAAGGAAAATTCTTCTTCCATTATCAGGGTCAACTCCATTCGTTTCTACGCCAAAGATCATTCCAATTGGAAAACCTACCATTGTACGATTGGTTACTTCGAGTCCGCCTGTGCTACCGCTTATATAATCCATCCCCGGAGCCAATGATGTAACCTCATTTTTAAGTGTACTCATATTAAATGTGGTGGTCCAGTTAAAATTCTTTTTCGAAATGTTATAACTGGTAAGTGATAATTCAAATCCTTTATTAAACATTGACCCTACGTTTTCAGGAATTGTATTATCCGGAATTCCTTTGGAAGGAGCCTGGGGAGTATTCAGTATCAGGCTATTAATATCATTATAAAAATAACTCATTTCAACCTGAACCCTGTCTTTCAGGATTCCGAAAGAAAGACCAAGATCATATTTATCACTTGATTCCCACTGTAAATCCGCATTACCTGCCTGAGAGAAGTATAAAGTCGGAATTAATGAGTAAACAGATGCGCTGTATAGGAAGAGAGAACCAAAATTATCAATACCGGACATATTACCAACTCTTCCATAACTGGCTTTTAATCTAAGATCAGAAACATAATTTCCAATTGAGTTTTTCAGAAAATCTTCCTGTGACAATGCCCACATAGCAGATGCTCCTCCAAATGTACCAAATTTTCTACCAGGAGCCAGACCTGAAAAGCCATCCCTTCTTCCGCTAACTTCAATATAATATTTTCTTAAATAATTAAAGTTCACCCTGCTGAAATATGAAATAAAATAGTTTTCAGTTTGTGAAAGGCTTCCGGGATTTAATGGAGTAACCCATGATCCCTGATAAGTTGTAAAGAAAGGATCTGCAACGCCTGATCTGTTACCACCCCAGCCATTTATTTTTGAGTATTGCTCTTCAATACCCGCTAATAGTCCTAAATTATACTTTTCTGAAAATGACTTGGTATAATTGGCGGTATTTGTCCACTGCCAGCGATTTCTTCTGTTGAAAGTATTTGTTGCAGTACCATTTGAACTATAACCATCACCCTGAATTGGAGACTGGAATGAGATACCTTCATTGCTGATATTATCGATCCCATAAACGGATTTTAGTGTAAGTCCATCAAATGGTGTAAGGGTAGCTGAAAAAGTAGCCAGTATTCTCTCATTTTCGCTTGTAAAAGAGTTATTGTCAATCACTGGTATCGGGTTAAGATATCCTAAGCTACCACCCGGGTTTCCCCATACACCTAAGTTATTTCCATTTAAATTTAATTTTCCGTCGTTAAATGCATTTGGAGTTACTGCTATATTGTATGGACCAACAATAGGGGCAGTGACAAATGCTAAACGGGCAATACCCGAAGTGTTGAATGACTGTCCGGATAAAGACCCTGTATTTGGAGCAGCATTATATGAATCTGTATAGCCAAAGTTAGCACCTAGTGAAAAATAATCTGTCACTTTCTGATCGAGATTCAAACGGACATTCTTTCTGGTAAACTGATTCTTCACAATTATTCCTTCCTGATCTGTATAACCTACTGAAAGATAATAATTTGTGCTTTTTGTAGCACCTGAAACAGATAAAGAATGGTTTTGCTGGAATCCAGTCTTATAAATATAGTCAGACCATTTTGTGTCAATTGGATTTCCATTTGCATCATATGATATAAAAAACATTTCTCCATTATTAAGTGGAGTACGCTGAGAAGCAACAGTATTCAGAAGGCGTGTATCATTATAATTTTGCCGGGCAAGATTCTTATGTGCAACATACTGTTCAGCGTTCATGAGATCAAAAAGCTTATAAGGAGATGACCATCCAATATAAACGTCATAATTGATTTTAGGTTTATCACTGGTAATACCTCTTTTTGTTGTTATCAGAATCACACCGTTTGCGGCTCTTGATCCATATACCGCGGTTGCAGAAGCATCCTTTAAAATCTCCATTGAAGCAATATCAGCCGGATTAATGTCAGCGAGAGTATTAGACGCAGAATTGTTTGAAGATATATCACCTGTAAAAACTGGTACCCCATCAACAACAATTAATGGTGATGAACTACCTGTTATTGAGTTATATCCACGAACCCTTATAACAGGAGGATTGTTCAAAACCCCATTAGGCATCGTAATACTAACTCCTGAAGCTTTACCTTGCAATGATTGGTCAAAACTCTGTACAGGAACAGACTTGATGGATTCGCCGCTAACGGAAGCGATAGAACCCGCAATATCTCTCTTCTGAGTAGTGCCATAAGCAACTACAACAACTTCATCTACTCTGAATAAGTCTTGTTCAAGAACAACATCAATCCTGGTTTTACCCTGAATTGGAAGCTCCTGAGTCTTAAAACCAATAAAACTAACTGTTAGGGTCTGAGCATTAGAAGGAACAGTGAGGGCATATTTTCCATCAGAATTCGTAACAATGCCAAGTGTTGTACCTTTTACAGTTACTGTTACTCCAGGTACAGGGAGACCATCTTCGGAACTG
>JBBQJD010000179.1:0-4790 GCA_038325595.1 Bacteroidales bacterium | reverse complement strand
AGACAAGCAGGAAGATCGTACAAACCTGACCGGATACAGGGTTTTTATAAATGATAATGAACTGCTCGGATCAGTCACAGAAATAATCTCAAATCCCGGACAATTCCTGCTCAACATTATGTCCGTTAATAAAAAGGAGATACTTATCCCGCTTCACGAAGATTTTATCATGAATATCAATGACACTGAGAAATTCATTGTTATGGATATTCCTGAAGGCCTTATCGATCTGAACTGATTGATAAAAGGTGTGGCCCCTTTATTCAGGAACCGAATAAACATTTGTCGATATCTCTGATCTGGCTTTTGGCCTGATTATCAACCGGGTGGATTGGTCATAGGTGAAATACTTCCATGCCCAGTTTATGAATATCATCAGTTTGTTTTTCACCCCTATAATACTCATAAGATGAATGAACATCCAGACAAACCATGCGAAAATACCCTGGAAACTTATGGATGGAAGTTCAACTACTGCGAGATGTCTGCCTACAGTCGCCATCGTACCGAGATCTTTGTATTCAAATTCCTTTAAAGCATGGCCATTCTTCAACCTTTTAAAGTTTTCAGCTAAAAGTCTGGCTTGCTGGATTGCCACCTGGGCAACCTGGGGATGACCTTTAGGATATTTTTCTTCAATCATTATAGAAATATCTCCGAGGGCAAAAATATTAGAGTACCCATCTACCCTGCTGTTTCTGTCAACCTTGATCCGTCCGGTACGTGAGAAAATATCAGGGTTCAGCCCGTCTATCTTGTTCCCGGTAATGCCGGCTGTCCAGATAATCATACCAGTATTGAGAGTTTCTCCTGAATCGAGGAATACGGTTTTTTCATCACAGCCGGATGCCTTTGTATTCGTAAGCACCTTCACTCCGGCTTTCTCCAGGAAAATTCTGGCTTTATCTGAGGATTTTTGGGACATCGAGCTGAGCACCCTGTCCAATGCCTCCACAAGGAAGATTTTTACCCTTATTTCTTTAAACTCAGGGTAATCTTTTGGCAAAACATATTTATTCATCTCTGCCAGAGCTCCTGCTATCTCAACACCTGAGGGACCACCACCAATGATAACAATTGTTAAAAGCATCTCACGTTCTTCTGAATTCTGAGCTGTCAATGCATTTTCAAAATTCATCAGCAATGCATTTCTCAAATTCAAGACTTCCGCAATCGTTTTCATACCCCATGAATATTTCTGCATCTTTACAGAACCAAAATATGAATTTGTGGCACCGTGAGCCAATACCAGATAATCATAATTTATTTCACCCGAAGATGTAACCATCAGATTATTAGATGAATTAACTGATTTAACCTCAACTTTTCTGATATGATAGTCATTATAATTCTGGAATATCTTACGGAGAGGGAACAGGATTGAACTTTCTTCAAGACCGGCGGAGGCCACCTGATAAAAAAGTGGTGGAAACTGATGATAATTATGTTTATCGAGGATTACTACCTGATAACCTTTGTTTTTTAGTTTTTTAGCCAGGGTCAGTCCGGCAAATCCGCAACCTGATATTATGATTCTTTTTTTATCTGACGTTGGAATATTCAGCATATTTATCTGATGATTTATTCTACTGTAACCAATCAAAACTATTTTTGTTTGATTATTCAATTTCATATAATGGCGGCGTAAATAGCAGATCGACCCTTTTTGATTTTATGAATTATTTTGAAGTTGTTCCTATATTTCCAATGTACAGGCCATTACTGCAGATGACATTCAGAGAATCATGAAAAAATATCTGAATCCTGAGGAACTGCTGATTGTAATAGCAGGGTACAGGGCAAAACCAGAGAAGGAAGTGGCAGCTTTCGGTCCGGTTTCAAAGCTTTGATATTTTTTTTTTGTTTAGTGCAGCTATTCTTCCGGAAACAGGTCTTTGATTAGTATAATATTTAAACAATAAAAATAAGACCTATGAAAAGAACAATCCTCCTGACGGCATTCATTGCTATCATAGTTGTGGCTAGCGGTTTTTCGGTTCAGTCACCAGTAGAAGAAACCAGGAATCTGGATAATTTCAGCAAAGTCAGTTTTGGTATTGCTGGTACACTGTATATCAATATCGGACCTGAGTTTAAAGTAGTTCTTGAAGGAGATCAGGATGATCTTGAGGATATTATAACAGAAGTATCTGATGGCAGGCTCATCATCAAAAAGGAGAAGAACTGGGGTATGAACATGAATGAAAAGGTCGTGGTTTATATTACAATGCCGGAACTGAAAGGCTTAGGTGTTTCAGGATCAGGAAAAGCAGAGATCAGAGATGCTGTTAAGACCAAAGATCTTAGTTTTAGTGTAAGCGGTAGCGGTAAACTTTATCCGGGAAACATTGAAGCTGAAAACCTTAATTGCTCAATTTCAGGTTCGGGCGACATAATCCTGGATCATAGCGGCAATGTAGGAAATGCAGAAATAAGCATCAGCGGCTCTGGCAATTATTCAGGAGAATCACTTGAGATAGATAATGCTGACATCAGCATATCAGGAAGCGGAAACTGCACCTGTAATGTAAAGGAAGATCTTCATGCAAGGGTATCAGGTAGCGGAGATGTATATTATGTTGGAAATCCAAAAATCGATGCAAGGGTTTCCGGTTCCGGCAAGATAAGGTCGAAATAAGCCTATTTTCTTATTATTTTTATTGTACCGTCCTGTCCGATTTTGATGATGGGTGATGCAGAATTTTTATCTGTATCATCCTTGCGGTATTTCACAACATAATCAACAGCAGCAATTACAGATTTATCAATATCCAAAAAGGTATGTGGCGACTGCTGGCCGCTGAAATTGGCTGATGTTGAGATGATTGGCTTGCGGAAACGATTTATAAGCTGATTGCAGAATTCATCATGGCAAATCCTGATTGCAACTGACCCGTCTTCTGCACAGACTCCTTCTGCGAGATTTTTTCCAGCCGGATAGATTATGGTAAGAGGAGTATCAGACACGCTTGTAAGCTCATATGTAATTTCAGGAACTTCCCGCACATAACGCTCAAGCATTGATTCACCGTCGACAAGGATAATCAGGCTTTTTGTACCGTTTCTTGATTTGATTTTGTAGATCTTTTCTACTGCTGCCGGATTGGTAGCATCACATCCAAGACCCCAGATGGTATCAGTGGGATAGAGAATAACTTCTCCTTTTTTAAGGCTGATCAGAGAATTTTTAATATCTTCTTCAAACATCATTGCTCTGAAACTTCATGTGTGAGGGTTTGCCTGTTGAGATTGTAAAGCGTTTTATATTTAGTATATGACGATTTTGCGTAAATCCTGCAGATAAATAAACCATCTGGTCCGTCCATGAAACCTCCTTTTAGAATGTATGACCTTACAAAGCCCCAGATAAGGTGGAGGTATGGTGTTGAAAGGCTGGATTTTCTGCCTGTTCTATGGTACTCATTGGCGCCGATGATTGCATACCTGTTCATCCGTTCCACAAGCTCTTCCCGGGTACTGCATGGCCAGTGAAGCAAATCTCCTTTCAGATGTCCAACGGGATCTCCGTTGGCCATTATGAATGTCTCGTGAATATTGAGCTTTCCAAATTGACCTTTCCCATGAAGAAATAATCTGAGCTGCCGGTTCGGATACCATTCGGAATGCTGCATCCACTTCCCGGCAAAGTTATTGCGCCTGTTAACATAATAGCCGCTATAGTTCCATTTATCCTTTATTGCAAGAATTGATTGCCTCAATTCATCACTTAATGCCTCATCGGCGTCGAGCGAAATAATATTTTCATAAGTTGCCAGTCCGACAGCATAGTTTTTCTGATCCTTATACCCTTCAAATTCATGTTTTATAAACCTGGCATTGAATTTTTTACATTTTTCTTCTGTCGCATCAGTCGAAAAAGAATCAACCACCACTATTTCATCAGCAATACCCACAAGTGAATTAAGACATCGCTCAATAAAATCTTCTTCATTATAGGTAATTATTACTGCAGATATTTTAGGCATGAAATGACTCCATTAAAAATTGTCTTCAAAAATAGTATTAAACCTGAAACTTCAGGTTTATGAATGATTTATTTTAAGAAACTTCAATAATATTTGATTTATATACAATGAATCAACTAATAACCCGCTTTTTAACCCGGACGTTTTCAATTAAGTCACTGTTTTCAGAATCCATTACTGCAATTTTTGTGCAAAAGTAAAAAAACCGAGGAATAAACATGAACAACAGTTATTCCTGAGATTTATATAAACGTGTAATATATTCCTGAAATTGCTCAGGACATTAAAACTAATTGGTTTTTCTTATACTCAGATACAATTGATTTTTAACTGATTCAGACAATTAAATTTTTAAAGTAGCAGAAACTGGTGTAAATTTGATATAGATAGTGAACCATGTTCTTTTACGTAATACAAATAGCCATGAGCAAGTTCATTTATTTAGAGGTAATCCAGAAGCTCTTGTAGCTTCAATGCTTCCTCCAGAGGCTTTCGGCCAATCCGAAGATGTTGGAACTTGAAAAGATCAATTATCATTTTTTCACGGGAATTAAGACAATCCTTTAAAAATTAAAGCTTTTAAAAAGATTATATGCCAGATATACATTTTTTTAAGTTATCTTGTTTAGATTGTTTTTAAACAACGAACCGGGTCAAGAATATTTTTTTTTCATTTGAATTATTGAAAATCTAATATAGTTTTGTAGCGGTGAAAATTTTTTTGTTTTCAAGCTTTAATTCTTTATTAATTTAAAAACAGATAACATGATTAGTAGTATTTTTTGGATTGTGCCGGTTTCAGCG
>JBBQJD010000178.1:0-4826 GCA_038325595.1 Bacteroidales bacterium | reverse complement strand
TTGCGAAATTCCAAGTGCATTGACAACATCAGTAACACAACATTCATCATCTAATAAAACATCTACCATCTGTAATCTTATCGGGTGTGAAAGAGCTTTTAAAATCTGGCTATTCTTTATGTAATCTATCTTTGGCATTTTGGTTTTTCATTAAATATTAGAATACAAATATATTATAATATTAGAATAATACGATATATGGCATTAGTTTTAATTCTCTGAAAAATGTATTTCCGGCTTTCATTTACCGATACCCACACCAATAAGTATTTTGAGGTATTTACCAGCAAGGTTTGAAGTTCATAAACCATCAGAGTCTTAGTTGGGCAAAGGAAATTTCTCTAGGTAAAAAAAGCGAGCGAGGGAATTTGGCTCTTTTGCTTTTGCATGAGCGTTGAGTCTAGTGTCGCGCAAAAGCAAATGTGCCAAATAAGCGGTCGTCGTATATAGAAAAATTGTCAAGGAGTTGTCTATGTGGTTGATGCCCTTCGCATTAACAATAACTCTCTAATTTAATGATATGACAGTGCATTTCCCGGGTGAATAATTAACGGTGATCTGTTTGGTTCCTGCCATTACCTTCACAGGTCCCTGGTTCCCGTCGAAATCTGTGCGTCTTATCAGGACGCTATTATCCAGGGCAAGACCCGAAATGACAGTACCAGGTTTTTCAGGAACATCAAAGGTGATTGGGATTCCATGGTCAAGAAATTTCCCGTATTCCTGTGCAGCAGCATATACCTCATGGACGAGCTTTGTCTCATCGAGGAATTCTTCCTTGCCGCTCCACATGAAAAACGTATCCGTTCCCCTGAGAAGCATATGCCAGAGCAATTCCTGGTATGCATTTTTGCTCATCTGTATAATAGCAGGATCGGGTTTGGAACCATCAAAAATCGTATGCCAGTGTACAAAACTGATTATGGGGATGTTCTGGGGCGTACTCCTGCCTGCATTGCTGGCATTCAACAGCATATTATAAAACCACCGGTAATCATTATTTTTGAAATCGTACCAGGTGAATGTCTTCCACCAGGTATAAACTACGGGCATGGCAAATGTATAGCCTGTCAGGGGAAAATCATTGTACCATTTTCTGTATGTTGCCTTCTGATCTTTAATGTGGGGATGAGCTTCAGTAAAAAACTCAAAATAATCATACCAGTACCTGTATCCGTCATTCGGGTAAACTGCGTAATTACCAACAAGGGCATCCGGAAAATATGAAAGTACAGGAGAACTGTATGAATAATTCTGAAGATACGATCTCATCTCACGCATAGTTTTCCGGAACTCATCAAATGTGAAATTTTCACCAAGGTGGGAGAGACACCTCGTACATTTTTTGGATGACTCATAGGCATTGTTAACTTCAATCGGACCATCAATTTCCCAGTCGGCAAAAATAAAATCGATTTCGAGGCCTTCTTCCTTATATTTGTTCAAAAAATACTCTACCCTCTTCCGGATATCATTTTTCCTGGCATCAGTTGTAAAAGGACAGCCCATTTTATGATCTTTTCCAAAACTATCATCATAGAATTGTTTTCCGTTCTTGTCAATATGACCCGTATTTTCACCGTCGTAAAATCCGTATAAGATGGAAGTCGCATCAATATTTATTCTCTGTCCAAGTTTCTTTTGAGCCTTAGCGACTGAAATTACCTTTGAAATATCCTTGTCAACATCTGTGAGTTTCCATGAACTGACAACGCCTACACCTCTTTTATTAAACTCATTTACAATAAGTTCGGCTGATTTGTCATCGGTAACACCCGGATCGATAGCTGGCCAGAGGTAAAGAGGAAGACGATCGCCTCTTTCAAATTTAAGTTCTTCTGTATTATCAAGTACAACCCGCACCTTTTCAGGCCATTGAGGTTCATCAATAATCTGTGAGCCTGTAGTGGACAGAGCAAAGGCTGAAATCAATATTACAATTCGTGCTTTCATGATATCTGATATATAGATCAAAGGTCAGGATTTCTTTTCTAACGACAAAGGCTCTGTCTTACTCTGTGAAACTCTGTGTTTCTCTGTGAAACTCTGTGTCAGTTCTTCTTTTTATAGACCAAAGGTCAGGATTTCTTTTCTAACGACAAACGCTCTGTCTTACTCTGTGGAACTCTGTGGTTCTCTGTGAACCTCTGTGTCAGTTCTTCTTTTTAAAATATTAAACAAGCTGAACGGAAAAGACAAAGAGAACCACAGAGTGTTATAGTATTGAATTCCTTATCAATTCTGTTAAAATGTAAATGCAACTGACAGCAAGGCAGACCTTCCGTAGCCATTTATTCCCGAACCATGATATTTGTAATCTTCATTCAGAATATTACGCAGGCTTAATCTGAATTTGACGAACCGCATTGTAAATCCC
The DNA here is from genome assembly GCA_038325595.1 of Bacteroidales bacterium. Classification (GTDB taxonomy): domain Bacteria; phylum Bacteroidota; class Bacteroidia; order Bacteroidales; family VadinHA17; genus LD21. The sequence goes on along the minus strand of JBBQJD010000178.1, from coordinate 2,449 downwards.
GAATCGATATTGAAGATGCTCCACCCCGGTGTACCTCCTTCAGGTATCCTGTTATCGCTTTTATCACCCTCAGCCAAACGAGTTTGTTTCCCCGCAGCCTGCCACCCAACGTCAATCCACCAGCATTTAAACTTGTATTCAACAGTGACTCCTCCAAAAACAGGTGGAATCCGCCTGACCGGTTCATCAAGCGTTTTATTCTGTCCGAAAGCATAAGTTACATTTCCATTAACCACCCATGAAGGAAAAGGTGAAAATTCCCATGCTGTTTCAATTCCCTGTATAAATGCCCGTTCAATATTTTCTTTCCGGTAAACGGGATAACCTTCTATGAACTGATCTTCCACCCTGTTCCGTACAATTAAATTGTACAATTCATTCCTGTATAAAAACAATTCACCTCTTAAATTCCGGGACTGATACTTATATCCCAGCTGATAATGAAGTGAATGTTCCGGATCAAGGTCAAAGTTAGGTGTCTCGTATCTGAAATCCACAATTCCAAGAGTACCCATATCGTCAATGTTTGGAGCCCTGAATCCTTTGTCAATTGAAACAAACAGGTTAGAAGAAGGTGTTAACTTTCTCAGAATTCCTGCATTTCCAACGATAGTCGATGGCGTCAGCTTTGTTCTTCCCAGTGCTTCATCCTCAACTGAAATGATAAATGAATTAAAGCGGGCTCCTGCAGAAAAATTCCAGTCAGGCAGATCAATTGTATGGATTGTAAAGGCAGCCATGCTTGTCATAGAGGCACCGTCGGGATATAATCCCCTCTTTGTAACTGTCAGATTATTAGATATATCATTATCAAGACGAGTACTTTTTACGAGGTCGCTGGTAATTTCAAATCCGGTGCTGGATGTCCAGGCATCACCACCCGTGTAAATCTCAGATGACAGGCTTAATGAACGCACTCTGTCTTTTTCAGTGCGTAATGTTGATGATCCTGCTTTCCGGCTTTCCCTCGTTTCCCTTGTCATTTGGGTGGAAGCCGTGATCCTGAATGATCTGAAAATACCGGCATCCAGATCCCTGGTTAACCTTGCATAAGCCAGATGGCGTTTCTGTGGATTCATTCTGTTTGTAATGTAATCTTCAAGTACAATTTTATGATATACAGGAACATCATTTTGTGTCACGCTCTGATATGCCAGCGTCACCTCAGTTTCTGGTGACAGCATGAATTTGCCTTTAAGGTCATAGTCGATTTCTTTGTAACCGGTTGGCGATTGCCGTCCCGTTGTATCACCACCAATTATATCACCAAAATTGCGGTAAGTCAGCCCTGCCCTTATTGAAGCTTTGGCCGAGCTGTAGTTCAGGTTTGAATGGAGGCTATGTTCCATTCCATGTGTGGATATCCTTGAATATACTGAACCTCCAAAGTCTGGTTTTTCAGTAGTAATCAATTCGTGTGTAAATGTCTGAATTGCCCCACCCATTGCATCAGAGCCATACTGCACCGAACCGCTTCCCCGAAGAACTTCCATACGTTCAACGCTGAAAACATCTATAGTATTCAGGTACTGGTTCGGACCATACCTCATTGTGGCGTTGCTTAGCCTGATTCCGTCTATTAACATCAGGATCTGATTTCCTGTCAATCCGCGCAGAAATGGTGATCCTCCGCCATGATTTGTTTTTTGTACAAAAACTCCCGGTGTAAGCTGAAGTGCCTCGGGTATTGTACGTACCTGATGCTGTAATATTGTTTTGTGACCTAATGCCTTAATAGCCTGTGGCGTATTATTCGGGACTGAATTAAATCTGTTTGGGGTAATAACAACTTCCTCAATATCAACTGAGAAAGAAGTATCCCTGACTGAAGCCGGATACATTTTCTGAGCAATCAGGAGCGATGGAATAAATGTAAAAAGTACACTTAAAAACAGAATGTTGAATATTATCCTTTTCCTAATTCTTGTATCATTTCCCATAAAAAATCCTAAATAAAAAAATCCAACTTTCTTTCTTTCTCCCATTCTCCCATTCTCCCATTCTCCCATTCTCCCATTCACCCATTCACCCATTCCCCTTTTCTCCCTTTCCCCCCTTCGTCCCTCCGTCCCTCCGTCCCCTAGTCCTCAGTCTCCGGTAAAAGAAAAGCCGCATGAACCGGCGCCGGACAATCAGAATCAATTCCCCTGACTGCTTTCCAGATAACCTCATTAAATGCAGCATCATCGATATTATCTTCCTTAGAAAAATCAAATGTCTCGCTTGTTTCCTGCCATTTATTTCTTCCCATATTTTTTTCATTAAGATCGATATTGCAGGGTCTGACATTGAATGAAGGATGATCAGGAGTATTGTTCATGCATCTCCACAAAGGTGTTGCAGCAGCATCATACTGACTCATTGGTGGAAGGCCAAGTATAAGTTCAATTGTACGCAGAAGTGAGGTTGTAGTGTATGCAGTATGATCAACAAATCCCTGTTTGACAAA
>JBBQJD010000177.1:0-4880 GCA_038325595.1 Bacteroidales bacterium | reverse complement strand
GAACCTTACAGAAATCTGGTAAAGATACCGGGCATAGGCCCGGGACTTGCAAAATATATTACTGACAGATCATACCTCGATGCTGCAGAAAAAGAAGCCGAATATGTAACCAGGAATAACATCAGAACATATTTCTATCTTGATAATGACTATCCATTCCGGCTAAGGCAATGTGATGATTCTCCTGTAGTATTTTTTCTCATGGGAAGCTGTGACCTGGATGCTGCCCAAATATTAAGTGTAATAGGTACACGTAATGCAACACCAAGGGGAAGGGATCTTTGCGATAAAATTATCGGAGGATTATCAATAGGGCATCCTGACCTGATCATTGTCAGCGGATTAGCATATGGCATTGATGTGGCATCGCATAAAGCAGCCATGGCTAATAATCTGCAGACAGTTGGAGTGCTGGGGCATGGGTTTAAAACAATGTATCCGTCAACGCATACCTCCGTTGCAAAGGAAATGATTAAAAAAGGAGCGCTTGTTTCTGATTTTTTATCGGATGCCCTTCCTGAGCGTAATAATTTTTTGAAAAGAAACAGGATTATAGCAGGTTTATCCGATGCAACACTTGTTGTGGAATCAGGCATTAAGGGAGGAGCCTTGATTACTGCAGATATAGCCAGCTCATATAACAGGGATGTTTTTGCAGTTCCCGGAAGACCTGAGGATCAATGGTCATCAGGATGTAACGACCTGATAAAGCTTAACAAAGCAGCTCTCGTACAGTGTTCCGACGATATAGAATATTTTCTTGACTGGAAACCGGAAAAGCAAAAACCTCCGGTACAAAGAACACTTTTTTCAGAGCTTACTGATAATGAGAAACTTATATTTGAGCTAATTTCCAAGGAAGGAGAATTATCGATCGATATTATATGCAGATCGCTTGATTTGCCGGTATATAAATTATCATCACTCCTGCTTCAGATGGAGTTCAAAGGACTTCTGAAGTGTCATCCAGGCAATGTTTATAATATCTCATAAATATCATATTCAGTTTATATTTGAAATTTGATTAATTAGTTTGATTTTCTATTTTTAACCTCTCATTATCTTTCAATTAATAATTTAACAATATGGATCCGAAAGTACAGCATTTCATGGGTATAATTAAAGCCAGAAACCCCGGGGAGAACGTCTGCGATTCCATCCTACTGTGAATATGGGTATTCTTAAATTTCTTGCTTTTGAACAGGTTCTCAAGAACAGCCTTACTACAGTTATATAATGCAGCTAATTGATACACACACACATCTGTATTTACCCGAATTTGATTCCGACAGGGATGAAATGATCGGACGGGCTGTAAGCAGCAGCGTGGAAAAATTGCTTATGCCGAATATTGACATTGATTCGGTTCGTCCCATGCTGTCTGCTTCCGAAAGATATAATAAGGTCTGTTATCCAATGATTGGCCTGCATCCCACTTCAGTCAGGAAGGATTATATCTCACAGCTGGATAAGCTTGAGAAGCTTGCAGACAGTCATCAATTCATTGCAGTTGGAGAAATCGGCATCGACCTTTACTGGGATAAGACTTTTCTGAAGGAACAGCTCGATGCTTTCAGGAGACAAATAAACTTTGCACTTGAAAGAGAATTACCAATAGTGGTACATTCAAGAGAATCATTTCAGGAAGTTTTTTCAGTGCTTGATGAGTATAAAGGAAGAAAGTTAAAAGGTGTTCTTCATGCATTTACAGGAACGGCAGAAGATGCTGAAAAAGTCATTGGCCTTGGATTAAAGCTGGGAATCGGGGGTATTGTGACCTTTAAAAATTCGGGTCTTGATAAAATCGTTAAGATAACAGGACCTGAACATCTTATTCTTGAGACAGATTCTCCCTATCTTGCACCGGTGCCGCATAGAGGAAAAAGGAATGAGAGTTCTTATATTTGTATAATAAATAAGAAACTTTCAGAAATTTTTGGAATGAGCGAAGAAGAAGTTGCTTCAATAACATACTCCGGCTCAGTTTCTCTATTCAGGCTTTAATAAAATGAACAAAAAGGAGATTTCGATACTTATCATTTACACAGGAGGAACCATTGGAATGGTTCAGGATCCTGTTTCCAAATCACTGGTACCCATTGACTTCCATCATATCTCAGATCATGTACCGGAACTAAAAAAGTTTGGCTTTAATCTAACTTCAGTATCCTTCGATCCGGTAAGAGATTCATCGAATATTGATCCGGGAATGTGGGTAAAAATGGCCGAGACCATTGAAGAAAATTATAATGAATTTGATGGATTTGTGGTCCTGCATGGTACTGATACCATGGCATATTCGGCATCAGCGCTGAGCTTTATGCTCGCAAACCTGGCCAAGCCGGTTGTATTTACCGGATCACAGCTTCCCATCGGTTTGCTGCGAACGGATGGACGTGAAAACCTTATCACCTCAATAGAAATTGCAGCGACAATGATAAACGGCATTCCGGAAGTACCGGAGGTTTGTATATATTTTGACAACAAGCTGACCCGTGGTAACCGTACAACAAAGTTCAGTGCCGAACATCTTAATGCATTTAATTCGCCTAATTATCCTCCGCTGGCGGAAGTCGGCCTGCATATAAAATTCAATACTCACCTTATTAATAATCTTATAACTAAGAAGAAGTTTCATGTTCACAAAAAATTTGATACTAACGTGGCAATAATGAAGCTTTTTCCCGGAATAAACAGAAATCTGGTAAGTGCAATAGTGAGGACAAAAGGTTTGAGGGGGCTCATCATTGAGACATTCGGATCGGGAAATGCCCCAACTTATAAGTGGTTTATTGACGAACTGAAGTATTTTATAGATAAAGGCGGTATAATTTTCAATGTAACTCAATGCCATGGAGGCAGCGTTGAAATGGGGTTATACGAAACGAGCCGTCAGATGCTTGCAGCCGGTGTGATAAGCGGAAAGGATATTACTTCTGAGGCATCGGTTACTAAACTGATGCATCTTCTGGGCAGGTTTTCTTCCAGGGAAAAGGTGGTTCCCTTACTTATGAAATCCCTGGCTGGAGAAATTGCCTGAAGAATTGTAAAAAATAATTCGTAATTTGCGCCCCGTTTTTAGCACTGCATTCACAAAAAGGAGAGATGCAGGAGTGGTTTAACTGGCACGCCTGGAAAGCGTGTGTACCTCAAAAGGGTACCGGGGGTTCGAATCCCCCTCTCTCCGCAACGACAACACAAACCATCCGCCATGGCGGATGGTTTTTATTTTTAGCCTTCCCGTTCAAAACTTGTTTTGATAAGGGTAAGGCTAAAAATAAAAATCCCGCGAAGCGGGTTTGTGTTGTCGTTGCAAGGTTCCCTCCCGGGGATCACGCCCGAACGGAGTGAGGGCGTAATCCCCCTGACTTGATATAATAGGATGATGAGTAAGTCGCGAAGCGGGTTTGTGTTGTCGTTGCAAGGTTCCCTCACAGGGATCAAGCCCGAACGGAGTGAAGGCGTAATCCCCCTGACCTGAAATGATTGAAGCTTTTTCGATTAAAGATTTTGTAATCCACATAATAAAAGTAATTGAACTAATTGAACCAACCACCCCGGCCGGGGGAAGTATATTCTGGAAGAGTAAAAATAAGTAGCCCCGTCCACCCCCCGCTTATGCGGGGCAGGCTCTCCTTCGGCCTTCTCACCCGGGGAAGATGCAGTTAATCAATTAATTATCAAATTTTTTGTATCAGCCTTTCCCCAATATAGGTTATTTATGGGTTCTTAGATATAATTGTTCTAATCATCGGGTGTACCCCTCATGGCATGAAAACCAAGTAACACAACACCTGCAAACGACTTATCAAGCCCCCATAAGGCTCCCGGAGCAGGCTTAGGTTTCCCGGTAATGTATTTTGCCCCGGGGACCATCATATGCGGAATCACTGCCTGGTCACCATGACCATCCAGCACGTACACTTCTGTAGCTCCGCCGTCCCTGAGACCACGGACAACTGCGGCCAGACCCTCGCAGGCACATGGGGGGTTTAAAATCCCTGACCAGCCAGAGTAACCGCTATCAGGAATTCATTTGAAACCCCATTCAACAAAATCCGTGTAATTTTCCCCGGAGGGAATAATCTTCAGGTTATCAGCAGCACCTTTAGATGAATAGACTGTACCAGGAAAATTCATATCCAGCTTAACAAGATCATCAGAAGCGGGCTCAAGGGCATGATCCTTTAACCCGGCAACCGTAACTTTTCGCGGGGCCATGCAACCTATTAAATCGGGCAAATCGTAGGCAGTCAACGCTCCGGCAACACCCCATGAAAAATCAGATTCATAGGGATGGTTTATCCCTTCTTTTCCCGTTTCTGTCAGACCAATCCTGAATATTCTGTTCATTGCTATCGAACGGTATGATATTGGTGAACCGATGAGTGTAATATTTTTTATTGATGGCTCGAAGGCCGCAGCATGCAGGAGCGGAAAGCACATTTCATTTATTCCGATCGCTCCAATTCTCAATGGATCAACTTCATTGCATGTTGTTAAATAATTCACAACCCTTACAATATCTCCTGCCTGTATGCCTACCACACTTCGGCCAATCAGTACAGCAGCATAACCATCGGTAATGCCTCTTGCTGCTGTGTTTTTTGTTTCACCAACTCCCAGGACATCTGCAGCTGCCACTACAAAACCCATTTTCACCAGCTTCTCTATCTCTGCTCCCGGCTTTGCTTCGGTAACTTTCCCTTTCGGGTGCAGGTAAACCAATGCCGGATGCTTCTCCTTTTCATCATTCGGTACGAAAAGAAGTAATGGAATAGGATAGTCTCCCTCTCCCATAATCGCGTATTTACCAACTGAATACCCGTTACGCTGATATCTTCCGTTAAGAAAAGCTTTCCCGGCTTCACCCGAAGGAG
>JBBQJD010000176.1:0-4892 GCA_038325595.1 Bacteroidales bacterium | reverse complement strand
AGGACTCAGAACAGAGAACCAGTCATTCCTTGCGGTAGCAGTGATGAAAAGGTATCCTCCATAGCTTACTTCAGCAGAACCATACAGTGAATTGATTCCTGATTTATTATAACCATAGCCAATACTCTGGGATTTGGTATTGTTAACTGAGGTAAAGAATGGGACGTTGAAATCTGTTCCGCTGACATTAATAGCTTCTGATTCCCTTATCATTTTATTACCTCCGACAAAAGCATTTAACCTGACTTTGCCAAATTCCTTATCAAGACCAAGCATGACCTCCTGGTTGATTTCCCTAACGAAGTTGGTTGTTTCACCTTTGTAACCTCCGCGTTGATATCCTGTACCCTGTGGAACTAATGAATTATTATTACGTGTGTAATAGTCCATACCAACTCTTCCCTGTACATAAAGCCAGTCGAGGATATTATATCTCAAGTCTCCGGAAGTGATGAAACGGTCTCTCACGTTTTCATTGGTAATCTGGTAAGCAGCCCACCAGGGGTTCTGAAGCCAGTTATTGTTAGCCTGCTGAAATTCTTCACCAGGTTTTTTCAGGTCAGGTGTTGTAACACCTGCAGGAACAGCTCCGAGCTTATTGGGGTCGCCTCTCAGGTCATCAACATTGACAGTACTTGCAAGACCCCAGATAGCTATAGGTGCGTTACCCGGAGAGTCTCCAAGCATGGATCTGTTTTTCATTATCTCGTTGGAATACATTACCTTAGCATTGAAAGTTACCCGTTTACCAAATTTTCCGCTGGTTGACAATGAAGCGTTCCTCCTTTTAAAGCCAGAGTTTGGCACAATGAATTTCTGATCCATATCTGAGAAAGAGAACCTGTATGTCTGATTTTCGCCTCCGCCTGTCAGAGAAAGGCTGTTTGTCCATGTGCTACCGGTCTGATAGAAGCGATCCCAGTTGTCACCAGCATATGAATAAGGCCTCATTACACCGTCGAACTGGATAACCTGAGATCCGTCCATTTTCGGTCCCCACATTGAGTTTGCACCCCATCCCCATGCCTGAAGCTGATCCACAGCTTTAGAATAAATTCTTGGTCCTGTCGGGTTAGCCGGATCGGTTGCCAGTCCTCCTGGTCCATAAATTCTCTGCAGATCATCGAGTCTGAAAACTTTTTCAAAGACATAGTTGGAGTTGAATTCTATACCAATGCCTTTTCTTGCAGAACCTCTTTTGGTAGTGACATTGATTACACCATAACCACCTCTTGAACCATAAAGTGCTGCAGCTGCAGCTCCCTTAAGGATGGTTACAGATTCAATGTCCTCCGGGTTAAGACTGGTAAGACCATCACCCTGGTCGGTACCACCCCAGACGCCTACCTGGCCAAACTGGCTGTTATCCATTGGAATACCGTCGATAACATAGAGTGGCTGATTGGATCCGCCGATTGATTTGTTACCTCTGATGATAACACGGGATGATCCTGCAGGACCGGAAGCTGATTTTGATACGTTAACACCGGCAACACGTCCCTGCATAGATGATCCAAGGTTGTTTTCACGGGCAGCTGTCAGACTCATACCAGGTACTTTGGTTACTGACGATTGCAGCGCTTTCGTGTTTCTTTCAATTCCAAGTGCAGTAACAACAACCTCACCCAGTTCCTGGGATGCTGATGTCAATGTTACGTCAACTACATTACCGGCGCCAACAGCAACATTCTGTGTGTTGTAGCCAATAAATGAGAATACCAGGGTTGCGCCACCCGGTACAGTGATAGCATATTTACCGTTTGCATCGGTAATTGTTCCTGCTGTCTGTCCCTGAATGACTACGTTTACTCCTGGCATGGGAGCATTATCCTCGGCACTAATTACAGTACCGGTTACTTTGCGTTCCTGCGCTAGCGAGGGTGCACAAGTGAAAACTACTAGAAAAGCAGACAAAAGTATAAACTTTAATGAGCTTTTCAGATAAGTTAGTTGAGAGTTCATTTTCATAAAATTGCATTTTAGGTTTAGAAATTTTTGAAAAATGATAATTGAAGATTCTTTAAAACTATTGAAACCAAATGTATGAAAGAGGAATGAAGTTAACAAATCTTAATTAACATATATTTAACATTAATTAAGTTTAATTTAACAATGGATGAGCAATTAAGTTCAATTCACAGAGCAAAATATTACCAATTTTATGTAACATTTTGTGTTAATTTTATAACAATGGCACGGAATAAATTGCTAATGAGAATGAAGCAATATTCCATGAATAAATAATAAGTATAGCTTTTATTAAGAGTTGTTAGTTTTCTTTTACCTGCTCCAGTGCCTTATTATAATTAACTTTGACTTCAGGGGAGGGGGTTTGGTCTATGACCGTTTGAATCTTCACAGAAAGTTTTTGCTTGTCGGCAGGTAAAATCCAGTCCAGATTATGTTCTATGGAATTTTTCACTTCCATGCTTATCCTGTCCAGATCTTCAGCCTTGTATATATTTGTTTTTACCTGCTCTTCCATTATATTGCTTAGCGTCTTAAGATAATTAAACATAACTGTGCTTAGTCCCTGTTGAATGCTTTTTTCTTCCTCCCTGTCGGAATTCATTATTATTCCGGCCAGATCAAGCATCTTTCCGTGTATATACAGACCGAAAATGTACGTTTCGATCAGCTCCTCATTATAATATTGTTCTTCTTTCGAAGTGTCGGTATACAGCTGTGTCAGCTCATACTGAAAACGCGGGTAATGCTGTATAAGAAAAGCTCTGCTGCGAATGGGCAATTCCTGGTTGGCCGTAAACGATAAATTCTCCTTACTGACCAGCCTCATGAAAAGATCGCCCGACCTTTTGCTTCTTTTTCTTGGAAAGGCCAATGGATAATTAATCTTAAGTGTGCCCAGTGTTATATTTGCACTAATGTATTCATCATTGGTCCAGTTTATTTTATGATCTGGCATTCCCATCTTAGCATATTCTTTAATAGTAAGTGAATGATCTTCCTTTAAAGAATCCGAACATGACGGGAGTAAAATCATAACCAGTGCCAGGAAAATCATGGAATTTGCAGTTCTGTACATAATCAGGTCAGTGTTATTTATTGTTATTTAGTCTGTATAATCTTGCAGAATCATTATTTAACGCAAAAATCAGTATTTTTTCCCCGGAAGAAAGTGTGACATCAGCTATGTCCCTGACTTCTCCGGCAATATTAAATCCGCTCACCTCATCAGTTTCGACTTTAAATTTTCCTTTGCCATCACCTGTAAGAAGCAGGCCTTTGCCGGCATCATATTCCCCGAATTGTATTCTTGATCCGAAGAAGTTACCCGCAAGGATCATATCAGTATTTCCATCATTATTATAGTCTCCCGGCAAAATACTGTTTACTGGAGAAAACTGAGCTTCACGGGGAAGTGGAGTAAGGTCAAACTGATCATTCCCTTTATTTTCAATATAACAGCTTTCAAACTTTACAGCTTTGAGCAACAGGGCGCCATTAAGCTCTTCCTGTGAGAAAATATCTGTTATTGTCTGATTTGCATATGATTCATATGTAGGATATTTCTTTTTTATAAATGGCATCTGGGTCTGAATGTCATCTTTGGGATAAAAGGGATAGCTTTTGCCCTGAATAAAAAAACACATTACCGGATCAACCGATCCGTTATTGTCAAAGTCCCTTGCGTATATGCTTGCAGGTTCTTTATCAGATACCTTAATCTGGGAGTTAAGGCCCATATTGCCGGCTACATAGTCAGTATCTCCATCGTTATCGAAATCTCCTGCTGTTATTGTGTTCCACCAGCCTTCACTGTTTTTAAGCCCTGCCTGATCACTTATTTCTGTGAGTCTGCCGCCTTCATTCTTAAATGCCCGTATTCCCATCCATTCACCGACAACTATAAGATCAGTCTTGCTGTCTCCATTGAAGTCTGTCCAGATAGCATCAGTGATCATACCCGGATTCAATAATTGACTGCTATACTGTTCGGTAACGTCTGTGAAATACCCTCTGCCATCATTTTGCAGTATATAGCTTCTCGGGGAAAACGGGTAGGACATGGGCTCCAGCCTTCCGCCCACAAAAAGATCAATATCGCCATCATTATCAATATCAGATGTTTCGACACAGGAACCACTTGCATTCATAACAGGCATATGATCTTTTGATTTTGAAAAGGAACCCAGCCCGTTATTCAGATAGAGCCTGTCCTGAAGTTCGGGTGAACCGGAAGGAAACTCATTGCCTCCGCTGACGACATATAAATCGGCATCTTTATCGCCATCCGCATCAAAAAAGCTGACTCCCATATCTTCACATTCTTTATCCTTTTCAAAACATTCCTGCCTGCTAAGCCCGAACGAACCATCCTTTTTCTGAAGATACAATTTACCAGGTGTTCCTGCTGCACCACCTATGAATATATCTTCCAGTCCGTCACTATTTACATCTCCCTTTGCAATATTGGGTCCCTGGGTTGATAATTTGTGAGGAAGGAGGATCTGTTTCCTGAAGTCAACATAATCATTTTCGATGTGCCTGAAATCAAGTATACCCGTGTTACTGACACTGTTAAAAAGAGGATGTGATTCAGTATTTATTTGATTGTCAGGAGCTTCTGTTGCATCCTCATTGCGAAGAACTATTGTCTGATCAGCCTTCACATCCGTAAGTAACTGCTCACGAAGGTCGGGCCAGATAATTTTTACTTCATCTGCAACAACCGCTGCCCCCAGGCCGAATATAAGCTCATGATTCACTGAGGACATATAACCTCTCGAAGGCATATGGTCCTGAACAAATATCTGATCACTGCATTTCACCTGTACCCTGGCCCCAATGCCTCCTTTATTCATTCCTGTACCTTCAAATTTTATCTTTAAATAGTGGTTTGAATTAATTTTATCAGAATTATTCCGGTA
>JBBQJD010000175.1:0-4917 GCA_038325595.1 Bacteroidales bacterium | reverse complement strand
AAGGCAATGGCATATCGGCCACTACCATGTTGTAAGGTAAGCTCTTTGTTAAAGTTTAAGAAATCAAATGGCTTTTCAAATTGTTGTCTGTACCTTTGTTCTTCATGTTTACCATAGCGGGCAAGTTGCAAAAAGTTGATGTGCCCACGGATGGATAAAAACAGGATGAAAGTTTCCAAAATGAAATCTTTTCTCCACTGGTTAATATTTGATAAATTATCCAACATGCTGATAATCAGTTGATTGTAAGTTTTTTGTTCCCTGGTAGTCATAACTTAAATTAGATTGTGGTTAATCTATTAAGTTACTGAATACCAGGGACTTAAATAAATTATTTTCGACTTATTTTATTGATAATCAAACATTTATGGTAAAGTTTAACGAACCATTGTACATGGATATTCAAATTCATACAATTTCATTTCATACAAGAATTTAAACAATGAATTATGACATATTGTGAATACCTTGATACAATTGAAGGAGAAAAGCTGGCTCTGCATAAGGAATATCACGATAATCATTATGGTTTCTCTCTGGATGATGACAATCTTTTTTTCGAGCGGCTTATGTTTGAAATAAACCAGGCAGGGCTTAACTGGATTTTGATCCTGAAGAAGCAGCATAACTTCAGGAAGGCATTTGATAATTATAAAATTGAAAAGGTGGCTGCCTACGGTCAGGAAGATATTCAGCGTTTAATGAATGATCCTGGCATCATAAGAAACAAGCTGAAAATAAATGCTGCAGTCGAGAATGCAAAAACAATTCTTAAGCTCAGGGAGGAATGGGGCAGCTTTAAAAACTGGCTCGATCATCATTCCCTTACAATTGATTCCCTGAGCGAATGGACAAAACTATTCCGGAAGTACTTTAAATTTACCGGTGAAGAAATTGTTAATGAATTTCTTATGAGTACCGGATATCTCGAAGGTGCTCACAGTCCTGACTGTCCTGTTTATAAAAAAATAAAACAACTTAAATCAGAAAATAAATGAGAAGGGATGACAGAATCATATCAGACACCGCTCAGATTGAAGCAATTATCAGAAAAGCAGATGTGTGCAGGATTGCTCTTGCAGACAATAATGTTCCGTATATAGTTACTCTGAATTTCGGATACACCGGAGGCGAACATCCCTGCCTGTATTTCCATTGTGCATCTGAAGGAAGAAAGGTGGATATGATAAAGAAGAACAACTATGCATGTTTCCAGATGGATACTGATCATGAAATAACCCCGGGAGAAAAAGGATGTGACTGGGGAATGAAATTCAGCAGTGTGGTAGGGTATGGCAGAATTACGATTATTACAGAAAAAAATCTGAAAATCAAGGCCCTTGACTGCCTTATGGCACAATATTCGAAAAGGACTGATTTTTTCTATGATGAAAAAAACCTTGACAGGATTTTAATCCTCAAGCTTGATATAGAGGAGATTGCAGGTAAAAAAACATGATCTGTTAACAGTTTGAATATCTTATTATTAACTAACCTGATAAGCCAACGATGAGAATGTCACGCAGTTTTATTTATCCGCTAATGGTTCTTGTTCTTCTGACAGGAATTTCCTGCTCCTCCCGCAAGGATATAAAAAGTAATGGTCCGGAAATACTTACTCCCAAACCGTCGGAGAAACCCAGAATCAATGGAGCAAAGATATTTGGTGTAAGGCCGGGCTCTCCGTTTCTTTTTAAAATACCTGCAACCGGAAAGAGACCAATGAACTATGAAGTTATTGATCTTCCTGCGGGATTAAAATGTGACCTGTCAACCGGACATATTACCGGTGTAATCGGGCAACCCGGTGAATATCGTGTGACTTTCAGGATTAAAAACGAACTTGGAACTGCAGAAAGAGAATTCAGGATTGTATGTGGTGATCAGCTGGCATTGACTCCGCATATGGGCTGGAACAGCTGGTATGTATGGGAAAATCATGTCACCGATAAGATTATGCGGGATGCAGCCGACGCAATGGTAAGTTCCGGAATGATTGACCATGGTTATATGTATGTCAATATTGATGATTGCTGGTCGGTTAAACCAGGAACGAAGGATTCATCCCTGATGGGTGTTCCGCGCGATGAGAACGGAAGGATAAACTCCAACGGCAGATTTCCTGATATGCTGGCAATGACTGACTACATACATGAAAAAGGACTGAAGGCAGGTATTTATACTTCTCCGGGACCACTTACTTGTGCAGGACATCTTGGAGCATATAACTTTGAAGAACAGGACATTGCAAAGTATGTGGAATGGGGGTTTGATTTCCTTAAATATGACTGGTGTTCATATGGCAATATTGCCAGAAATGACACCCTTCCTGACCTTCAGAAGCCTTACCTACTGATAAGCAACATAATCAGGAAGCAGAAAAGGGATATTGTCCTCAACCTCTGTCAGTATGGAATGGGACAGGTCTGGAAATGGGGAAAAGAGGTCGGCGGACAGAGCTGGCGCACAGCAGGTGACCTTGGTCTTTCATTTGAAGGCATTGGAACAGCTCTATTCAGGGATGGATTTGATGTGTACAGCAGGGATAGTCTTCATCTTTATGCAGGTCCGGGCGCATGGAATGACCCCGATTACCTTTTGCTTGGCTATCTCAGCAACTGGAAAGGACAGACCGCCCCTACTCCACTCACACCTGATGAACAATATACTCATGTATCGTTATGGAGCCTTGTTGCTGCTCCATTGATATTCAGCGGCGATATTACAAGGATGGATGATTTCACACTTAGCCTGCTAACCAATGATGAAATTATAGAAGTGGATCAGGATCCGATGGGCAAGCCGGGCTACAGGGTTTCGAGAGTAGATAGTACAGAAGTATGGATCCGTCATCTCGAGGATGGATCATGTGCGGTGGGCTTGTTTAACAGGAGTAGTAAAGAATCAGAAGTGACCGCACTATGGAGTGATCTTGGCCTGTCAGGAAAGCAGAGGGTAAGAGATCTGTGGAGACAGAAAGATCTTGGCCGGTTCAGGAATGATTTCACTGCAACTGTAGCACCACACGGAGTAGTTATGGTAAAGATGAAAGCCGGAAAGTAAAAACATTTGATTCTTTTCACTGTTTGACTCCTAAATGAACAATTATTTTGCCATTTAATCAATCACCTGTTATAATATGACCGATCCGGTTTAAAATGAGTAAATTGCATTATTTTTATTATGCCTCCAATGCAAACAACTAATGATCCGCGGCTTGCTGTACTTATTGATGCAGACAATATACCCTACAGCAATGTAAGGGGTATGCTTGAAGAGATAGCCAAATATGGAACTCCAACATTTAAAAGGATTTACGGAGACTGGACAAGACCCACCATTTCAGGATGGAAGTCAGTTCTTCTCGAAAACGCGATAACCCCTATTCAGCAGTATGGATATACAAGGGGAAAAAATTCAACTGATTCAGCGCTGATTATCGATGCGATGGACATACTGTATTCCGGAAAAGTTGACGGTTTCTGCATTGTTTCAAGTGACAGCGATTTTACAAGACTTGCTACCAGGCTGAGGGAAGCAGGGATGAAAGTGATCGGAATAGGAGAAAGAAAAACACCTCCTCCGTTTATTGTAGCGTGCGATAAATTCATCTATCTTGAAATTATAACCTCTGCCATAGGTGTGCCTGACCAGGCCACTGAGGTGAAGAAAAAAGGAAAGCCTGTTGTAAAGAAAAGAAAACCGGAAGTTCCTGATCAGCAGACTCCTGCCATGATTGTAAAAAGACTGATTGCTTCATCAATATCCGATATAGCTGATGAGAACGGATGGGCTTATCTTGGTGACGTAGGAAACCTTATCCTGAAAAAACATCCTGATTTTGATCCAAGGAATTTCGGCTTCCCGAAACTTACGCCATTGATAAAATCACTGGATTTTGAAATTGACGAAAGAGATTCAGGTCAGAATCATGTTAAACATATTTATATAAGGAACAGAAAGACCAGAGAGGGTGAACAGGAGAAAGGGTGAACAGGAGAAAAAAAAAATCCAAAAACGAACAAATTATATTTCCTGTTGTTTTCATCATGATACAATAACATCTTCGATGCATTCTAATTTATCACGGTCCGTAGGTGAGCAATCCCCAAAAAGCTGTCTAAATACAAGATATTATGGCTATTTATTTTTTGTTTCGAAAAATAAGTATGACCTTTGTTTCTGTTTTATAAATATTTAATAACTGAATTATGAACATTTACGTAGGAAGTCTTCATTTTAAAATGAGTGAAGCAGAATTAAAAGAAATCTTTGAAGAGTATGGCGAAGTGACATCCGCAAAAATCATTATTGACAAGTACTCTGGGAAAAGCAAAGGATTTGGTTTCGTTGAGATGCCAAATGATGCTGAAGCAAAAAAAGCTATCGAAGAATTAAATGGAGCAGAAGTTAGCGGTAGAAACATTATCGTTAACGAGTCTATTGAAAGAACCGATAGAAGAAGTAATTTCAGAGGTGGAGACAACGACCGCAGAGGTGGTAGCGGCGGTGGTGGTGGAAACAGAAGGGATAGCTACAGGTAGAAAAACAAAGTTTCAAAACTATGAAAGGCACTGTTAAATGGTATGACAGAGTTAAAGGTTACGGATTCCTGCAAACAGAAGATGATAAAGATATCTTTATCCACCGTTCTGGTTTAGAAGTATCCCACACTGAACTTGAAGCAGGGCAGTCCGTTGAATTTGAAGTTGAGCAAAGAGAAAAAGGACCTGTTGCTATAAAAGTAAAAAAAGTAGATTGATCTTACCGAACTTATAACGGGAGACTGTATTCAGTCTCCTTTTTTTTTGTCATCCATCCTTAGTTTTTCTTTTGATCCTCAAGCCTGTATTCTGCTTTCTCTTTCTGATTCTTTACCATTTCAGCCGGATCGTCCAGTTTTGGTGAATCATCAAG
>JBBQJD010000174.1:0-4974 GCA_038325595.1 Bacteroidales bacterium | reverse complement strand
GAAATGGTTCCGCTGAGCAGGATAGATATTACCGATGAGCAGATTGAGTGGGCGAAAAAACTTATGAAGAAAGTTGAAAAAGAAGGAATGCCTCCCATTCAGGCTGATGGAATGCCGGATGCCTACTATGCAAAGACCTGGCTGGAAATGCGTGAGGTACAGGATATTACAGATAGTGTTGAAATAATGACCATACGTATCGGAGATGTTGCTTTCGTAGGGCTTCCCGGCGAAATTTTCAACGAATTCGGAATAGACATCAAGTCAAAGTCACCATGTAAAAATACCATAGTTACAGGCCTTACCAACGATGAAAGATCATATTTCCCGACAAAAGTATCTTTTACCCAGGGTCCGGAGGGTTTCACTCCTTATATAACCGGATATGAAACAACTCCCGGCTCAACTTTGTACGAGATCGGATCAGGTGAAAAACTTGCAGAATCTGCAATAAACCAGCTTAAGAGTATTTTTTGATGAAGACTGATCGCAGGGATTTTATTCGTATCGGGGTTACAGGAACAGGTTTGATTGCCGGCGGAATAACATCATTTAATGGTATTGAACAGGCTCCTCCAGCAGAAAAAGCTCATAAACAACATTTTAACATGTGCGGCTACGCTGCCCCAAAGCTTGATACTGTCCGAATTGGAATTATTGGAATTGGCAATCGCGGACTGGCAGCTGTTGACCGGTTATAAGCGGAGGTTTCAGGTTTCAGGTTTCAGGTTCAAGGTTCAAGGTTCCAGGTTCAAGGTTCCAGGTTCAAGGTTTCAGGTTTCAGGTTCCAAATTTATATTATTAACTATCAATTATTTATGAAATACAAAGCAACGACAATCAGTCTGGCAGTAATTCTTTTTCTGATCATTTCATCATTCCGGTTAAATCCGGAACCGGCTGAAGCATCTGTATATAAAGTTGCCAGGCTGAAAAAACCTATGAAGATCGATGCCAACTGGGATAAGAAACAATGGAAAAATATTAAAGTTCTGGAAATAACCAATTATATGGGAACAATTCCGGCATTCAGACCGGCAGCAAAGGCAAAGTTGATGTATGATAAGGATAATGTTTACGTAATATTCCAGGTTCAGGATCGCTATGTCCGCTGCCTGACAGACAAAATTAACGGTCCTGTGTACAAGGATTCGGCTGTGGAATTCTTTTTTGCTCCCGACCAGAATATACCTCTGAAGTATTTTAATCTTGAAACCAACTGCGGCGGCACACCATTATTATTCTACAATCTGATTCCACGCAGGGATTCCAGGCAACTTGAGATTGAGGATATCAAAAAAGTTGAGATTGTCACCTCGCTTCCGAAAGTAATTGATCCTGAAATGAGTGAGCCTGTCACTTGGACAATTGAATACAAAATTCCGTTTGCCGTGCTTGAAAAATATGCAAGCATAACACGTCCGGAAAAAGGTGTTGAATGGAGAGCCAACTTCTACAAGATCGCAGAAAATTCTTCAAATCCTCATTACATAACATGGTCTGTCGTAGAGCTTGAGAAGCCTAATTTCCATGCGCCAAAGTTTTTCGGGAAGCTTGTTTTTGAATAATCGACTTTTTTTCCATCCTTTACCTTGAAAACAGGCACCAAGCACCCAGCACCCAGCACCAGGCATTAAGCACCAGAATCCATATATGAACAAAGATTCAACTAATTCACCGTCAATACCTCACCTTAAACGTGTCCTTGGTTTATGGGATCTTATTTTCTATGGTATCGTACTCATTCAGCCCATTGCAGCAATAGGATTATTCGGAATTGCCTCAATAGAATCACGGGGACACATGGTCACCACCCTGTTGATTGCCATGGTCGGGATGATGCTGACTGCAATAAGCTACGGAAGAATGGCTTCACTGTTTCCTTCAGCCGGATCGGCTTACACTTATGTGGGTAAAGGTTTGAATATTCATCTGGGCTTTATGGCAGGATGGGTAATGTTTCTCGATTACCTCATTATTCCTGTTATCAATACTGTATACGGTTCACTTACATTGAGCAGGCTGATACCATCCATACCATTTATTATATGGGTGGTACTTTTTATAACCATTATTACATTGCTTAACCTGAGAGGAATCCGCTCCACAGCCCGTTCGAATGAAATTTTGTTATTCATAATGATCGTGGTTATAGGAATTTTTATAGTTCTGGCAATAAAATATATTTTCCATGCGCAGGGCTGGAGCGGCCTTCTTTCATACAAGCCATTTTATAATCCTGAAACCTTCAATTTTGCAGCTATAATGACCGCAACTTCATTTGCTGCGCTGACCTATATCGGTTTCGATGGTGTCACAACCCTTTCCGAAGAAGTTAAAAATCCCCGGAGGAATATGCTGCTTGCTCCGGTCCTGGTGTGCCTGTTTACCGGACTGTTCAGCGGCTTACAGATATACCTTGCCCAGCAGGTATGGCCTGACTATAATACTTTCCCTAATGCTGAAACAGCTTTTTATGATGTCTCAGCCATGGTTGGAGGAAACCTGCTCTTCAATGCTATTGCAGCGATACTGTTTGTGGCCTGTCTTGGAAGCGGACTTGCAGGACAGGCAGGGGCAGCCAGGCTGCTTTATGCAATGGGAAGGGATGGAGTTCTTCCAAAAAAACTCTTTTCACATCTTGATTCAAAAACCTCAACACCCAGTTATAATGTCATTTTCATAGCTGTATTAACTCTTGCCATCTCTCTGTTGATCAGCTATCAGGGAGCAGCAGAGTTATTAAATTTCGGGGCCTTCCTTGGTTTTATGGGAGTGAATCTTGCCGCAATCAGGCAATTCTATTTCCTGCGTCCGGACAGAGAGAAAAGAAAGATCTTCGCAGATGCCGTGATCCCGTTCCTTGGTTTTCTTGTATGCCTGATCATCTGGATCAGCCTGCCCCTTCCGGCAAAAATCATAGGAGGCATATGGCTGATTGCAGGGATAATCTTCCTGGCAATCAAAACCGGCGGATTTAAAAAAAAGCCTGCCAAAATTGATTTCAGGGAAGTTGAATAGTGTAATAACCCTTCGGTTGGTTTTGTCAGGCCTCTCCCCCTGTCCCTCCCGATGCTCGGGACAGGCTCTCCCCCAGGGTAGGAGGTGGGGGTAACCTGGGAGAGGTGGGCTTTGCATCCAGGACCGGCATTTGTTAAGAAATTTTAAAGTATCTAAAGAGTTCAATATGTTAATTCAATATATCCGGACAATAATCTGCAGCTACATACCTGATAATGTTCTTATTACAAAGTATTCCTGAAATTAGATTTTAATAAAAGTTATAAATATATTTGCCTTTAACAGAAATTTAAGAAAACCATTTTTAAAAAGGTGCTTTTATTGGAAAAATGCAGAATGAGGCGGGGTATATATATCTATATTATATTTATTAGTTTGATATTCTCAGGGGCCTGCAAGGACAACAAAAATAAACTCTTCACTTCCTTATCGCATAAACGGACAGGTATAGATTTTAAGAACTGGGTACAGGAAAGTGAGACATTTAATGTCCTTGAGTATGGATATTTATATAATGGAGCAGGCGTGGCCGCAGGTGATCTCAATAATGATGGGTTGCCTGATCTGTATTTTGCAGGAAATCTTACAAAAAGCAAGTTGTATATAAACAAAGGCAACTTCCGGTTTGAGGATATAACTGAAAAAGCAGGATTCAAAGGTGCCGGAACATGGAACACAGGAGTAACCATGGCCGACATCAACGGTGATGGCTTCCTCGATATCTATGTATGCTCCTCTACTGACGGCAGGCCGGATTTCAGGAAAAATCTGTTGTATATAAATAATGGTAACCTTACTTTCACTGAAAGTGCCGCCAAATACGGGATTGATGATCCATCATATTCAACTCACAGCATATTTTTTGATTATGATAAGGATAACGATCTCGATCTTTTTGTGATCAATCATTCACTTGATGAATTTGCAAAACCTGATGTCGAACTCAAAAAGAAAAATGATGCCCGGTTTGAGAACAAATTGTTTCTGAATACAGGAACAAAGTTCATAGATATAACAAAGGAAGCAGGAATAGTAACCAATATCCTGAATTTTGGATTAGGTGCTGCAGTAGCAGATTTCAACAATGATAACTGGCCTGATATTTATGTATGCAATGACTATTTTGAACAGGACTACCTTTATATAAATAAGCACGACGGATCTTTTTCCGAGGAACTGGAAAAATATTTTGGACATATTCCGCTTTCCTCAATGGGAACCGATGCCGCTGATATAAATAATGATGGTTACATCGATCTGCTGACACTTGACATGGATCCAGAGGATAATTATGGTAAAAAGCTGGTTGCAGGTCCTGATAATTACGACAGATTCAATCCCCTGAAAAGCACCGGCTTTTACAGACAGACCACCAGGAATATGCTTCAGCTGAATAACAGGGGTAAATACTTCACGGAGATTGGCCAGTACGCAGGAATTTCCAGCACCAACTGGAGCTGGTCACCTCTGCTTTGCGATCTTGATAATGACGGGAACAAGGATCTTTATATAAGCAACGGTTACGGAAGGAACAGTACTCATATGGATGTGATCAATACTGCCGTTGAACAGATAATCAAAAAACAAAGCGGAGAGGCAACAATGCCCAGGATGAGCTTTATTGAGAAAATACCAGCCACTATACTAAAGAATTATATTTTTAAAAATAATGGCGATCTGACATTTTCAAACGTAACTGATACATGGGGTGATGAGATCCCGGCTTTGTCCAACGGAGCTATTTACGTTGATCTGGATAATGACGGCGATATGGATATCGTTGTGAACAATATAGATAACCATGCTTTCGTGTACCGGAATAATTCTGATAAAATTAATTCAAACCACTATTTAAAGATAAAATTTGAAGGTACAGGAATGAATAAAGGAGGCATTGGGGCCAGGGTACAGGTGAAATGCAGTGATCAGATATTTGTTCAGGACCATATGCCT
>JBBQJD010000173.1:0-5130 GCA_038325595.1 Bacteroidales bacterium | reverse complement strand
GGGATAAGTGTCAAACCTGTCTCGTAATTTCTCTGCAGCTAATCTGAATCTTTCTATTCCTGTTTCCCGGTATAAATGCAGTATTGTGAATCCGGGCATAATATTGTCAAGGCTGGTTGCAGCTGCATTAATAGTTCCGTCTGCAGCAATATGATATTGCGCCCATTCATTTATGAAATTCAGATAGCGTTGGTCATGGGTACGTTTGTAAACACGCAGGACTCCTTCGAGCAATAATCCGACTGTGTAATCCCAGTTCATATGTGTTGACCTGGTATTTATGATCATATTTGCTGTTTCAACGGACCAGTCAGGTCCGCTTGCCTGATAAAATAAACTGGCATATCCGGGCTCGTTATGATCAGGGGCCGGAACAGGAAAATTATTAATGCGGGAATTGCAATAAACTTCAGGACAAATAGTCATTACCATCAGTAATACTGCGTATTTCCTCAAAGAACTTACTAACCTGGACATTGTTTTTAATATTATATGAAGTACAGAAAAATCATTAAGTAAAATTCTGCAGGTTAATAGTTTACAACTTTGACTCTTAAGGATTCGCCTCCGGGATTGTCAAATTCAAGTATATAGAGCCCATGTTCATATTTTGAAAAGTCAATAAGCTGCATTGGACTTATGACTTTTTCTTTTGTCAATACTTTGCCTTGTGAATTAAGTATATAGATCGATTTATATTTATCATCATTATATTCGATTTTAAGCAAACCGGATACAGGATTAGGATAAATATTTACTTCCAGTTTTCTGATCTCCGGATTGCCTGTAGAAATTTCTCCTGACTGGGTTATTTTAGCTATAACCGGGCTGACACCGGGCGCTGAAAAAGTAATACCGGAACTTCTGTTATCTTCAGATTTATTTTCACTTGTTGCTGTTACTACAATTGTTTCATTTCCGGTTCCTGATATTGAAGAAATATTTAACCAGGTTGCATCATATGATACATTCCATCCTGTGTTTGATTTGATATTTAATTCTCCGGTTGCCCCTGAAATTGATGAAATTGTAATATCCTGTTCTGACACAATAAGTACAGGATTCTGACCTGACTGCGTTAAGGTAACTGTAACCGATCTCACACCATTTGCCGAAAAAATCAGATTCGCAATTCTGGCCCTGGTCAGAGTATTGGAGGTAGTTGTGGCTATGGATATTGTACTGTTCCCCGTTCCCGAAGAGGGAGATATTGTGAACCAATCAGAAGTATATGATACTATCCAATCCGTATTTGATGTAACTGTAAAACTTCCTGTTGCTCCTGATATTGAATCAGTTAAAATACTTGTTGGAGAAACCGACAGGGCAGGACTTTGTCCCGACTGAGTCACTGTAACATATACCGGACTGACTCCATTTGACGAAATAGTTATGGTGGAACTCCTGGAGGAAATTGTATTATTAGAGTAAATTGTTGATACCGTAATAGTTTCATTGCCATTTCCTGATAATGAAGAAACATCAAGCCAGGTTTCATTATATGATATATTCCAGTCAGTGTTTGAAGTGATTTTGAATTCTCCGGTTGCATCTGCTGTTGAGGCTAAGGAAATACTCTGCGGCGAAATGCCAAGTGCAGGATTTTGACCTGATTCATAAGGGAATGTACTTTCATAAGCACCAATGCCGGGTGGATTTTCTCTTGCTCTGCTGACAAAGTCATATAATACGTCAGACAGATAAACACCCGTTCCTGAACATGGTGAACCTGATCTTAAATTAAAATCTCCATTATTCGCGTCAACGAACAAAGGATCGGTACCAATAATTAGACTATGACCACCATCACTTACATTCCTCATTGCCTTGTTATAGAGATTGTAATCTATCCCTGTTTGTGTTGTAGCAGAATGACTGATAATGGGAGCTTCTCCACAAGAGAAAATACAATTCTTAATTACCGGGAGAATCCCTGAGGTTGATTCGAACAATACTCCGGCATATTCAATTGAGTAAAGGTTACAATTCTTTAGACTGAAATCAAACCCGGGGTAATCATTGACAAATGCATTATACCCATTCAATATTATACAATTCTTTAAATGGCAGATTGTACCTGGTGCACCGGAACGTACAATATTTTTATAAATACTGGATCCTGAATTAGCGAGATGGAAAGAGTTTTCAGAAACATATTTTGATCCTTCATTGCTTAATTTAATTAACGGGGAATCATCATTTGCACTATTGCCAATTCTGCAGCTGATAGTTTTGATATATGAATTTACATTTGATAAAACATAGTTGGAGTGATTCCCGCCACCATCCACAGTCAGATAAATCTCAAGATCCTTAAGTATGAAAGGTGTCCTGGAATTTGTTAATGTTCTTGATGTCTCAATCTGAATACCATGAGTGGTCCCGCTGCCTGATGACCTTATAATATTGGTTTTATTCATACCCTGGCCTTCAATTACAACACTTCCGCGCCCCTGCAGTAAAGCAGCTGACCAGTCGGGATTAATTTCAGTTTCGTAAAAACTACCTTCGGCAACTTTTACTCTGGCTCCTGCGCTTATGTGGCTGGAGGTCAGTATGTTGCTCAACGTTTTCTTTGGAGCATCAGGTGTTATTCCCTGATTAGCATCATTCCCGGGTGCATTCCATGTTCCCACAAAGTACACAGGATGGAGGATTACCGGATCTTCATAGGTTTTCCATTTTCTATTTAATTCGCACTGAATAGTTGAGTTATGTCCCGCTCCTCCGACACAGTCTATATAAAGCTTATTATTATAAGTAAATACATTGTCAATATATCTTGATGTGGCGGGATTATCACTGTCTCTCCAGTTGAGAAGACCTGATGCATGCCAGTTCTGTCCGTCGGTGCTGATATAAACCCGGGTATTCAATTCCTTCCAGGCATTAGCAGGATTGACATATTCCCTTGAAGTTGTAAAAATAAATGTATTTCCGATTTTTTCTCCAAACCAGCCAATGTGCATAGGGTCATACTCATAAATCTGATTATCCATCCTTGTATATGAAGAAAAATCCTTTCTGCCTCTCCATATTCCACTTTCCGAGCCGGTAGGATTATTCGGAGTTTGTGTATCTGTAAACGTATAGAAATAATTTTCATCAAAAAGAACATCGCAAACACGGTATCTTTGAGTTCCCGTAAATACCTTGAAGCCTCTCATTAGTCCTATTTCCGACAATCTTTTATTATCAGCCCATTCAGAAGATCCATCCCATTTTATAATTCCTGCTTTACTATTGCCATCACCCGTGCAAATATAAATTTCACCGGTATATGGGTCCTGTTTCATTGCATGAACATGTCCTACCTGGTTAATTCCATTGGTATTCCATTCAACAACTTTAGTCCAGGTATCTCCATTGTCAACAGATTTCATAATCCTTACCCTGTCGTTTGTTGATCCGATGCTTCTTGGATGACAGACATTATATTCACCTATATATAGTGTCCCGACACCTCCACCATCAGGAATCTCAGTTGTCAGCTCCAGTATTCCTCTTAATAATCTGACATTTGGTGTATTAGTACCCTCCGGTCCGTTCCCTTCACCAAAAGTATGTACATTAGTAAAAGTTGCTCCGCCATCCCTACTCTTTAAAAGGAAGAAAACACCTGATTTCATAACAGGAATGAAAATCAAACCAGGAGTTGTAGTTGAAAATATTTTATCCTCAATTTTAAAGGAGGGATCAAGAACAGCAACACTGCCTCTTGTTTGAACGGTTTGCCCGGTTTCAGTTTTCCTTAGTACGACCGTATGATCTTTCAGACCGGTGCCATATAGATATCCTCCATTAGCGCAGCACCATTGTGCATAGAAAGAATTGACTGTTTCCAGAGAATTAATCTGATTAAAGGCCTCCAAACCCTGCGCGGAAACAGCATTTACCCGTGAGAATAGGAGAATCAGACATAAAAGACCTTTGAAAAATATTGCCCTGGTAAGTTCAAATTTAGCTTTTCCGGGGGAAATGATAAAAATTTTCATGGATTTCCTCCCCTCTGTACCTTTTTACCTCACTCTGAATAAACAAGCATGATTGGCTTTTGTTTTTATTTTAACAGAACAATTTTTATAATCTGTAGCCTGCCTTTATTTAAAAAAAGTAAAATGGAGGATTTCGAATTAACTATAATGAGTGTCTGGAATGAATAATATGCTTTTATTGATTTTGACTTCGTCGAGCTACGCTTCGCTCCGGTTCTTCGTCTGCCCCTGACCCTAAAGGGTGCGAAGAACCGGGTCCATCTCTGCTGGCAAGCTCGGCGCAGCCAAAATCAATTACTCCCGTGAGGTTGGGGCAAATAATTGATTTTTAAGCGCTATTTTACTGCTATAACATTGAAATAGGCGAAAATTTTTATTCAAACTATAACTTAATTATTCTGGATTGTGCAAAAGTTACAATTGGAGTTTTACTACTTCGCATTTAAATAGCAACCGATCCAGTATTGCTCCTTTACCTTTTTGCTATGATTGCGTTTATGGTTGTTGTTTCGAACTTGCTGGCCTTTGAGCAGAGATATCTCATGCCTGGCAATTTCTTCATGGCTAATATTAGAGATGATCAGGCAATCATCTTTTTGCTGGATAAATACTTCTGTTTTTTGCTTCTGGAATGTACCATCAGGAACCGAGTAGGAACAGCCTTTAAAATGGATAACATTATCTTTTGTAACATTGTATCCTGGATGAACTTTGGCAATGGCAAATTGCTGTTTTAAATGGATCAGATGCTCTTTCTCCAGTTCCCATTCCAGTGCTGGTATTTTTAATGTAGTGGAATGACCCTTGGCATTAGCAGTTCGTGTCAGCCAATCAGTCGCTTGGTCATTAAGCCTGGGAATACTATAATAAATCCGACCCCTTAAAAAGTTGTACTTGACCTGCATTCTTAATTGCCGAATACTTGCATTGTTATTTACCGTTTACAACTTTGTCATCTACCATAAATAAATAATACCAGATGAACATTTATAGAGATACTCCTCACCTTTTTAAAACTTTATGTAAACAGTTATTCTTTGGCATATATTTCTTATTTTTATAAGATAAACGCCATAAAAGTGATGAAAGTTGCCAAAAGTAATTATATGGGCCGAGAAAGAATCGGTCTGCAATT
>JBBQJD010000172.1:0-5269 GCA_038325595.1 Bacteroidales bacterium | reverse complement strand
AATTGGTGCAACTGGCGGTAATGAGGGATTTGCAGAACCATACGTTCTGCCGAATATGACTGCTTATTGTGAGACGTGCGCATCGATTGGCAATATTTTTACAAATCATCGTCTTTTCCTTTTGCATGGAGAATCGAAATACATCGATATCCTTGAAAAAACACTCTATAATTCTATGCTTTCGGGAGTATCGCTTTCAGGTGACAGGTTTTTTTATCCCAATCCGCTCGAGTCAAATGGACAGCATGAAAGGAGCAAATGGTTCGGTTGTGCCTGCTGCCCTTCAAACATTGCCAGGTTCCTGCCTGCAATACCCGGATATATTTATGCTGTTAAAGAAAATAGCCTTTATGTCAATCTTTTTATTTCCGACAAAGCGGATATCAATATCGGGGATAAAAAAGTCAATTTAATACAAAAGGCAAATTTCCCCTGGTACGGCAAGGTGGAAATAACAGTTAATCCCGTGGAACCTCTTGATTTCAGCTTGAATGTGCGTGTCCCCGGTTGGGCACTGAACGAAGCTTTACCCGGTGATCTTTACAAGTTTGCGGATAAGAATAGCGATACGGTACGAATCTGGGTGAATGGTGAAAGTTACGGTACTGGCAATCTGATTAATGGATATGCAGTTATTGAAAGGAACTGGAAGACAGGTGATAAGGTTGAAATGGATTTTCCCATGCCTGTACGCAAAGTAATTGCTGATGAAAGCATAAAGGAAGACACAGGACGAATGGCGGTTCAGAAAGGACCTTTGATATATTGTGCTGAATGGCCTGACAACAGTGATAAATTATTCAGTTTGCTTATACCTCTGGATGCAGATTTTACTGCTGTTTCAGATCCTTCACTTATGGGTGGAATCCAGGTACTGAAAACTACCGGATACCCGACTGGAAGGACACTCGGCAGAAAGATAAATGTTTTGAAAGGGGAACCGGTAGTTATGATACCATATGCCTTTTGGAATAACCGTGGTCCCGGCAGAATGAAAGTGTGGCTTCCAATATCTCCAAACACCACCCAGCCACTTCCTGCACCCACAATTGCCTTCAGAAGCAATGTAAGAGCCAGCAGGATAACAAAAGCTCTGCCGGCAGTTAATGATCAGATCGAACCACTCAATTCCAATGACAATTCAATAGAGAATTATAATTGGATTCCTTATAAAAACAGATGGGAATTTGTTCAATATGACCTTAAAAAACCTGAAAGGTTGTCAAAAACAAGGATCTACTGGGTTGACAACGTGCCTGATGGAGGATGCCGGATACCTGATGAATGGGAAGTTTTATACCTGAAGGATAATGTATGGACGCCTGTGCGTGGACGCAATCCGTACAAAGTAACAAAAAATGCATGGGATACACTTGCATTCGATCCGGTAATGGCATCTTCAATTAAACTAAAGGTTAAGCTTAACCGCAATTTCTCTGCCGGCATTTATGAATGGATTGTTGAGTAAACTTCCGAAAAATATTCACCTGATTATATGACATACAAATTGGTACATTAAAATCCAGGATCATGAAACTTTTGAAAAAAGCTTTAATAATTTCCTTTGCATTGCTTCTTGCTCTCGGTAGTTGTTCAGAAGAAACATCTTTTGTTCTGAATAAACAGGAATATTTCGAAAGAGGAGGAGTAAATGTAATGGCATTCCAGGATATATATCCGGAAGGACACCAGGGAGGAGTTGCGGTCATCATGCATGGCAGGCGCCTTGCAACCAATGGCGACATCAGGCTTGATGAAACTCCGGGGCAGTGGCAGCCGATACCTAAGCAGCTTGAGCGGAAAGTTGATGCAGAATCCAATTCCATTACAGTAAGAATGGCTTATCCCGATTCAGCAATTAACCGGAAAGGATTTAATCCGATAGAATACCCTGATCTTATTTTAAACTACACTGTTAATGTCAAAGCTGAAGGTGAAACTATTGTTGTTACTGTTAACCTCGATAATCCTGTTCCTGAGGAGTTTACAGGCAAAGTGGGATTTAATATGGAGTTATTCCCTGGCTGGTTGTTTGGAAAGACATGGATGATGGACAATAAATCCGGAATTTTTCCAAGGCAGGCTAACGGACCGGCAATGAAAGATAAAAAAGGTGAAATTGTCTCTAATATGCCATTGGCCACAGGAAGGAAGCTTGTAGTGTGTCCCGATGATGATTTGTTCCGTATGGCAATAGAGTCAGGTACCGGCGATCTTCAGTTGCTCGATGGCAGGTATGTTCATAACAACGGATGGTTTGTGGTAAGGTCACTTATAGCTGCAGGAGCTGTAGAAAAAGCCATTGAATGGAGGATAACCCCAAACAGCATTCAAGACTGGGTAAGTCCTCCTGTGGTGCATGTTTCACAGATAGGTTATCGTCCGGAACAGGAGAAAGTAGCAATCATCGAACTCGATAAAAATGATAAAGTAAAAGAAAGGCCGCAGCTTATCAGGATTGCTGAAGACGGTGAAAATATTGAGGTGGGAGGAGATGAATCAGTGGAGTGGGGTACTTTCCTCCGATACAATTATCATAAGTACGATTTCTCGTCAGTACAAGAGGAAGGATTGTATTTCGTAAAATACGGTAAACAGAAATCACAGCCATTCCGGATTGCAGCCGATGTTTTTAAAAGGGATGTCTGGCAGCCTACCCTCGAATTTTTTCTTCCTGTTCAGATGTGCCACATGAGGATAAATGAAAAGTATCGTGTATGGCATGGATTGTGCCATATGGATGATGCTCTCATGGCACCGGTAAATCATAACCATTTTGACGGCTATCTGCAGGGAGAATCCACACTTACCAGGTTCAAACCCGGAGATCATGTTCCCGGACTGAACACAGGCGGCTGGCATGATGCAGGTGATTATGACCTCAGAGTGGAGTCTCAGGCCGGGGAAGCTTACATCCTTTCCATGGCATATGAAGAATTTGGTATTGACCTTGATGAAACAACTGTTGACCAGAATACCAATATTGTTGAAATACATCAGCCGGACGGGAAATCCGATATTCTTCAGCAGATAGAGCATGGTGCACTCACGGTTGTTGCAGGATATGAAAATCTTGGACGCCTTTACAGAGGTATCATAGAAGCAGAAAAGAGACAATATGTATTACTTGGCGACGGCTCAACCATGACCGACGGACTTATTTACGACGGCAGGATGAAAACAGGTCAGAGGACCGGAATACACTCATCTCCTTTTGATGACCGCTGGGTTTTCACAGAAAATAATCCTCCGCGGGAATTATCCACGGCTGCTCACCTGGCTGCCTGTGCAAGAGTATTGAAAGAGTTCAATCCGGGCCTCAGCAATAAATGTCTTAGAATTGCAGAGACTTTATATTCATCAGATTATAAGTTAAATGGAAGAGCTGCCGGTGCTAAGCTCCACGCAGCATCAGAACTCCTTCTTACAACTGGTGATGAGAAGTATAAAAATTATTTATTAAATAATAAAGAAGCCCTTCTGAAAAGCATTGAAGGAATTGGATGGCTGGTCGCACGATCTCTTCCTGCCGTAAATGATGCGGGTTTTACTTCATCCATAACAGAAGCAGTAAAGAGCATTTCAGATACTATTGTCAGTCAGTCGGAAGAGACACCATTCGGAGTACCTTATCGTCCGAGAATATGGGGTGCAGGCTGGGATATCCAAAGTTTTGGAGTTCGTCAGTACTATCTGCATAAAGCTTTTCCCGAAATTTTTTCAGCTGCACCTATATTTAACGCACTGAATTTTATTTTAGGTGTTCACCCCGGAGAAAATACCTCTTCCTTTGCATCGGGGGTTGGTGTACGGTCTGCAACAATTGCCTATGGTGTAAACAGGGCAGATGAATCGTATATTCCCGGTGGTGTCGCATCAGGAACGGCTCTCATAAGACCTGATTTTCCTGAGCTTCTCGACTGGCCTTACCTGTGGCAGCAACAGGAATATGTAATGGGAGGCGGTGCAACGAACTTCATGTTCCTGGTGCTGGCTGCCGATCAACTTCTTGAGGGTAAATGACATCAGATATAAAGCTCATCCCCATCTAACTCCGGGCCATACGTCAATCATAGCCAATTTGCTATTATAACGAATTTAAAGCCCCTCTCACTCCGGGAGAGGGGTTTGGGGAGAGGTGGGCTAAATAAAAGAACGAAGATCAGTCATTATTTGTTAATTTTGCAAAAACTAAACCAACCAAAATGAAACGTGTTCTATTATTATCATTAATTCTGACTGCAGCATTATTTGCAACCTGCAATCAATCAACAAAAAACAAGGAGATGGTCAAAAAAGAGGTATTCGGCACACATGAGGGAAAAGAGGTATATCTTTTAACTCTGACAAACAAGGCTGGAAATGTTATCAGGCTTACCAGTTTCGGTGCCAAGATAAACTGGATTGAAGTTCCGGACAGAAACGGTAAAAAAGATAATATCACTTTTGGGTTTGACACTCTGGAGGAAACCGTTAAAGGCGATATGTCTTTCGGATCAACAGTAGGCAGATATGCCAACAGGATTGCAAAAGGAAAATTCACTCTCGACGGAGTCGAATATACCCTTCCTTTGAATAATGGTCCGAATACACTTCATGGAGGGCCGGCAGGATGGCACAGTGTTGTATGGAATACGGAAGTAATTAAAAACAGTGAAAATCCCTCAGTAAGATTTACTTATGTCAGTCCCGACATGGAAGAAGGCTTCCCCGGTACAATGACTGCCGAGGTTGTATATACCTGGACAGATAACAACGAGATTATAATGGATTATAAATGCACAACAGATAAGAAAAGTGTTGTGAATATTACCAACCATGCCTATTTTAATCTTAAAGGAGCCGGTAATGGTGAAATTCTTGATCATGAACTGGTGATCAAGGCTTCAGCATTTACTCCTGTTGATTCCGTAATGATTCCCCTCGGCGAAATTCGTCCTGTAGAAGGAACGCCGTTTGATTTTACCACGTCGCACACAATCGGAGAAAGGATCAATGAGGATTACGAACAGCTTGTTCTCGGACGTGGCTATGATCATAATTATGTACTTGACAATAAGGAAGATGTGGACGTTTCAGTATATGAGCCTTCTACAGGACGTGTTCTGGAAGTAATAACCGACCAGCCTGGCATGCAGCTGTATACAGGAAATTTCCTTGACGGAACACAAATAGGTCATGGCGGCAGACAGTTCAACCACCGCACAGGTTTGTGCCTTGAGTCAGGTCATTATCCGGATAGTCCTAATCATCCTGATTTTCCAACTAC
>JBBQJD010000171.1:0-5521 GCA_038325595.1 Bacteroidales bacterium | reverse complement strand
GACACAACTGCTTTTCCTGATCTCAGCACAATTAAGGCAATGATGAAACCTGCAATAATATGCCAGACCTTTTTGCGGGAAAAAGGATGGCGTCGGTTGTTTTTTGAATTCATACTGACCGGAAAGATTCAATTAAAGTTTTTTAAAGTTAATTGTTTGTCTGACTCTCCGGTTATAGAAGAGATATTTTTTCTGTTTATGATTAACTTTTCGAATAGCAAAATATACAATTCAACCTCAAAGGTTCCAACTAAGTCCCCCTTCCCAGCCTTCCCCCACGGGGAAGGAGTGCATCTAATCATACTTTCAGAAATGTTTCTAGCTTTCCGCCAGGCGGGACGGTCTTAGCAATCAGAATCTTTTCGTATAGGCATGGCAGTACGGCAATTTGCCATTATTGAAATAATAATCCTGATGATAAGCTTCGGCAGTATAGAATTCGGAAGCTTTAGTCAAAGCGGTTGACACCTTCATTCCTTTGGTTTTCAGGATATTAAGATATTTTGATGCGACATTTTTCTGTTCATCATTCAAATAAAATATCTCAGATCTGTACTGGTCACCGATATCAGGTCCCTGACCTCCAACCTGGGTTGGATCATGAATCTCGAGAAAAAGCTTCAGAAGTGTTTCATATGAAGTTTTCTGAGGATCATATATGATTTTTACTGCTTCGGCATGACCTGTATTCCCTGTACAAACTTCTTTATAAGTTGGATTCTTTACCACACCCCCCGTATAACCCGAAGTTACAGATATCACTCCGGGAGCTTTCTGGAGAAAATATTCCACTCCCCAGAAACATCCACCTGCAAAAATTGCACTGCCATACCTGCCGGCATCGACTTCGGCGGGCACAAAGTCGAGTGATACTGAATTCACACAATGCCGTACATTTTTTGATGTAAGCCTTTCTCCAATGAAAACATGTCCCAGATGAGCTCCGCAGCTGGTACATTGAATTTCTGTTCTCATACCATCGGGATCGGGCAGCCTTGTAACAGCGCCCTTGATTTCATCATCGAAGCTTGGCCAGCCACAATCTGATTCAAATTTACCTGATGAATTATAAAGTGCAGCGCCGCATTTTTGACACAGATAAGTACCTTTTTCTTTATGTTTGTTGTACTTTCCGGTTCCCGGATACTCGGTTCCCTTATTATTTATAACCACTGATTCCTCTTTGGAGAGATCAAAGTATGGAAGTTTTTCCTGCGAGAAAGATTCTTGACTCATAATGGCAAAATAAATTAAAAAAATTAATAATATGCTTCTTCTCTTGTCCATCCTTGTATGATTTTATCATTTAGTAACTAACAACCCGAACATAAAAATGTTAAACTTCAAACAATTCATTATAGTTGTGCGTTGTTTATATAATCTTTGATAATTAAACTGATATATCAGATAAACGGAATAATTATTGAATATTATTTTTGGCATGAAGTTTGTTTTTTGAAAGAATAGTTTATTTTTGTACATATTAATAACTTAATACCATATATGAAAAGATCTGCTTTCTTACTTGTTGTAGCATTTGTAACAGTTTTCGTTGTTTCATCCTGTAGTAAAAAAGATTGCCCGGCCTACTCTAAAGCCAATACTGAACAGACAGATAAGAATGTCTGATATTAGGGTTGTTCTTCCTGTTTTTCCAATTTTATAAGTTAGCATAATGAAATGAAAAAGCTGCTTATAATAGCGGTTATTATCTCATTTGGTGTGGTTTCAACATACGCCCAGGGTGAATTAATTGAAGAGCAGAAGGTATTCTTCCGGAATGAAAAATCTTTTGCTGTTTTGCTTAATACAGATGGTATTGGAGTTAGTTACAGGGGAGCAAAAAGAATTGATTTTCTGAATAAAAGGCTCTTCGAAATTGAAGCCGCCACATTAAAACATCCAAAAGAATATAAGCTTTCCAATCCTTATTACCAGGGAGGATCTTTCGTTTTTGGCAAGCTCAACTCAACTTTCTATCTCAGGGCAGGTATCGGACATCAGCATGAATTATTCAAGAAAGCTGATCTCGGAGGTGTTGCCATCAGATATTTTTATTCCGGAGGGCCTGTGCTTGCAATATACAAGCCTATATATTATAAGGTATTGTATTTTGTTTCGGTAAATGAACCTCCCATAATAAAGGAAGAAAAATTCAATGCTTCCTCAATTGCTATTCCCCAGGACATATACAGCAGAGCCTCGATCACCAAAGGACTTGATGAAACAAAAGTAATGCCCGGAGCTTATGCTAAAACCGGCTTTAATTTTGAATACAGCAAGCAGGACAAAATTATTCATGCAATTGAAGTTGGAGCACAGATCAACGTATTCCCCAAAAAGCTCCCGATCATGGCCAGCACTGATAATAAAGCAATCTTCTTCTCCCTCTTTGTCAGTTACAGGTTCGGAGTGATAATCAATCCGCTCGATCGTGACGCGAATAAGCTTTCAAATATTCTCAGAAGAAAAAGGGAAAATTGAAATGTTTTAATTCTTTGCTTTTAAAGGGAAAATACTAATTTTGTGGGTCAAATTTATTAACTAATTAATTTTGCAGATATGTCAAAGATTAAAGTAGCTATTAATGGTTTCGGCAGAATAGGCCGAAACGTTTTTAAAATTGCTCTTGAGAAACCAGGGATCGAGATTATAGGTATCAACGACCTGACAGACACCAAAACCCTTGCTCACCTGTTGAAATACGACTCCACCCAGGGAAGATTTGCCGGTGTGACCCATGATAATGAAAATATCATTGTCAACGGAGTTAAGGTAAGAGTAACTTCAGAAAAGAACCCTGCCAACATTCCATGGAAAGAAAAACCAGATGTAGTTATTGAATCAACAGGAATCTTTACATCAAAAGAAAGCCCAAAAGGCGGTTATGGCGATCACCTTAAAAATGGCGCAAAAAAAGTCATCCTTACAGTTCCTGCCAAAGATACAATCGATGCAATGATCGTTCTTGGTGTTAATGACGGCGATCTTAAACCAGAACATACATGCGTTTCAAATGCATCATGCACAACCAACTGTCTGGCTCCTGTTGCAAAGGTACTTAATGACAATTTCGGCATTGAAATTGGTTATATGACTACAATTCACTCATATACAAACGATCAGAGAATCCTTGACCTTCCTCATTCAGATTTGAGACGTGCCCGTTCAGCTGCCTTATCACAGATTCCTACCACGACCGGTGCCGCAAAAGCTGTTGGAAAAGTAATTCCTGAACTTAAAGGTAAGCTTGATGGTATTTCAGTAAGGGTACCTACCCCAACAGGTTCACTTGTTGACCTGGTTGTTGTTCTCAAAAAAGAAGCTACCAAGGAGGAAATCAATGCCGCAATGAAAAAAGCTGCAGAAGGCCCTATGAAAGGAATTCTTGAATATACCGAAGATCCGATTGTTTCTGTTGACGTTATCCACAATACTTCTTCATCTGTTTTTGATGCTCAAAGTACAATGGTTAACGGAAAAATGATTAAAGTATTAGCATGGTACGACAACGAGTGGGGCTATTCCTGCAGGGTTGTTGATTTAATTCCATTGCTGAAATAATATTCAACGATAATAAAAAAGAGAGGTTTTGCCTCTCTTTTTTATTATAAAATCATATCAAGTTTCAAAGGGATGCCGGCAGTATCGCGGTAATGTTCACCAAGTTCAAGCATGGCTTCATCATCTTCCTCATAAAGCCATTTTATATTGACAGATTTACCGGAATGTCCGTACATCGTCAGCCTTTTCAGTATCTCATAAAGATATTTTGACGATCCGCTGTTAATATATTCAAGCTGAATACTAACATTAAGAAGGTTGTTTTTTTCAAAATGAGATGTTATCCAGTCTTCAAGACGCCTGAATATCATTTCAGGGTTTTCAGGTATTGAACGGCCAAGAAGTTCAAGCTTGTTTTCATCAGGATAATAATACATACCCGGAGAATTTTTCAATTCTTCCTGAATTACATACTTTTCCATATTCTTACTTTTTATTCATATCTCAAAGCTTCGATGGGATCAATTTTGGCTGCTTTTACAGCCGGCGCATACCCGGAGACAACGCCTACAATAAAACAAACCACGACACCGGTTATTACCCATATCCATGGTATTACAAAACTTGACCGCAACATTGATGATACAGCATTGCCTATAAGAATCCCAAGTACTATTCCAAAAAATCCTCCCATCTGCCCTATCATGATAGATTCAAAGAGGAACTGATATTTTATTGTCTGGGTTTTAGCGCCGATTGCTTTCCTTACACCAATCTCACGTGTTCGTTCCGTCACTGAAACAAGCATAATGTTCATAAGACCAACTGCTGCCCCGAACAGTGTAACAATTCCAATTATAGTTGCAGCCAGGGTAACATATCTTAAGTTCTTAAGCAGCATATTTACTATGTTATCACTCTTGGTTATATTGAAATCGGTTTCATCCCGGGGATCCAGATTCCTGACAATCCTGAAAACAGCCTCAGCCTCACCCGCCATAACATCCAGATTTACAGGATTTAATGGCATAATGGAGATTCCGTAAGTTGTATTCGGTTGTGAAAAATACTGACGCGCTGTAGTAACAGGCATGAAACAGACGTTATCCCCGTTCACAGCGCTTGCACCTTTGCTCTTGAGAACACCTGTAACCTGAAGCTTCAGGCCTGCTACAGTGATTATCTTTCCAATAGGATCAATACTTCCTGGAAAAAGGTCCTTCACAATATCTGCCCCGATTAGTACCAGATGCCTGGCATCCTGAACTTCTTCTGCATTGAAATTTCTCCCTGATTCAATCTCGTATCCGGAAACAGTCAGATGATTTTCGTCAACGCCAGTCAGACTGACAGTGGGATTGGTCTCTTCCGAACCATACTTGACAGTCGATAATCCGGAAGCATTAAAAGATATTGAAACCCATGCAGCGTCCCGGAAAGCCTGCTTGAATTCCGCTGCCTCCCGGTAAGAGATCTTTGAAAAGTTTTTTGATCTGTATCTGTCATTCCCAATATGGATATTCATGCCCCTGGATGTAATGGTAAATGAATTGGCCCCCATCATTGTAAACTGATTTGTAAGGGATGACTTTATGGCATCAATTGCTGTGAGAATACCTACCAGAGCCATAATGCCGAACGCAATTATACAGATTGTGAGGATCGCCCGTACCCTGTTTGATTTAATTGCCCTGAATGATATTCTCAGGTTTTCCCTGAAAATGCTGATCTTCATAATCCTTTTCTTTTGCAGGATTAAGTCCGCCTGCTTCCTGATAAAAAAATAAAAGTACTCTTTTTTTTCTTTTCGCGAAAATTTAAAAAATCAGCTTTTTTTTTTTGTGAATTTAGTTGCACAACTAACTTTTTCGTTGTATATTTGTGGAAAGGGTTCAGGAATTGATAATTTACAATATTTTAAATTATGAGAGAATTAACCAGGGCAGAGGAACAGGTGATGCAGGTTCTCTGGAAAATCAAAAAAGGATTTGTTAAAGACATCCTTGAACATTTTGAG
>JBBQJD010000170.1:0-5713 GCA_038325595.1 Bacteroidales bacterium | reverse complement strand
CTTGTACATCCATGCACAGGCAATTTTTTATGGTCGAGAGACAAGGCTTTGGAGAATTACACTCTTGAGAAAATGAAATCGGAGATTGATTCAGCCAGCAGAATATTAAAAACTCTTCTTGGGGTTCAGCCTGTTTCTTTCGCATTTCCGTGCGGACAAACATTTGTTGGCAGGGGAACTGCTTTAAAAAGTTATATTCCTCTTATTGCAGCTGATTTTGAGTCAGGCCGGGGTTGGCTGGATGAAGGTCCGAATGATCCAGCCTTCTGTGATATGTCGCATCTTACAGGAATGGAGCTGGACGGAAAATCATTTGAGCAGGTAAAAAGTTTGATAGAAAGTGCCCGCAATAATGGAATGTGGCTAATACTTGCAGGTCACGAGATGAATGACGGAGGCGCTCAGACTTCTTTGCTTTCAACCATTGAAGCGATCTGCAAATATGCTGCCGATCCGGCCAACGGAATCTGGCTCGATAATGTCCATAATATTGCTGCTTATGTAAGAGAAAAAAGAGGTGAAGCAGCTTTCGGGGCAAAACGTTAAAATTAATCTAATTATAATCATTAAACTATGAAAGATCAGGGCAATGGTGTCGTAAGGAGAGATTTTCTGAAGGGACTGATTGCAATACCTTTTTTAGGCTGGTTTGCCTTAAGATTCAAAAAAAGCATTGAATGGGAGGCAGAGGCAAGACGAACGGATTATGTGAGTTTGCTCGGGATTGACAGCCTGGAGGCGCCAAAACAGAAACTGCCGGTTTACAACAATCATAATAGAATAAGAATTGGTCTGATAGGACACGGATGGCGTGGTGAACAATTGTTGCAAACGTTTGGCTTTATTCATCCCGATATGGTTAAGGAGAATACTGTAAATGGTAAATACTCTGACTGGTTAAAATCATTTCTGTCACAGGGAGACCTGTTTGTCGATTTTGCAGGAGTTTGTGACACTTTTGAAGTTCATGCACAAAGAGGGTACGAAACTTCAACTAACGATATTCGTCCGGGAGGAGGGATGGGCACGACCAAACCCGCAACGATCTTTCCTACTTACAGAGAAATGATCGAAAGTCCTGATATTGATGCAGTTGTGATTTGCACGCCCGATCATTGTCATGCCCCGATGGCAATAGCAGCTGCAAAGGCAGACAAGCATGTATTTCTCGAAAAACCAATGACACACAGCATAGAAGAAGCAATCGATCTCCGGAATACAATTAAATCCACGGGAGTTGTTTTTCAGCTTGGCCATGAGAACCGCCAGCAGATGAGCTTCAAAATTGCCAGAGAGCTGTATCAGAAAGATGTGCTTGGTACTGTATCAATGGTTCAGACATACACAAACCGGAATGGTTTGTATGGTGCCTGGATAAGAAAAAGAAAATTTGATGACCTTGGAAATGCCAGTAACATAAACTGGAAAGAATTTTTGGGTAATACACCATGGTATGAATTCGATCCGAAACGGTATTTCAACTGGCACCGGTTCAGTGAATATGGGACCGGATTCACGGGAAACGATTTTTCCCATCAGTACGATTGTGTGAACCAGGTGCTCGATCTTGGCATACCTGATTCTGTTGTTGCAACCGGCGGACAATTCTATTATAAGAACCATGGTGATATGCCGGATGTCCTGAATGCAATTTTCAACTATCCCAAAAGGGGTCTTAACCTGACTTATGACGGTACACTGAAGAACGGAGTTTACAGAGAAAACTATATTATGGGATCAAATGCTGCAATGCATCTCGATCTGGGAATAAGATTATACAAGGATGATTATTCCGAGCGCTATAAAAACATTCAGATAGATTCCACAGAACCGCTTTACATTTATAATGGCGGCACTGACGTGGATGCAATATCTTCGGCAACATCCAGAGCATATATTCAAGGAGGCTATGGAGCGACTTTTATTGATGGTAAGGTGATTGATGCAACTTATCTTCATTTAAAGGAATGGCTTGATGCAATAAGGAACGGGACAGAAACAAGCTGTAATATCGATGAAGGATTTGAAGAGGCAGTTACTTTCAATATGGCTAATCTTTCATATGTAAATAAAAAACAGATTTTATGGGATCCGGAAGCTGAAAAGGTTACCATGGTTTAATACTTGATATTCATTCAGATATACTAAAATTAACAAAAATTATCATGGGAACAGTTAAGAGGCTTCTTCTTAAGAGAAGGGATGATATTTCAAAGCATTATACCAATTTACAGTTATTCTCGCTGACTCTTCTTCGTATCCTTATTGGATGGCATTTCCTGTATGAAGGATTAATAAAGCTCTATTCGTCACCTGCCTGGAGTGCACAATCTTACCTTCTTGGATCTGTTGGTCCGTTCGCTCCGGTTTTTAAAGCCATGGCCAATAATCCGAAGTTACTGATTATCATAAATCAAATAAATATATGGGGATTGATCTTAATCGGGGTATCCCTTTTTACAGGATTTTTTTCAAAGCTCTTTAAGATATTTGCAATAGTTATATTACTGCTTTATTACTTTGCTTATCCTCCTTTCCAGGGGATCTTTATCGATGCACCTGTAGAAGGAAGCTACTGGATTGTCAATAAAAATCTTATTGAGATAGCATCAATTATTGTTTTGTATTTATTTCCAACGAGCCATATTACAGGAATTGACAGATTTTTTCAACCCAAAACCAGACACCATGAAAACTAATTTTACAAGACGAAAATTTCTGAAGGCTACAGCTATCTCTGCGACAGCTGCAATGCTACCCTCATTTGCAGAAGGTGTATCAGTTGCAGGGAAAAAGGAAGAAACAGCTGCAGAACTGCCAAAAAGAAGACTTGGAAGAACCAACATAATGGTTTCCTGCATAGGTTTTGGAGCAGGTTCACGTTATTGCAACTGGGTTGCTGATGATGCGACCCTGCAGAAGCAGAATGCTCTTATTGGAAATGTTTCCGGAGATGATCT
Organism: Bacteroidales bacterium; assembly: GCA_038325595.1. Lineage (GTDB taxonomy): Bacteria > Bacteroidota > Bacteroidia > Bacteroidales > VadinHA17 > LD21. Next base: position 2,753 of record JBBQJD010000170.1, on the reverse strand, counting down.
TCTCAGATATGCATTGACCCTTCCTGTTACAGTAGCCAATGTTGGCATGGACGGATTTGCGCCATTGGAATCATGTGTTGAAGTGGGAAAGGAACCATTGATTTCTGCGAAAGATGCCAAAAGGATAGAAACAGAGCTCAACTTCGATCCGAAGGTAACAAGATTGCCTTATTATACAGGATAGAATCTGAAATCCAAATATTAACACTGGACTTTCCACGTGTGACTCCATTAAATATCCTGAGGTTGACGGACTTGGAGGGATAAGCCCCTTTGCGGTTAAATAAATATTTCTTATATTGTCCTGAGAACCAAATCTCTTCCTAATTTCTGATATTATGAAACGATCCCTTATTTTTCAAGTAGCCATTGTATGCCTGGTTTTATCAATGGTCATCTCAATTTCATCATGCAAAAAAGCACCTGTTGAAACACGGTCATACGGATGGTTTGATTTTGTTATACCTGATTCCGATACCACCCAAAATGCAGTTGATATGTCTTTTTTGAATGAAAGGATCGCAGGTGAGTCCGGATTTATTAAGGTGCAGGACGGTCATTTTGTTAATGGGAAAGGTGAAAGGATCCGGTTCTTTGGTACAAACCTTACTTTTTCATCATGTTTCCCCGACAAGGAAACAGCCAAAAATATTGCAGGCCGGCTAAGAAAGCTTGGAATGAATGTGGTTCGGTTCCATCACATGGATAATCAGCCGACCCCGGGGGGTATTTGGGATAAAAGCATGAAGGAACTTGATACAGCGCAGCTCGAAAAGCTGGACTGGCTTGTTTACCAGTTGAAAATTCATGGGATTTACAGTAATATCAATACACATGTCTCAAGAGAATACCCGGGATCTGAATATAAGGAAATAGGCAACTTTAACTATGGCAAAGGCATCGACCAGTTCTACAGACCTTACATTGATATGCAGAAAGATTATGCAAAAAAACTTTTAACCCATAAAAATGCTTATACAGGTAACATCTATGCTGAAGAACCGGCAGTTGCATTTGTTGAGGTAAACAATGAAAATTCACTATTGTCCAACTGGGCTTTGCTGCCACAGCTGAACAGGCAGCATAAAGCATCAATTTTAAGCCTGTGGAGGACCTGGCTGAATTCAAATTCAAAATACAAAAGCAATCCGGATACTGACCTTATGGATATTATCAGTAATTACAGCAAAGCTTCCGGAGTGCAAAAAGAAATGATGTGGAGCTTCCTTACAAATACAGAAATGGCCTATGCAAAGGAAATGGTTGATTATTACAAGAATGACCTTAAAGTAAAAGTACCTGTCAGTGAAACACAGGCATATTACAGTGGAGTTGCTGGCGTTCAACGTGAGGCTCAGTATTCTGATTTCATAGATATGCATGCATACTGGGAACATCCCAGTTTCCCTGGCAAAAGCTGGTCGTCGACCAATTGGAATATCCGGAATTCCTCAATGGTTTCCAATAAAAAAGGAGGTACTTTACGCAGTTTTGCGCAACACCGGGTTCAAGGTATGCCATTGACAATCAGCGAATATGATCATCCTGCCCCAAACTTTTTTTGTGCTGAAATGTTCCCGATGCTGAATTCCATCTCAGCTTATCAGGATTTCGACGGGATCTATCATTTCACCTTTGATGACCCCTATGATAAAGGTCGGATAGATAATTTCTTTTCAAGTTCCGGACACCCTCTCAAGCAGGTCTTTGTACCGGTAGGTGCAGCACTTTTCCGCATGTCGGCTGTCAAAGCGGGACAACACCCTGTAACTCTTGACCTTCCACCTGAATCGGTAGTTGAGAATCTTGTCAAATATGGTGATAAATTAAGGCTGCATGTATCTAATATGAACTATATATGGGAGGAAGCGGGTGCTGCAGATGCATTAGTAATTCTTCGTCCGATGAACGTGAATGTTAAAGCGAAAGAATTAAAGGTTACCGAAAAGGTTGATAAACCATCGGGTCCATGGGTAAGCGAAACGGGTGAAATTATCTGGGACAATGCTGATTCTGCAAAAGCTGTCTTTAAGATTAATGCCCCTTCAGCCAAAGCTGCTGTCGGATACATTGGAGGGCAAATTATCGATCTGGGAAATGTAACTGTCGCGATGGATACAACACCATATAACTGGTCAGCAATTACTCTTACGGCACTTGACGGAAAACCTGTTGAAGAGTCGTCAAAAATTTTATTGGTAGCTGCCGGGCGGGTTGAGAACAAAGATATGAAATGGGATGAAAAGAAGACAACCGTTGGAGGAGAATGGGGCAATGCACCTACAACTGCGGAAGGGATACCTGCCCTGCTTACATTCAGAAATATGAAGGAGTTCACCGTGAAGTCACTCGATCCTTCAGGCAATACTGTGAAAGAAATAACAGTAAAAAAGAAGAGAGGAGAACTTTCTTTCGGGATAGGAGCACAGTACAGAACTTTGTGGTACCTGATTACCAGAGAATGACGGCCATATCTTTATCCTATTCAAATAGAAACACTAAAGATTAGATTAATATTCCAAAACCTAAGGAACAACAAAAAATCGCCTCATGTCTTTCATCCTTAGATAATTTAATCACGGCACAATCGGATAAAATAGAACAATTGAAATTCAGAACTCCAATACTTTCGCAAACTATAGCGCGACTGTTTCGTAAATCAGGGTTAAATTTGTGAAAGGGAAACATGTTTCTGTTTTGTTTAAAAAAGAGCACAATTCTTTTACTGCCTGATTTGCTCGCGGGGTGGATAA
>JBBQJD010000169.1:0-5831 GCA_038325595.1 Bacteroidales bacterium | reverse complement strand
TTCGGAGCACCTTTGTCAGCTCCGACACCAAGCTGGCTTATGGTTTCCATACCAAGAGCGGAAACCTTAATCATAAAATTGCCGGCCGGCACATCAAGATCAAACGAGAAATCCCTGAATGTGCCGGTTCCGGTACTAAATGTTTCAGAAGATTTATATACAATTTTTCCGGGGTTGCTTCTGTCCGATACCTCAATATTAACCGGAAAGGATTCCTGATCAGTGAAGTTATGGACTGTTACAGGAAATTTAACTTTAGGAGTATGGCCATAAAGGAGCTGGTGCACAGAGATTGCAGGCGGAAGATCAATCATTGCAAGCGTGCTCTTTTTGCTTGTCTCCCAGGTGTAATGAACTGCAATCGGATTGGTTTTACCCATTGCTGCAGCCGTTGGCTTTATTTTAAAACTTATTGTCCTTGAGCTATTTGCGGGAAGATCTACTTTTAATGAAAGATTTTCTTCAAGCTTTAATTCGGACGGAAGCACTATTCGTAGGTTTCCTGAAGAAGCATGCTGATAGGTGTTAGTCAGAGTGATGTTAAGCTGATAACCTTCTGTAACTGCCTCAATATTAATTCTGTCACCAAAATATTCTTCAAGATAAACACGGTCGAGCAGCAGAAGCTGAAGAGCATTCCTGTAAAGCTCCGGACCCATCATTTTTCCATTATCGAGTACAGCAACTTCACGACGCTTCATTATGGATTCCCATATCAGGTCATGGCTTATCTGTTCGCCCTTGTTGACAAAAAGAACCATGCATGGTACTGCATCACCATCCAGAGCGCCGGTTGTAGTAATAAATGGAACATTATCATTATCAATTTGTTCCTTGTTTCCTTCAGTGGCAATATATCCGTCATAATGAAGGTTGTCAAGCTTAGGCTCATAAACCTTTCTGAAAGCATAACCGTTCTTCTGATGGGCAAAATTTATCCATGATTCATCCGTAAACATGTTCTGAACCTGCAATCCATCGTAATCATTGCAGCCGAATATGTTTCCATAGCCAACCTCAGCAATGACAGGAAGGTTTACTTTTGCAAGCCAGTCAACAAGCTCCTGCCGGGCAAGAAAATCCATATAGCCGCTGAATGTAAACCAGGTGTTCCCCTCATTCATTCCTCTACCGATGACCTCCAAAGGATGTCCCGCTGTACATGTAACGCTTTTTAGAAGTGTCTCGGCACCAAACCATCCCCTGTGAAGATCATACCTGCTGAGAAGGTTTTTTGTGCTGTTTATAACCTTCAAAACTTTATCTCTGGAACCCTTGTTTTCGGCAGAAATAACATAGATCTTTTTCTCTCCGCTTTCCAGCCAGAAGACCTTAACCTCCTCATAATTTCTGGCGTTGTACTGGTGGCTTTTCAGTTTTTGCTTCCATGAGTCTTCCTTCGGAAGAGTGGAGAGGAGTTTTTTCCCGGTTTCACTGGTGGGATCAGCCAGCACAAGTACATCATTATTGAGAGTTGATTTGCTTAGCTCCGAAAGTGATGGCTGATCAAGAATAAAATACTCGCTTTTCAGCAGGTTTGTAATGAATCCCTCCTGGAGCGACAATCCGGGAATATTCATGTCATCGGCGATATCCAGCTTACTTTGGGCAATTGTATAATCCGCATCAGGCAATGTTAGTCTGAAGAGATTACCGTAACGGATATTATCGTTGAAAATGTCGTGCCAGTATTTTGTGTAGCCATTAAACCGGAAGTCAGTAATGACGATATTTTCCTTTGGATCAAATGCATTAATTTTCTGAGCAGAAACCTTACTGATAATCAGGGAAGTAAACAAAAAAATCAGTATGGCAAATTTTGAAAGGAACCTGTTCATGTTTTTCCGGATGTTTGATTTAGGTGAATCAACTTGCAAGTAAAAGCCTTGATCAGGTAAATATAATAATAGAAATCAAACCTTCGGAAGAAATGGGGGTGTTTTTTTAGAAGTTGTACATGCTTCGATTTTTTTATTGGAAATATGCATTATTACCTTTTTTTTTCTATTATTACGATAATTTTAAGGAAAAATATGGAAAATAGCAAAAGACTTCTGGCACTCGACGTATTCCGCGGATTAACTGTCGCTCTGATGATCGTGGTCAATAATCCCGGAAGCTGGAATTTTGCATATGCTCCGCTTAAACACTCAGCGTGGCATGGTTGCACACCCACCGATCTTGTCTTTCCTTTCTTCCTGTTCATTGTAGGCAGTGCCATGTGGTATTCCTATAAAAAATATGATTATAAGATCACCGGAAGCCTGGTACTGAAAATCCTGAGGCGCGCATTCCTGATTTACATAATAGGTTTGCTAATAACTGCATATTCATCACACAAATTTGATCTGGCTCATATCCGGATAATGGGAGTTCTTCCACGTATAGCATTAGCCTATTTATTTGCCTCATTCATCGTTCTTGGACTGCAGGTTAAATGGGTAAAGATCGTTACTTTACTGATTTTGCTCGGATACTGGGCTATATTGGTCATCTTAGCTGGCGGTTCCCCATTTACACTTGAGGAAAATTTTGCGCGGACATTCGACATTGCATTACTTGGGATAAATCATATTCCGGTTTTCCATGGAGTGAAATTTGATCAGACAGGGCTGCTCAGTACTCTTCCTTCCATTGCCAATGTTCTGCTTGGCTATATGGCGGGAAGAATGATTGATACTTCAAAAATCAAATCGAATGCAGTTAAAGAGCTGATAATATATGGTATAGCGGGAATAGTAATTGCAATGGGATGGGACTTCGTTTTTCCAATTAATAAGCCCCTCTGGACAAGTTCATTCGTCCTTTATACATCCGGATTTGCTTCAGTGTTTCTTGGATTCCTTTACTGGATCATAGATCTGAAGGACTTCAGGCGATGGACAATGCCCTTTCAGGTATTTGGAATGAATCCTATATTTATTTATGTCTTGTCATTGGTACTTGCAATCACTTTTGGATTTAATATGATGCGATCAGAGACAGGGGAACCGATTTCTCTGGTAGCCTGGATCTACAACAATATATTTATGCCTGCGGGTCCTTATTTCGGCTCTTTGCTCTATGCCATTGTTTTTACATTTATCTGCTGGCTGGCCGGTTATATATTATTCAGGAAGAAGATCTTTATCAGGCTCTGAATTGTTTTATTTATGCGATACAAGTAAATCATTTTACAGAAAATATAAAGATTTTATTCAATCCTGCAGGAATATGATAAGAACAATTATGAACCAGGCCGGGAACCTGTTATTTAGCATTAACTTGAACAGAGCTATATCTTTAATTAATTTTAGCTGGTGAAATTTTAATGTGTTTACTAATCTAATTTACATGTTATGTCAAAAAAGTCAGTTCTTAGTATTGCAATTCTGGCAATGGTAATCTGTTTGTCGGGACAGACAGGTTTTTCACAGGAGAAACAAGGTATTCTCCGTGCCGGGGTGGCAAAAATCGACATTACACCCGAATTTCCTGTAATGCTTTATGGATATGCTTCCAGAAAAACTCCTTCCGAAGGTGTCCATGACAGGTTATCAGCCCGTGCAATCGTTTTTGAAAACAATGGAAAAAAAGTTGTAATGGTATCTTCTGACCTTGGTTCGTATAGTGATACTGTTTATCGTGTTTTCAGGCAGAGCATTATGGATAAGTACAATCTGAAAGAATCTGAATTGTTTCTTTCGACCATACATTCTCATAGTTCTCCGACACTGACACTTCGTAACAACGAAGCAGACATCAGCAACAATAAATATACAAAAGAGCTGAATCAGAAGCTTCTTACAATGATTGGGGAAGCCATCAGTGATCTTAAGCCGGTTCATACGGCAATGGGTGCAGGTTATTCACCCGTTGGTTCAAACAGGCGTGAGATGAGAGCCGATGGTTCGATTACACTGGGAAGAAATCCATATGGTCCGACAGACAAAGAAGTTCTTGTAATGAAAGTTACAGAGGAAGACGGGACAGCGGTTGCAGCTGTTTTTGATTATGCTACACATTCCACATCACTCGGAGCTGCAAACATGCTTATCAGCGGAGATGTTCTGGGTTTGTCGGCTCAGTTTGTTGAAAAATTTCTTGGCGATGAAGTTGTGACTCCTGTCTTTGCAGGGGCATCGGGAGATATCGACCCGTGGTACAGGATTTTGCCTGGGTTCAAGACTGAACGGGGATGGATACCAGAACCTGTCCTCCTTGGAACTTTGCTGGGCGAAGAAGTTGTTCATGTTTTTGATAATATAAAAGAAGTTAAGCCCGGCGGTAAAATCAGTACATCATTTACCACTCTGGAATGTCCGGCTAAGAAGATCGATAACCCTGATCCTGCGAAAAAAACAACAGTGCCTGTAAATATTACGGTTGCAAGAATAGGAGATGATGTGGCATTTGTCGGACTAAATCTTGAGGTGTTTAATGAGATCGGGATGGAAATAAAAGAGGGCTCTCCTTTCAAGCACACATTTATCATCACCCACTGCAACGGATCGAGCGGTTATCTGCCAACTAAACAGGTATATAAAGAAGGAGGATATGAAGTGACTTCAACCCGTTTCGAAATAGGTTCATCAGATCTGGTAATCAAGAAGGTTCTGAGAATGCTTTATGATTTAAAGTAGAGTTAAAGTCAACTTTCTTATTTTATTTTTATTTTGAATGCCCAGGCATAGCTGCATGCAGTAGGACGTGCTTTATGCCTTGGATATTTTATAGTCAGACCACTGGTTTTATCCCATGTCCAGTCAAGCTTTCCCGGCACACCCAGCATTGTAACTTCTGATCCTTCAAGAGGTTTTACGGATTTCAGATGAAAATCCTCACCCTGCCACTTGTGGAAGATTGCATATAAGTAATCACCTTTTGTTGTAAAAGAGGCATCGCCTTCCTCCTGTACTTTCCAGTACCGGGTTCCATAAATCGCTTCTCCGTTTGTCTTTAGCCATTCTCCCAGTTCGAGCAACGGATGTTGTTCATATTCAGGAATTAAACCAGCTGCAGTAGGCCCGACGTTTATGTCAAAATTGCCATTCCTTGCAACACCCTTAATAACTTTATCAATGAATTCCTTGGGTGAAAGAACGTCTTCCTTGTCGGTATCCTGGTTATAACCGAAAGTCTTTGCAATTCCCTGCCAATACGACCAGCTGTGAGTCAGCAATCCCTCGCTACCTTTATCATAACCATATTCCACGTTATACAGATCGCCATGCTTTCCTCTTTCATCTTTACCAAAGCGATCGTTTACAAAAACCTCCTGATTCCTTTTTGCAGCCTGATTGTAATAATAAGCTACTGTCTCTTTCATCTTCCAGAATGATTCCGGATGATCCCATTCACCGTCAAAATAGATGAAATCGGGATGGTAAAGATCAATCAGCTCTTTTATCTGAGGGATCATGAAATCATCGACATAATTATCAACTTTCTTCAAGCCGGCATACGGAAAATCTTTTTTTGTATATAATGGATTAAACCATTCATACAGAGAATAATAGAAGCCGACTTTCAACCCTTCTTTTCGTGCTGCTTTAACAAATTGTCCCAGAAGATCCTTCCCCGGTCCCATAGACTTCGAATTGCGATCTGTGTATTTTGTGGGCCACAGGCAGAAGCCATCGTGATGCTTCGAGGTGATGAACATGTAACCGGCACCCATATTTTTTGCGAATTTTGCCCATTCAGTTGCAGAGAATTCTTCTGCTTTCCACATCGGGATAAATTTATCGTACGGAAAATCCGTTCCATACTTTTCAATATGGTAATCTACAGTCGGGTTGCCTTTCTGGTACATCCTGTATCCATACCACTCAGCGTAAGATATGCCTTCC
>JBBQJD010000168.1:0-6138 GCA_038325595.1 Bacteroidales bacterium | reverse complement strand
CCCGACCTATAATATTGTTTATGGCTTTTTCCTGGTGGCGGTACCGGTGGCCACCTGTCATTTTGTTTTTGGGGTTGTCATCGTGTTGGGCCAGGCCCCCCCCTGGCCCTACGGTAATTTCACCAAAACAACATACGCGGTTGTGAACGCATGATGTAACAAAATAAATATTATCCGATGAATAATCGTAACCTGGCAACCGTATTGTTTTACGTTCTCTCATTATCCCAATTTACAATCAAAATGTCTATCAAACAACCAGTTAAAATATGAGAATACAGCAGATTATCTTAAAAATTTCCTGAATGAAACGTTTAAAGAAAGATGGTCATCAGGAATTTTCAATATACTGACAGACAAGGCATTACTCAAATAATGAAATTGAAAATCAAACCAGTTTCCGGATACCGGATACCAGAAATATGACATCCCCTTTAACTGATCAGTTTTACCGATGGAAGTCACGAAAAAGCTGCTTTTTGACAAACCGATTTTTGCAGATACTGATCCTGAGAATATTATGGCATTCTTATTTGTAAACTCAAGCATTCCATTGATTGACAAATTACTTTTTTCATTAAGCTTTATTATAGTGTTGGATATTGCATCGATTGATGGAGTTATAAACCGGATATTTGAAAATAATACGGTAAGATTTGGTGACATCAGCCGGATCTCTTTTGGCAGCACGCAACTTCTTCCCTGAACGGTCAGTGTTGAAAAAAATGACAGGTTATCAGTGGTATAACCCAAATTAAAACCATTGCTGAAGGAAAGATTCCCATCTCCTGAATGGGGAGATTTGTTGTAATACAGAGAATCCTTTATATGAAAAGAACTAAATATTAAAAATGCATCAAACTGCTGATTTAAATATGCATCAAAGGTAAAGTTTCCCGTTAAGTTGAATTTCTTTGTTTCAAATTTGGATATGATTCGCGGGACGGTCATTAAACTTGTGGTGGATTGCCAGTCTGCCTGGGGATACAATAATTCCTTTTTCCTGGTGTCATCATGCAGTACAGTCTGTAGGGCATAAGTATTTGAATGATCCAGGAATCTGGTTACTTTCTTTTTTTTTGTTTGAAAAATCCAGCTTGATAAAAAATATCTCTGATCAGGATAATATGCTCCGAGTGAGAAATTTAACTTTCCATATTTCCCAATGTTTTTTAAATACCTGATATTGGAATAAATTTCTTCATCATAAATACCATTAAATTGCTGGTACTCCTCCTGAGTAAGAATATCTTCATCTAAAATTTTCCCGAATTGTGTTCTCCTGAAATCAATTGGCACACTCATCTGTTTTTCCTTATCATACTGCCATATCCTGAAAGTATTGCCATACATTCTGCCATTATTATATCCCTGAATATTGGTTCTTTCTATTACCCTCCCCCAGTCCAGCTCATATACTACTTTTGTATTCAGGGGATTGATTAATGAAAGTGTTACGTGCTGTGATGCGTCAGTTGTCCAGGATTGAAGGAACATATAATCATCAAAGTCAATTTGTTTTTCAGGATAAAAATGTTCAAAATAGACTTCCGACATAGATTTCAGCAAAAGCCTTCCGGTCTCATGAATATCCCTGCACACACCAGCTTTATTTACCGGATCCTGGGAACCTAAAGCATTCAGTATTTCAACTGATGTTACTACTCCTTTCGAACCCTCGCCTGTCCCCCTGGTTCTTGTGAAATCATAATTAATTAAATGCTCTTCTTCCATTAAACCCGTTATAAAGGGTAGAAAGTCATCAGCCAGATCAGAATAACCCAGATCAATAAAAGTGCTGGTGCCCTCAATCATTGATTGCTGTATCTCACCTTCAGAAGAACTTCCGGTTAACTGACTTCTCCATACACCATAAAACATTTCTTTTTGGGTCGGATTATATGGGGCTAAAAGTGGAAATAAACTTTCACCCTGTTTCATGCCGGCATTAACCAGATAAAAGTTACTGAGCAATGATGAGTTGCTTGTTTTCAGAAAATTCTGAATCGTATAATTCATTTCTACCGGCCGGTAGTCTGTGTTTACACTACTCAATATCTTATATCTGTTCCCATATTTGGAAAACCCGGTTAACATCCTGTAATTGAAAATAAGTGAATCCTTATAGACATGAATCTTCTGATTTTTATCCTGTACCGTATCTGAATTGCTTACTTGTGAATAGCTGCAATTCATAATTAACAGGAAGAATGAGCAGAATAGGGCCAGCATATTTTTTTAGTTGAAAGACATTCCAGAATGCAGGAGAAAGATATTGTTTTTTGTTTTAAAACTGATCTTTGTATTTGAGAGATTGAAAAAAATCCGGCGTCTTTTAGAAATAATCTGTTATATTTAAAGATGAAAACAGCATTTTTGTCTATTCTGATCTTAGGCTGCCTTTCTTCAGGTTCAGCCAATCCGGTCGAACAGGTAAAGCTTACCTGGGAACTGGGTTACAGTAAAGATTCTGATACTCATCCTTCAAAATGGATCCCGGCGATTATACCGGGTGCAGTTCAGCTCGATATTGCCAGGGCTGAGAAGTACCAGCCTCATTTCTATGCGGAAAATTGGAAGGATTATCTGTGGATGGAGGATATCTTCTTCACCTATCGTACATCTTTCAACAAACCCTCATTTTCAGGTGGCGACCGCTTGTATTTCACATCATTGGGTATAGATTATGAATTCGAGATCATTCTGAACAATGAAAAGATCCTGCATCAGGAGGGTATGTTCACTCCGGTAAGCATCGATCTTACTGATAAGATCAAAGATAAAAACCAGCTTCTTGTAAAGATATTTCCTGCCCCGAAGCTTCATACCTCACCGGTCGATCGCAGTCAGGCTTCACAATCTGTCAAGCCTGCTGTCGCTTATGGCTGGGACTGGCATCCCAGACTTATTCCGCTGGGAATCTGGGATGAGACTTATCTTGAGATTCAGCCTTCTGCCTGTATTGAAGATATGCATATTGATTATCAGCTTGATGAAGGATTGACAAAAGCTATGATTGATCTGAATCTTGAAGGCAGAAATCTTAAGGGAACAAGATATGCATGGAAGCTCCTGAATGAGGAAGGAAAAGAAGTTTTGAATGCAACCGGCACTTTTAGTACAGATGGGGAAAAAGTAAAACTGATACTTCCGGAACCAAAACTCTGGTGGCCGCACGATCATGGAAAACCATACCTTTATATATCTGAGCTTAAATTATTTGAACAATCAGGAAAACTGATACAGACCCATAACTCCAGGACCGGCTTCCGCCGTATCAGACTTGTGATGAATGAAGGCGCCTGGAGAGAGCCGGTTTTGTTTCCAAAGACAAGGAGTGTGCCTCCGGTACAGTTTGAGGTCAATGGCCGGAAGATATTTTGCAAGGGTACGAATTGGGTGCCTCCTGATATTTTCCCGGGAACAATTACCAGGGAACGCTACAACAAGTTGCTTGATCTTGCAAAAGAGGCTAATTTTAATATTCTACGGATCTGGGGTGGAGGTATCGTAAACAAGGAGTCTTTCTATGAGCTCTGCGACGAAAAAGGCATACTTGTCTGGACTGAATTTCCTCTGGCAGGAAATAATTATGTTGGAACTCCTCATTATCTATCTGTACTTGAACAGGAATCAACTTCGATCATAAACAGGATCAAAAAGCATCCATCACTGGCTTTATGGTGCGGAGGAAATGAATTGTTCAATACATGGAGTGGTATGACCGATCAATCGTCTGCTCTGCGGCTTCTAAACAGCCAATGTTTCAGACTTGATCCAAAAACGCCTTTTTTGTACACCTCTCCGGTGATGGGCATGGGTCATGGTCATTATGTGTTCCGCGATTTTGAGTCAGGAGAAGAGGTATTTCAGGAAATGGCCCGCTCAAAATTTACAGCTTATACCGAGTTTGGAATGCCCGGACCTGCATCAGTTGAAGTATTAAAGACAATTATTCCTGCGAATGAGCTATGGCCGCCAAAGCCAGGAACTTCATGGGAAAGTCACCATGCATATAAAGCGTGGGTAGGCGATACCTGGTTATGCCAGGGCATTATTGAAGATTATTTTGGGCCTTCACGGTCACTTGAGGAATTGGTTGATAATGGTCAATTGTTGCAGGGCGAGGGTTACAAATGTATTTACGAAGAGGCAAGACGTCAGAAGCCATATTGCTCAATAGCAGCCAACTGGTGTTTCAATGAGCCCTGGCCAACGGCAGCTAACAACAGCCTGATCAGCTATCCGGATATACCAAAACCAGCCTTTTATTCGGTTAAAAATTCATGCCGTCCTGTTCTGGCAAGCGCCAGATTTTCAAAATATAAATGGAATGAAAGTGAAATATTCAGCACAGAATTATGGATGCTTAATGATCTGCCGGAGGATGTTCCTGCCGGTAAGGTTACGGTAAAGATTGAAGAAGGGGATCAAAAGATCACTGTGCTCGAATGGAACTACAATACGATGTCTGCCAATACCAATCAAACCGGACCAACGGTACGATACAGGCTCCCGGCATGGGCTTCAAACCGTTTCAGGGTTTTGTTGGAGGTGGATGGACATCCTGAATATAATTCGGAATATACCCTTTCTTACAAACCTTCAGAGATGAAATAATAAAGGATACCCATATTTTTATTAAGGATAAAGCTGAAGTTCCTGATTGGCTTCATAAATGATCTGTTGCTTCAGGATCCTTAATGTAATGTTCAGCCTCACTCCTATCCGTTTATTGGTTTTTGCGATCTGGTGTTCCCAGCAACGTTGTGTGGCGCCTTTCATTATCAGCATTTTTAAAAGATTAATTTGGATATTGGAATAATTTACTAAATTGCCTGGGGGAATCCCTTCTGATTGTAAAAACTCTTCGTGATGCATAATAAGGCAGACATGAAATATGAGTCAGTATTAGTTAGTGAGTTATCAAAAGGTAACCTTTTGGCTTTTAATACTTTATTCAGGGGGTATGGTAATCGTTTATACCGTTTTGCATTAGGGTATTTAAAGTCAGAAGATGAAGCTGAAGAATTGGTCCAGGAGGTTTTTACTATAATTTGGGAGAAAAGGGCAGGTTTAAAAGAGGAGTTATCGTTTAAATCATATCTGTTTACAATCGCATTTAACATAATCAGAAAACATTTTAGAACCAAAGCTCAAATTTCTGAGTATTTTAAATCGGGGATCACCGATGATTCAGATATGCATACCTATGAGAAAATCAATTATGATTCATTATATCAATATATAACTGATCTTGTCAAAAAGTTGCCGGAACGGCGAAAAATAATCTTCATAAAAAGCAGATTTGAAGGTTTAAGTATTAAAGAAATTGCTGAAGAATTAAAAATCAGCCACAAAACCGTGGAAAATCAATTAACTGATGCTTTAAAATATATCAGAACAAATCTTAACAGGGAAAGTGTTCCTGTCATTCTTTTTCTCATGCTATTTGTTTCATAATTAAAATAGCTGTTGATTATCTTTAGTAATAACGATGTGAGTTTTACCCCGCACAGCGGGGCTCCGGTTATTCGTTTGCCCCTGACCTTAAAGGGTGCGAAGAACCGACGAAGCGAAGCGGAGGAGCTCGACGTAGTCAAAATCAAATAAAGAATATTAACCCTTACAGATATCCATTTTATTTTTTTTCATTTTGCTTATAGGTGTAAATGGGCAGAAATGGATATTACTATATATTAATAAAGATTATTACGTGACTTTGAAAAAAACAATAAAAAAATTCTGTTTCAGGTATATCGGTATTGTTTGTCCAGGATATAATTACATGGATGAAAGATGCAGCGTTACCTCAGGGAATAAATATCTCTGTCAAAATACTTTTAATAGGTTTAGGTTAGTTGATGAGGGTTAAAAGCGGTTCTTCTTAAGTGGAGAACTGCTTTTTTTAATAATGTGTTTTATAACAGAATTCGATTTTATTAATGTTGAATATTACTTACAGATTAATAACGAGAACGATTGTATGGCTGAGAATGAATTTGATAGTGAAAAAATAAACCGGTATTTCAGGGGAGATCATTCTGATAAGGATGCAACTTATGTTGATGAGGTTTTTTGCGATAATGATAAGGAGAATGAATTAAAGCATCTCTTATCAAGGCAGTTTTACGAATT
>JBBQJD010000167.1:0-6204 GCA_038325595.1 Bacteroidales bacterium | reverse complement strand
GTTCTTTGATTTTCTGAGTCATAATATTTTACCCGTCTGAGCAATTCAGGATAATCTTTCTTTGCATAGTATCCTGTCAATGAAATGGTTTGGTCGCATCTAAGTCCTGTTGATTTATCTACAGGCCTACTGTATAAGCGTTTGTATGCCATGTTATCCTTTGCCCTTGTGACGAAAAATGCTTGTTGTTGTTGCATTGCATATAAACGTTCATAATCGATATAACCTTTGTCCATCAGGTAAAAAGCCCCTTGTTCTACAGGTAAGAAATCCAATGCATTTACATCATGGCAACTTCCATCGGTAATATGTATAAAGCTTGGAATATTTCCTCTTACATCCAGCAAGGTATGCATTTTTACAGCCCCTTTGTTTTGACGGAACTTTGCCCAAGGAAAAAGGTTTAAACATAAGTCGATGGTTGTGCTATCAAATGCATAAACCATGTTTTCCAAATCCAAAAGGAAATCATTGTCTGTTTTATAAAGGATACGGGCTTCGGCAGCCAAAATGCTTGCAAAATCAGCATAAATCCTCCAATCCTTTATCTCGTTTGCATCGGACAAAGTGCTTCTGGAAACTGGCTGGGGGATACCACAATGATACAGTCTGCCTGAAAGGGCAATAAGGCTGTTTTCAATATCCCGTAGGCTTTCACGATAGGTGAGCTGGGCAAAACACATCGTCCAAAAATGGATTCGGCAATTAAACCATTGGGTTTTATAATCTCCCGAATAATTATCGACACATTTTTGGAACTCATACTTAGGCAAAAACGACATCAGCTGTGCAAAAACATATTTTCCAGAATTCATATTTTTTGCATCAAAGCTCGAAAATTCAAATCCAAAAATCAAAGAACGCACTTGAAAGCCGCACTATTCAAGCTTTTTATTAAATTTATCAATTCAACAACCGGACACTAATGAGTGTATATATAAATTAAAACTATCTACCAGTTTATTGCTGATATGAGTAACTTTCCCCTTTCAATTTAAGCTTTTCATACAGCAAAGCTACGTCAGTCATTTGTTCAAATTACAATCAAGCATCAATGCTCTTAATTTTTAGTCACAAGGTATATATTCTTTTCTGATCACCAATTTCAAACTTAGGGTTATGACGTATATAGCTTTCGATCCTGCATAACGTAGGGGGGTAGCCAGTCCTCGACTTTATTTGGGAGATAAAATTAGCATGGCTCTAACAGTCTTAACAACTCATTGAGAGAGTTAGTTATTCCTCTGGTTGTTGCGTCATCACAGATAGTGCCTTAAATCGCCTCTAATGCGGTCACTTTATTACTTCTACTCAAACACATATGCAATGCATCCAGAAAAATAGTTTACTGGTAAAGAATATTGTCCGCAGATCAGTGATACCTTTCTTGACTAGAAAAATTATTTATTTTCACTACAGTCTACCGAATAATAGTCCGGATCAAGATTATGTTTGCAAATTGTTTGCAAATGGTCTAAAAAGAAAAAGGTTTGCTCATCGCAAACCCTCATCCTGCCTTGTCGGGGTGATCTGACTCGAACAGACGACCCTCACGCCCTGCGTGATGCGCTAGCCAACTGTGAGATTATTGTCATTTAGAAATCTGCCAGCTCCTCTTTTTTTTATGAATTTTTCAAGTCCAATGGCTTCTTTTCTGGTAGGGAATTCTCTATAAAAAACCAAAACCCATGGTATACCTCTTGCCATGAACGGAGTTTTTCCACGATTATGCTCTTCCAGGCGTCTTACAAGATCCATTGTATGACCTGTATAGAACTTGTCAAGTAATACACTATGAAGTATGTAGGTTATGTACATTTTAACAAAAAAAGGGCAGAATAATCCGCCCCTTCAAATCTGTCGGGGTGATCTGACTCGAACAGACGACCCCTTGCACCCCATGCAAGTGCGCTAGCCAACTGCGCCACACCCCGAAAAACTTATGCAAAAATAGTCAACTAATCGGAAAATGCAAAAATGCAGTACATACAAGAAAAAAAATCAGATTCCTCGAATCCCGATGTCAGTGCAGATCTATTATTATTGCCTTGAGACAACGCTATACCAGCTTTTCCTCGACCACCACAAATGGGATTGTGGCGTCAATGTCCACATCACGATCATCGAATCCCTCAGTTTTGTTTTGTTCTTTCATAGCAATTAATCTTTTACAATTTTATTATCTATTAATGAAACCGGCATATTCGCGTCGGTAAATTGTCGTTTGATTACCGATCGGCTAAAGGGAAGAGTGTATTCCATAATTAATTGGAACTAAGAAACATCTGAAGGAACAAAAAAACAGGGGTTTAAGTTCAGGAAATACCCAAATAAAAGTATCAAGCCTGACTGCTGATGGCGCAGGCGGAGGTGTTGGTACTTTTGCAGTGCAGATTGCCAGATTATATGGGGTTGAAATTACCGGCGTTGACAGTACAGGTAAATTAGACCTGCTGCGCTCAATGGGCTTTATTATCAGATTACAAACTGATCCAGATAACGTTTGGATAATATAAGGGACTGTTTTTTTTCTTCAACAGAACCCTCAAAAGCCTTATCCTCAACTTCTACGCATACAGGGCCCCGGTAACGGATATCGTTCAATGCAGAAAAAAATCTTCCCCATTCAATATCGCCCAGTCCGGGCAGTTTCGGTGTATGAAATTCATGCGGTGCTGCCATTATGCCTGCGTCATCCAGCTTGTCCCGATATACTTTTGCATCTTTAATATGTACATGGAAGATTTTTTCTTTGAATTCATACAAAGGTTTTAAATAATCAATCTGCTGCCACAATAAATGTGAAGGGTCATAATTCAGCCCGAAAAAATCACTGTTGATCTCACTGAACATCCGTCTCCAGATCACCGGTGTGGTTGCAAGGTTATTTCCCCCTGGCCATTCGTCATTGGTAAAGATCATCGGACAATTTTCAATACCAATTTTTACCCTTTTTGACTCAGCATACCCGATAAGCGGTTTCCAGACTTCTGCAAACCTGAAGAAGTTATCATCAACTGTTTTGTTCTTGTCCCGGCCGATGAAAGTGTTGATCTTGTTCACCCCAAGCATAGCTGATGCATCAATTACCTTTTTCAAATGTGAAACATAAAACCGGCTCTTCTCCTCGTCTGGATCGAGCGGATTGGGATAATAGCCAAGTCCGGATATCTCCACCCCCTTCATTTTCAAATACGAGTTAATAGTTGTAGCACCGCTTTCATCGAGCTTTTCCACATCGATATGTGTGACACCGGCATATCTTCGCTCAGCCTTGCCGACAGGCCAGCAACAGATCTCTATACACTTGTATCCCAGTTCAGCTGAATAGTCAACGAGTTCTTCCAGGGCCAATTCAGGAAGAATGGCGCTTACAAAACCCAGTTTCATGATCACCTCCTTTTTGAGCAAATTATTACTAATTAATAAGGGCTGCAAGAGCAGCTCCGATAAGACTTGATTTTTCTATTTCAGTAAATTCAACATATCTTTTTCGTTCTCCGCTAAGGAATTCTCCAAAATATCTTTCGAATAGATTTCTAAGATTATGCAGTTTATAGAAAGCAGTTCCTTCAATGGTTATTAAGACCGGATTGTCTGAATTCCTTCCCTTGTCAGTTTTAAGTACTACTGCCGCCAGGTTTGCAGCCACCAGTTTTGCTGCACGGTCAATCAGCGTATCAATAATATGAAGACCCTTTTCCATATCCTCAATACCGGAAAAACATTTTTTCAGGATATTCAATTCGGACCCGGGGTCGAGTGAATAATTATTTGCATCATTTGATGACAACTCAGTAACAGAGTTTACCATTCCGGTTGTCTCTGGCAGGAAGACACCCTCCCTTGCGGCCTCCTTC
This sequence comes from Bacteroidales bacterium, assembly GCA_038325595.1. GTDB lineage: Bacteria > Bacteroidota > Bacteroidia > Bacteroidales > VadinHA17 > LD21. The sequence goes on along the minus strand of JBBQJD010000167.1, from coordinate 2,344 downwards.
AGAACGGTGAGGCACAATCCTCCAAAATATCCGCCTGAAAACATCTTTTCAAAAGTATAACTTCCCGGATTCATGGTTGAGCTATCGAAAAGTATGTCCAGATCGGTACGGGGAGCCTTACCGAAGTTGCCTGACTCAATGTTTATAATCTGGCCTCTGTTCCGATCAAGGTTTCTGTTTTTCAGTATGTTACGATTGTGTTCAATGTAACATGTGTTTGTGCCGGTACCAAGAATGAAGCCAATAAATGAACCATATGTTTTTCCTGCGGTTGCTGATTTTCCAGCCAGCAGAGTAGCAACAGTATCATTCAGAAGTACAATTGGTTTCCCGGGAGTGCCGAGAGTTTCAAGAAGATTTTTTCCGATAAGCTGTCCAACCACCTCAGGTGCCTGAACCTCTTTGCAGAACTGAATTAACCTGCCATCTCTGTCAGGCAGAATTTCTGTAGGATAGGAAAAGCAAAAACCTATCCTCTGAGAATTTTCAGCCAGGGGTCTTATGTAATCAGAAATTATGCTGAAAAATTCTTTAGCAGGTATCTCATTTTCAAGGCCGGGCATCTTTCGACTGACAATTTCGCCTGTTTCAATCTTACCCTTCCGGGTGAAACTAATCCGGGCAGCCCTGAAGTTCGTTCCTCCTGCATCGATTGCCAGCACAGGGATTTCTTTCAAAAAATCATTTTCAGCCTCTATGTATGTAGGTATCATGCGGAGTGCATCTTCTTTTCCTTCAAGTCCATCTATCATTTCTTCCGTAAAAACTCTCACAAGTCTTTCCAGGTCGATATCGGAAGCTCTCAATTTATGTTCTGTAAGGAATAATTCTGCACTCTTCATTCCCGGCTATTTTTTCAGATATCTATTGATTTCCAAATCTGGCTTTTGCTTCAGCCAGCATTGCCTCAGTTGCTGTAGCTCCCGATCGGGTGGCTCCGGCTGCTTTCATCTTCAGCAGATCATCAAGAGTGCGTACTCCACCTGCACACTTTACCTGTACATGGGGTCCGGAATATTTACGCATAAGTTCAATATCGGATACTGTGGCACCTTTATAATTAAAATCTCCTCCGGGCTGCTTAACATATCCATAACCTGTTGAGGTTTTTACAAAATCAGAACCGGCTTTTGTACAGATCTCACAAAGTTTGATCTTATCTTCTGTACGGGTCACATAATCCGTTTCAAATATTACCTTGACAATGGAACTGTTCCGGTGGCATGCATCGGTTACTGCCTTAATCTCCTGTTCGACATAATCCCAGTCACCTCCGAGGGCTTTGCCAATATTGATCACCATATCAATTTCGGTGGCACCATCCCTGCAGGCCTGTTCTGCTTCAAAAACCTTTACTGTCGTGGAACTGTTCCCATGAGGAAATCCAATAACACAGCCAACTTTAACATCCGATCCCTTCAAGATCTGAATTGCCTGTTTCACGGCATAAGGTTTTACACAAACAGAAGCAACATTGTATTTTTTTGCCACTTCACATTGCTTCTTCAGATCCTCATCAGTATGTGTAGGCTGTAGGATCGAGTGATCGATCATTTTTGCGAGTTCTTCTACTTTGGTCATCTTATAAATTGGAATTACTAAAATTAATGAAATTCAACAACTTTGCAGCTATTCCACACAAGATAATCTATAAAGAGCTTTAATCAAATAAATCTTTCAATCTTAAGTAAAATTACATAAAAGGATATCTGAATACTATTTGTAGGAGCCCTGTTTTACCTGACGCACCTGCAGTTTTGCAAGCCTGTATATCTCTTTGATAATTTCCCTGGATTGCTTTTTGGCATCCTTATTATTGGAATAATCGAGATTGTAAACCTTGTTGGACAATTCTGACATTTCATTAATAACCTCATCCGGGTTAATCGCCTCCTGGTAATTCTCACTCATATCTTTCTTATCCATAACTGACATTCTACATAAGAAGCATTTTCATCTGAAAATGTTCACATACCGGGTAACCTCAAACTATACTTAATGCAGAATTAATATATAATTAATTTAATCTTAATCCTTGAGTGTCAACATTTTAATAATATTATGTTAAAATTAATCTCAAAATTAACCAATGTTAAAGCAGATCTCCATTATTTCAATTCTGACAATTTCGGTAATTGCCGGATGCAAAAAAGAATATGTAACGCCTACATTAAGAACAACCAGCGTTCATGCAATTACATCTTCTTCAGCCTTATCAGGGGGCGAAATAACAGATAATGGCGGTGCTGAAATAACAGCAAAAGGAATCTGCTGGAGCACCTCAGAAAAACCTACACTTACAGATAATTTCACTGTGGACGGCACCGGTTCAGGCAGCTACACA
>JBBQJD010000166.1:0-6277 GCA_038325595.1 Bacteroidales bacterium | reverse complement strand
ACTTTCAGGTGTGCTGAATGATTCGGCATTTGCAGCATATGCGCTGTAAACGGCTTTTACTTCAATCCCGAATCCGGGACGCATGAGCTGTAAAAAACCGCCTCCGCTATATGCAAAGTCTTTTTTTAGTTCAGAGTTATCACGTATTATGTCATTGGTTGTTTTCAGTAGGGCAGTCATTCCGCCGCCCCCAATCCCGCCTTCAATGCCTAAGTTTGGCTTCCACTTTTGTGAAAATGAGAAAATAAAAATGAATGATAACATCAAAGTTACGATTGGCTTTTTCATAATCATTTTTTAAATGGCTTTAGATCAAGAAGATTCCCCGATACTCCTGCTATACGATTGGCTGGTCACTGTCAAATATAGGATTTCTTTGATGCGGGAAATGAGAAGAGATAATTATCATCTTTTCATTTAAGGATGGAATGAAGTTTTGATAGGTTGATGGTTTTTTTTAAGTGCACAACCTGCACATTCAGAACATTTGTCTGTTTTCTTTATTCTGAATTTTTTGAAAATACTATTGCCGATATATGAAATTGTGCATATAAGAATCACATATACAAGGAGTTCCTGGATCATAATTTCAATTTAAAACAATATGTTTCCGGTCTGAAAAGTTAAAAAAGCAACTATCCATGCAATTGCAGTAGTAAAAACCATATTAAACCAGGCCCACTTCATGTCAGATTCTTTCTTAATGGCCGTGATTGCAGCTATGCAGGGAAAATATATAAGAACAAATAACATAAACCCATATGCTACCTGTGGAGAAAAAACTTTTTCTCCTTTCAAAGCACCGCTCTGGTAAGTCTGTTCATTTAACCGGGCCTGCAAGTTTATTGATTCCCCTGTATCATTATCGGGATCTGCCTGATACAGGATTCCCATAGTGCTGACAACGATTTCTTTTGCTGCAAGACCGGTTATAATGCTGACTCCTATTTTCCAGTCAAATCCCAATGGCCTGATAAAAGGTTCAATGAAATGGCCAAGCCTTCCGATGTAAGATTTCTCCTGTCTTTCCGATTGCCTGGCAAGTTCAATATTCCTGATCTGACCGGCTTTTATATTTACATCGTTATGAGGGCCTGATCTTATAAGTTCTAATTGATTATCATAATCAGTTGAATATTTTATGTTAAGAGGAAAATATCCAAGCGCCCAGATTATAACTGAAGCCAGGAGAATTATGGTACCCATTTTTTTTATGTACTGAACGGCTTTATGCCACATGTGCAGGGAAGTATTCTTTAGTGTTGGAATACGGTATGGTGGCAATTCCATAACAAATGGAACATCCTGTTTTGCAAATAGCACTTTTTTCAAAGCCAATGCCACCAGGATGGCTATAATAATACCGGCCATATAGATTGAAACAAGTATCAATCCCTGGAAAGCCGGGAAGAATGCAGATATTAACAGGACATAAACAGGTAAGCGCGCACTACACGACATAAATGGGATTATCATCATCGTAAGCAGCCTGTCTTTTCTGTTTTCAAGCGTTCTGGTTGCCATTATTGCAGGCACATTGCATCCGAAACCCATAAGCAATGGAATGAAAGACTTTCCATGCAATCCGATCTTGTGCATCAGCTTATCCATTATGAAAGATGCTCTCGCCATATACCCGGTGTCTTCCATAAATGAAATAAAAAAGAAGAGGATCAGAATGTTGGGAAGAAATATTATCACACCTCCTACTCCTCCCATTATTCCATCAACAAGCAGATCACGTAACGGGCCTTCATTCATTGAATTTTTAATCAAGTCGCTTAAAAACCCGATGCCGGAATTTATATAATCCATGGGATAGCTGCCAAGTGTGAACGTAGTCTGAAACATCAGCCACATGAAAAAAATAAAAATTGGGAATCCGAGGAACTTATGAGTCAGGAAGTCATCTAAGTTTCTGATTTTTTTGCTCTTGTCTTTAATGCTGTGTTTAAATGTCTCATTAAGAGCTCCTCCTATAAATCCGTATTTTGCATCTGTTATAATTGTACCTGTTTTTTCATTATACTCCGTTTCAAGATTAAAAATTTCATTATTAAGAACTCTTTTTATTTCCATTAAATTCGGAACTGTATCAAGATGATCCAGCACTGGTGAGTCATTTTCAAGAAGTTTGATTGCCAGGTAACGTGAGGAAAATTTATCGGTGATTGTCTTGTTTTTCTTAATTAAGTTCTGAATCTGATTTATGCCGTGTTCAATATTTTCACCATAATTGATATGAATGTGCCTGGTAAAAGGATCTTTGTCTTCATATACTTCAATAATCTTCTTAAATAATTCATTTATTCCTTTCCCTTTTGAGGCAACCGTTGGAATTATCGGAATTCCAATCATCTCTCCCAATGATTTATAATCCAGTTCGTCACCCTTTTTCTCGAGCTCATCAAACATATTAAGTGCGATTACCACTTTAATATTCATATCTATAAGCTGAGTTGTCAGGTATAAGTTGCGCTCCAGGTTAGAAGCATCGATTACGTTTATAACTACATCGGGATTTTTCTCCGTAATATGATCACGCACAAACAATTCTTCAGGAGTATATTCGGTAATTGAATACGTACCCGGCAGATCAACTACCTTAAAAGTATAGGATGACATTTTAAAGGTAGCCTCACGTGCATCAACTGTGACTCCTCCATAGTTGCCGACACGTTCATGTGATCCTGAGGCGAAATTATAGAGTGTTGTTTTTCCGCTGTTGGGATTTCCTACCAATGCAACTTTAATTGTCCGTTTCTTTTCCCTGACGGTATTATTAAGCTTTTCCTCAATTTTTGTACCGTCAAAACCCGTCTTTTGTATAAGTGATGATAATTCAACTGCAACGACCTCTATCATAGCGGCTTCTGTCCGCCGTAATGAAACATTGTAGTCCATGATGGAATACTCAACAGGATCCTGTAAAGGCGCATTTTTTATAACCTTCACCCTTTTCCCTTTCACAAACCCCATTTCAGTAATACGCTTCCTGAATGCCCCATGGCCTGTAACCTTGGTGATTATACCCTCTTCACCGGTAATCAGATCGGAAAGGTATGTAACTTTAATACTATTTGTCAGATCCTCTTCAAAAGTCACTAAATCAGAGAAATATGAAGCTTTTTTGTTATTAACTAACATGATAATTGTTTAAAAACTTAATCCAAATCTTACAAATCCTACCATTGCATTTCTTAAATTCTGATCGGTCCCTTCCGGATTTATGACATATTGAAAATCGGGTTGAATAAATATGTTCTCAGTCAGTTGAGCTTTATAGAAGACCTCAACTACACTTTCATCCTTTCTGGAATCATCGTTGAACCCGGCATAAGTAAATGCAATACCAAGCTTATCCTCACCTCTTTTAGTGAATGGTCCCTGCCACGACAAACCCATTCCTGTATATATATTATGTGCATTGAATGCTTTTGGACTAAATGCAACCTGGCCAAAAACTCCTATCCCACCATCCCTTCCCTGATTACTGTAAACCATCTGATCAGCAATAATGTAAAAGCCATGATTATAATAATACCTATTGTCCTCAACGGTTTCGATTAACTGTGAATGATGATAAATTCCTGCCCTGTACGAGCCATTATTACCGGAAAACTGATATTCTGTAACTGCCAGAAAACCTTCATCTTTTTCAAGATCCCAGTTAAGATTGTAAGGATTGTGTTCAAAATCGGTGGGCAAGCCATCGAAGACCGCCACTTTAAATGAATTTTTTAAGGAAGCGTTCCATTTCAGAGAAATCCCTACCGCTGTTAAAGGGAATATTGGCGAAGGTACATTATCAGCAATAGTTGAAGGAGTTCCGAAGGTACTGTTAATAAACATGCTACCATATTCAGACGAAACAAATTCTGAATTCAAATCCTGCAATCCGGCTATTACCTCTAACTTATTGAAAGTTTGCCTGTACCATAGTTCGTGGATATAAGTTATATCATCAGCTTCTATATTCGACACTGTATGAAAGTCGCCTGTCAAATCAGCAGAAGGATCCCCTCCATGGGCGTTTGCAGCGTTAATAAAAAACAAGCCACCTTTCCATAATCTGGCATTATCAGTATTAAAACTTAATTTGAAATTTGCAAGGCCCAGGTAGGTTGTTCCTCTCTTTATTCCTCCCGAAAAATTTCTGACAACATCTCCCACATATGAAGCTTCAGGAATCAGAGCATTATTCTGAGCTGACAAAAAACCGGTTAAAAAAAGACTGGTCAGCAAAGAAATTATTCGTGATTTCATCTTTTGTATTGTTAAAGGATTAACACTACAAAAGTAAACCAACCCGTTTGGCTGGCAGTCCCTAAAAAAGGGGACTTTTTTTAATACTTGTCCCTAATTGTCAGGATTCAAATGATTAAACACGGTAGTCATCAATTGACAGAATATTGTTAACCACGGCATAAATAGTAAGCCCGGCAACTGATTTGATTCCTGTCTTCCGGGAGATTTTTTTACGGTGAGATATGACTGTATGAGCGCTTATGTTTAATTTGTCTGCAATTACTTTGTTCGGATTCCCTGCAACCAATAACTTCAGAACATCAGATTCTCTTTCACTTAGAGTCTCCTGATGCTGATTCTTAGCTTCAGGTTTTTTTGAGGTTACTAACTTTTGGATCGAAGTAATTATTTTGCCGGCTGAATCATTTATATAGATAATATCGTCAAAAACTGATAAAATCTGCTGATCGAAATATGTATAAACTAACCCAATACAGCTTACATCTCCAAGTTCTTTTTTCAGATTAAGGAACTCTTTAATCTGATTCTGAATCAATAAAGGATTTATCAGAATGATATCTGTTTTTATTCTAATATTGATTTGTTCAATATCATGAAGGTTATTTGCCATCATAATATGGAAAGACCGGCCTGAATTTGTCAGAATACTTTTTATCCCTTCATAGATAATTTCAGATGTCCCGACAATAATAATATTAAGGGCTTTTATGCTCATTTCAATCGGGCAGCAAGTTTTTCCATCTTTTCAACCAGCGGAATCAGTATAGTCTCTTCAATCCTGGAATGGATTTTCAAGTCGTAATCCAATTCAAAAAGACTCAATATCAGTTTCCTTCTTACCTGCTGGTCGTTTTTCTGAGGAATGTATTTCAGAAGAAGATTATACAAATCGGTTAGTTTTTCTTCAATGTCATCATGATGATCCTTATATTGTGTCACAGAATAATTGCTGATAGTGCTATCCGGAATCTTAAGCATCAATTGTTCATTCAACTGAAGTACAAACGGAAAAACAATATCATCTTCATAATCGAGGTGTTCAACAACCTCTTTAAAATATTCTTCAAAAAATTTCCCTATCATTAATATCTCCTGATGATCATTTATCCTGTTGATCGTTTCAATATAGCCCTGAATTTCAGGGTATTTTTCTTCAAGATAATACTTATGACTGTTTTTCAGGTACTTAATGACAGTCTGAATATTATCAGATGAATAATCGGGAACCAGCGAAGGATTAAAGCCATTGAATAAATTAACAATAACCAGGAATAATTCAGTACTCACTTTGTTTTCATTACAGATCTGGCTTATGGTTTTTTCATGCATTACCATATTAATTCCGAGATGCTCCAGTACCAGGATAAGATAAGGGTTAGATATAATGATATCTGAAGTTTTCATTTCAGACCTGATAAACAATTTGTCAGTATTATGCATGATTATCAATTGTAAAACTCTGACAAAGGTAGGAAAAGATGTTGGAAATCCGGTACTGGGTGCCGGGTTCAAAATTCCAGATTCCAGGTTCCAGGTTCCAGGTTCAAGATTCCAGATTCCAGGTTTATATGCCGTATGAAAACAGGATTTCATCAGCCCTGAAATTTGTTTTTTCGCCCTATGGCTTAATCGATTTACTGGCGATTCTTCCATTTTTTATAACAATAATGGTAAATGTCGATCTTCGATATCTGAGAATTTTGAGATACCTTATACTGCCTGCTTGTCAAACCGTATTCCTTACGCTGCAGACTTTATAACAATTTCACACGTACTTACTGATATTATTAATATATTGAACCTGCGTAACTAATCAGTGCCTAAAGTGAACTAAAGTTTGGAGTGCCTACAGTTAAAAAATCAGGTGGCATTCAAAAGACTTCAGGAAATGATGAATGACATCTTTTCGGTTCAGATTAGTGAAGGAGGCTTGCACGGGTTGTTGAACCGGTTGGCATCGAAAGGAGCTGATGCCTATGAAATGATCAGACAGAGTGTCATGCATAGC
>JBBQJD010000165.1:0-6307 GCA_038325595.1 Bacteroidales bacterium | reverse complement strand
TCAGCTGTACCGTTAACAGGAACTGCAGTGAATATTGGTGATGCATTATCAGGTTCATTTACAAATATTACTGATACCCCGGTTGAGATAGTATTCACAATAACTCCCGTAGGACCAGCTGCTACCAATTGTGTCGGACTTCCAATAGAGGCAAGAATTACTGTCAATCCTACACCAAGGATCATTGCTGAAAACATGACACCCGAGACTTGCTATAATGATTTAACACAGGTAAAACTGACATCTCCTTCTGTTATGACAATGGGGACAATAAAATTTGATTACACCATATCCATTGCAGCATCTCCGGCAGTTGTTGCAGGTAACAGAGCACCTGCCAGCAATGTTGACCTTAATTCAGTCCTGTCATTCAGATATACTAATGAATCAGATGTGATGCAATCTGTTTATTTCGATGTAACACCGAAAGTGGTCGGATTATCTTGTCCGGTCGGAGTAGTCGCTCACCCTGAAGTTAAGGTTCATGCCAAGCCTTTACAGAATCTGATAATTTCTACTCCATTAACCTGTGAAGGCGGATCAAACGCTGCCCTGAGGGCATTTACATCTTTGGATGCCGGTGCTTATTATTTCGATTGGATAAGGACCTCGGTGGACCAGATTCACGATTATAACATTCCTTATATTACAGGTAAAAAGGGAGGCAGATGGGATCTGACAGTAACAGATAACCTGGGTTGTAAAAGTTCTGATTTTGAATATGTTGATGGAGCTTTCCTTGATTCTTATTTATATGTTGTGGATACAACGGGATATGGTACAACCTGTATCGGTTCAAATGACGGGCAGATATGGATCAAGGAAAATAATTCAACAACAGGGATCCCTCCATTTGAATACTGGATAGTCAGAAATTCGCAGGACACCGTAATTCACAATGTTTTACCCGTTACTGAATTACTTCATAAATATGACCATTTGTTGCCTGGTAATTATAAGCTATTCATAAAAGATGCAAATGGTTGTTATAACACCCCACCTCCTGAAGCAATCATTATTGAGCCTGATGTAATAACCCCGGTATTTGATGTTTACGAATATCAGGGCGGGTATAATGTTTCATGCAAAAGCTATCAGGATGGTTCAGTAATTATAAGTTCAATAACGGGGGGCAATGGTGGATATACTTACAAATGGCACACAGTAAACGGGTTGATTACCGGACCTGATAACCTCGACAGGCTAATTAATATACCTGCGGGGACTTATTATCTTACCACTACCGACAGGAAGGGCTGTACTAAACTGGATAGCGTGATGCTGATTCAACCTGATGGCATGTTACTTTCTGATTTTGAATTATCTGATATATCATGCAATGGGGGAAGTGATGGTTCAATAGAAATTAATATTACAGGTGGCTCAGGAAATTATATCTACAGCTGGTCGGGCCCCGGAGGATATTCAGCCACTACAAAAAATATTTCCGGGCTGAAAGCGGGGACCTATACAGTCAGGGTAACTGATCAGAATAATTCCAGTTGCAGTATTTTCCCCGATCCTGTTTTTACCCTTACTGAACCACCGGTACTGGTATCTTCCGGAATTGTTTCACTTGCGAATGATGGCGTTAATAACATTATATGCAATGGAGGGACAGGCTCGATAGACATTACTGCAACAGGCGGTACAGGTGGTACTTATAATTATGCCTGGACCACATCTGACGGATCAGGCATTGTTGATGGAGCCGAAGATCAGAATAATCTGAAAGCAGGCACCTATTCAGTTGTAGTGACTGATTCGAACAATTGTTCTGCATATGTAACATTAACACTGCGTCAGCCTGAAAGTCTGGATACACGGCTTATTCCGAAAAATATCAGTTGTGTCACCGGAAGCTTTGATAATGGCTCAATTGAGCTTCTTATTTCCGGGGGCGCTGATCCTTACAGTTACCTTTGGTCCAATGGTGCAGTAACAAAAGATATAACCGGTCTTACGGCAGGGATGTATACTGTTACTGTAACTGATTTTAACGGATGCATTATTGAAGATTCTGCAAGAATAAATCTTCCGGTGCCTTTAAATTATACCAGAATAACTTCAGATTACAGAGGATTCAACATAAGTTGTAATGGGTTAGCCAACGGATCCATTGAGGTGAATGTTTCAAGTGGTACAGCTCCTTATCGATATACATGGACAGGTCCCAGTGGATTCACTTCATCTGAAAAGGATATCCAGGCACTAATAGCAGGAAATTACAACCTGATGATAACAGATAGCAATGATTGCACGGTAACGGAAACTATTACCCTATCTGAACCCGGAAGACTTGGCATTGATGTAAGCCTCTCAGCAGCCGGTGGTGGATATAATATTAAATGTGCCGGAGAAAGGTCAGGAACAATTGATATTGAACCTTTAAATCATGTTGGTTCAGTGGAATATCTCTGGGATGATGGCATTTTTGGTAACACACGTATGAATCTTTCTGCAGGCGAATACAAGATTATTATCGTTGATGAGAATAATTGTTATGTAAGTTCAACAATAGCTCTTACAGCACCTGACAGCATTTACTTTAATTTTGATGTAACAGAACCATTCTGCCCCGATAAGCCTGATGGTGAAATCAGATTAACTGTTACAGGAGGAGTTATGGGAGGTGATTATTCATACAGATGGTCAGATAATTCCACCGGCAGGAATATTACTGAGGTTCAGAGAGGTCTGTATAAAGTCATTGTTACAGATATGAGTGGCTGTTCGGCCAGAGATTCAGTTTTTGTCGAATCAAAGAATAAGACCTGCCTGATTATTCCGAATGCTATATCGCCAAATGACGATCTCATAAACGATGTGTGGAATATTGGTGAAAAAGAATTGTATCCGTCAATGGAGGTTAAAATATTCAACAGGTGGGGTGAATCGATCTGGAGATCTGAAAAAGGATATCCGAAGCCATGGGATGGAAGGAGTAATGGAACTCCTTTACCAATAGACTCTTACCATTATATTATTGATTTGCATAATGGATCTAAACCGATTGTTGGTAATGTGACGATACTGAAGTAAATTTTAATATTTTTATGAACTTGTGAAAAAGGCTGCTTTAGTAATATCATTTATTCTGACCGTCAATCTGATGTACGGTCAGCAGCTGCCTTTATACAGCCAGTATCTGTACAACAAGTTTCTTATTAATCCCGCTGTTGCAGGAAGCGATGGGTATACAAGCATTAATCTGACAGCCAGGGAACAATGGGTTGGTTACTATGGTGCCCCAAGGACCTTTTCCTTAAGTATGCAGACCAGAGTGCTGAAGAAAAGTTATGTGCTGAAAAGTACCAGTGTGAGAAGGCAGACTTTCAGACCCAAGACCGACGGAAGAGTTGGAATAGGCGGGTATATATTCAATGATAAAAACGGAATTGTTCAGAGAACCGGCTTCCAGCTTTCCTACGCATATCATATGTGGTTGCAGAACAGTACCCAGTTATCTTTTGGCCTTGCGTTCACCGGTTATCATTTCAAGATAAATGAAGAAGAACTTAATTTTGAAAATCCTGATCTGTCATGGATGAATAATAATCTTCGCAGGGGATTATTCGTTCCTGATGCCACATTCGGCATATATCTGCTCAATGCAAAATACAGCTTTGGTTTTTCTGCTGACCAGCTTTTTGAAGGGTCTGCAAAGTTCGGTGCTGAAGCTTATGATAATTTCACAATGGACCGCCATTATTATCTATTCGGATCATATGATCTCATGGCCGACGCACATAATATTTTCCAGCCTTCCTTTATTGTTATGATGTCAGAACAATTTAAACCACAGGCAGATCTGGGAGTGACATACATCCACGACCAGGATTTCTGGGCAGGTCTGGCATATCGTACCAGCGGGGCAATAATAGCTAACCTTGGGGTAAAGTATGAGAATATATTTATTGGTTATGCATTTGATTTCACACTCCAGGAGATCCAGAGAATAACCTATGGTACACATGAAATTACTTTTGCATTGAAGTTCGGGGATAATACAAGAAGATACAGGTGGCTGGACAGGTATTGAGATTTTACTTCTTCCTCAAAATATAAATCAACGAGCTACTCCGCTCTTTACTGAAAAGAGTCTTTACCGAAAACCAGACTCCTTTTATCATTCCTGAAATAAACGGAAATGCTGAACCTTTATACCTTTCACTTAAAAATGAGATATAAAATACATCGAGAGGAAGATTCCTGATCTCTTTAATTTCAAACCCGGTTTTTTCAGCGAAAAGCCTGAATGTTTCCGGATCGAAATGCCATAAATGCCTGGGAACATCATAAGCTGCCCAGTATTTTCCATAATGCTTTGCATCAATTGAGCCGGAATTCGGCAAGGCAATTATACATTTTCCCTCTTGCTTCAACAAACGCATTATTTCTGATGCATATCTGAATGGATCATGAAAATGTTCAAGTACATGCCAGAGCGTAATGCAATCAAAGTTCTCAGATTCAAGAGATGAGATCTGATCAGGATTTATTACGTCCAATCCAAACTGTGATATCGAAAAATCCCTGGCTTTCCTGCTTATTTCAATTCCTTTTACCTGCCATCCTGCTTCTTTCATTGAATTGGCAAAATAGCCGGTTCCGCTACCTATGTCAAGAAGGCGACCACCGGAAAGGCCTGTTGTTTCACTGACCAGATTCTTCTTTTTACGGAGCATCAGGTTCCTTGCTAACCGGTACAGTTTGTCAGAGAAGCTTGCCGAAGTATCGCTGTGAGAAATGTATTCCGCTGATTCATAATATCTTCCGATATGGATTTCCTCCGGATAATCCTGGGTAAATTGAAAATGGCATGTCTTACATTGATATAAGGGAAATTCTTCCCTGCTCAGAAAATGATCTGTAACTCTGAAAAGTAATGTGATATTTTCAGAAGTACAAACAGGACATTCTTTACGATAGACCATATTATTCCTTCACTGATTTTTTCCTGAATTCAGTAATAAAATATCCGGCCAGCAGAAGAATGAAAAGGATCGAGCTTACAAGTGAAATTGTATTTCCGGTATAGTAGGATGAAGGTTTGAATACAAATTTTATTTCATGTTCTCCACCTGGAATAATCATTCCTCTCAGGACCCAGTCTGTGCGGAAGTACTGACTTTCCTTTCCGTCAATATAACTCTTCCATCCGGCCGGATAATATATTTCGGAGAATACTGCCAGCCTTTCACCAGCTGTCCTGGTTGTATAGATCAGCTCATTTGGTTCGTAGGACTTCAGGAAAATTGTATCTCCTTCAGAGACAGGGTATTCCTGATTCTTAATCTGATCCTTAAACCTGATGTCAATAACTGCTTCCCTGGAGGGATTCAGTTTATTTATTGCAGACAGTTCTTCATCGGGAGTATCAACCAGTACCGGATTTTCTGCAAACCATGCATTTCCAAGAGCGTTTTCATTTACAAGTGCAGGAGCCTGAGGATCAAAAATCAGATATTTCGTATTAAGCATATTCAGCGCTGTAGTGTTGTCAAATACAGATTGAAGTTCTTCCAGGGTTTTGGCTTTGCTGCCTGCATCTCTTATCAAAAAAATATCCCTGATCAATGATGTGTCGATCAGATCCTGATACCTTCTCAGTTTGGCTCCGTGATAACCACCAATTGAATTATGGAAGTGAGAGGTTGATGCATCGTTAAAAGGTGATACTGAAAGGTTTAGTACCCTGTAGTATGAATCATCCTTTAGAATAGTATTATCAGCAACTGTGGGAGAAGACAGCTTTGCCTTAACCTCTTTCTTCATGAACTTGTCAGCATTCAGGTATCTTTTGTCAACGAACCACATGTCTGTAAGAAACAGAAGGGCGAGAAGGATAATTGCATGTTCTTTCTTAAGCTTATTATAGTAAAAAGCGAGTATTGTTGCTGCGGCAAGAAGAATGAACATAAATGATCTGAATGAATCACCTTTTAAAAGCATTTTCCTGTCTTCAATGAGTGTAGCAGTAAGCCATTCAGGAACATTTCCCTGCTCGAAAGGAGAAATAAATGATCCTGCGAGTCCAGGGAAAAGCAAAAATAGCAGTGTTAATCCGCCTGTTACTCCGAAGGCAATTTTAATTCCTTTAACAGCGTCATTTTTTGAAGTTGTTCCATTGAAAATATCACGAAGGGCAAGTATTCCCAGAAGCGGGATGCAGAATTCGGCAATAACAAGTATCATTGTGACCGCTCTGAATTTATTATACCCGGGGAAATAATCTAAAAAGAAATTAGTAAACGGCATAAAATTTTTCCCCCATGCCAGCATGATTGAAAGCATAGTTGCAGCA
>JBBQJD010000164.1:0-6310 GCA_038325595.1 Bacteroidales bacterium | reverse complement strand
TGAGGATATGTCCTCTCCTAAATTCGAACATTTTATAGCAAAATACCAGCTTGATACCATATTTCATGGAGAAACAGATGAATTTAAAAGAATACTCTTATTAAGGCACTGGATAAAATCAGTAATTGCTATCAATGATTTCGGAGATCCTTATCCCGGAAAAGGTTTTACAGAAGGTATACTTGATGCTGCCCTTAAAGGACAGGGGTTTCATTGCGGCCACTATATGACTGTTCAAAATGGTATTATGAATGCATATGGTTATGTAACCAGAACCATAGGTGCAGGACCCGGCGGAATAGAGCGCTCCGATGGTCATCATGGGATAAATGAAATATGGCTGAACCAGTACAATAAATGGTTCCTGTCTGATGCAAAATATGATCACCACTTTGAAAAAGACGGCATTCCACTTTCAGCTCTTCAAGTCCGAAATGAATATCTTAAGAATAAGGCGGCGGATATAGTCAAAGTTAAAGGTCCCGAACGGATTCCATTTGATGTGGATGCCGAAACAGGGATAAGTAAGGAACATAATGCACGAACATATGCCTGGATCGAATGGCATGGATATAATGAATATTTTACTGCATGGCCCGATCATAAGGAATATCTGATAATGTACGAGGACGATTATTCCAGGAATAACAAATGGATCTGGGATAAAAAGGAGCATTGGGCGTTTGCAAAACCTGAATACATGAAGATGGTACCTGAAAAAGATGCAATTTACTGGACACCAAATACTATTGAATCAAAAACAACTATAGAAGGCAATGTTGCTCATATTGAACTGAAGTCAGAACTTCCCAACCTGAAAAATCATAAAATGAAGGAATTGCCTTCAGGCGAATGGAAAAATGTTGACCGTAGCTTTGATTATGAACTGAAAGATAAAGAGTATGAACTTGTTTTCAGGACAGTCAATGTGGCAGATGTAGAAGGACTTGAACATAAAATAATTATCAGGAGCAGATAACACTGAGTCGCAAAGGCATGAGGTTCAAAAGAAATTAGGATAAATCCACCTTCTTTGCGTGTCTGGCGGTTAAAATAATATTAATGGTCTGTCCGTCTTTGTGTGATTCAGTGAAAAATGACTTGTCCTGTGCTATGGATGAAACTGAGACCAGGAAAAATAACAGGGTTATAAGATGTTTATTTAATCATGGATTTATAAATTAACTTATTTGGTAATCAGTGTTATACTGGAATTTTTATTCAGATCCACAATCATTTTCTTTTTTCCTGCAATGATGGTATATGGTGAAAACAGAGTGGTTACATCTCCATCAACTGTATATTCCGGCAGCTCAATGCTTAAAAATCCGTCTTCAACTTTTCGTGAGATCACTTCCTCCCTGTTTTTATCCAGAATCCTGACATCAGTTCCGGCTGCAACTTTTCCTGATTTATCCGTCATTTTTAAATTAAGTGTCCAGAAAACTGAATAGGAATGATGTTGTGGAGTTTTATCGATTCCGAATTTGAGACCATCCATCTCATTTGAATGGAATTCAGTGCCTGTAGCAATGAAACCGGGTTGTTCCAATGATCCCATTCTGACAGGAGTGAAATCTGATATCGTATTTTCTGCTTTCACAATCCTGTTTCCGGAGATAATCGTATTCTCAGCCTTCCCATAACTGCTCCCAACCCATATCGGAGTGACATTAGTAACGATAGTATTATTGTAGATATTCCCTCCCCTGGCATTGCCGATATAAAATGCAAATGCCTCAGCGTCTGATTGCGGATCTTTATGATTGATGAATATATCGTTACCAAAAACATCATTATCACCAGCACTGGTGCTGAAAAACACCGCAGATACCATTGGAATGTAATCGGGATATTCTTTATATTTTCTTCCGGTGAGATAAAACCTGTTATTATAGATCCTGTTCCCATAACTTCCGGTGGGAGAACCAAGCGGGGCTCCATAATCTGCAATCCTGATTGCATTGGTGCTGTAATGATCAGCATATTCACAGCTTGGAGGTGAAGCCTGCATATGAAATTCATTGTTAAATATTTCGATATCCTTATGCCGGAATATTTCAAGCCCGGAACCTATTTCAGGTTCAAATAGGTTTTCAAAGATCTTCGAACCGTCACCCATTGCCATTATGCTGTAATGGTTAGTTACTGTCTGGCGGTTAATAAAATGGTTATGATGTATGGCAGAAAACATACCTTTTATGCTTAAACAGCCCTGTCCGCCATAAAATTCACAATATGAAACTTCCGAAGCCTTGTTGCCGGTAAGATCGACTGCATAGAATTCCGAGCCGTGCCGATTGATTATGAAAGGACTCTTAATATCAAAGCTGCAATTCGTTATTGTTGCCTGAGGTACGTCAACTGCAATTGTATTGATACCTGAAGAGATGATTTTCAGGTTATCGGGAATAACTTTTACATCTTCAGCAGTCGACTGAATGCCGAATGAAACGACACCAGTCGTACCATTTATTATAGTTCCGTTTTTTATCGTAACAGTACCGGTACCTGTTGCCACAGGAATCCCTTTAAAAGGGGCACCTGTATTTACATCTTCAGTATAATCAAAGAATGCTGCATGATTACGGTTATACAAATGATTATAATGACCATAAGGATGAGTTTTCCCGACAATGCCAATCCCTGCATCCAGGGCAGGCCTGATATCAATTTCATCAACCAGACAGTCGTTTTCAGCCCTTACACGTATCCGGTATCTTCCTGCAGGCAGATTATTAAGATGAGCAAATACAAATCCGCCGCCAAGCCGGGTAGAGCGGCTCAGAACCGGACAGCTGACCATTGTAGTGTCACCATAAGTTGTTATACATTCTATTTCCCTTCCTGCTTCATCGTCAACAAAAATACTGACTTTCATATCATTGCTGAGATCACCGCCCATATCGTTATAGTAAGTACCTGTAACACCACACATTGCATAATATGATCTGTTTGCAACAGGAAGAAAAACATAGGAGGAGGCTATCTCATCATCAGTTCTCAACCGCAAGATTTTATCTCCGATAAAGGCATGTACCTTTGTACTTTCTATTTTTGCTCCGGGAGCCTTTGATACATCCCAGCCTTTTAAGTCTTCTTCAAATCCATAGTTTATTACGTGCTCATAATTACCTGATGCATAAGTAATTGTATATCCATTCAGATCAAGAGTAACATCCTTTCCAAGGAAAACGGCAGTTGCACTGCTTTCAATATTCCTGGTGAGCATATATGTAGCTCCTGCTTTATCATAACTGCCCGGTTCACTTACAGCTATGACTCCGTCAGGAACCGGTTTATGTTCAGACTGTCTGAATTGCGCTGTTGCAGAAATTCCTGGTAGTGCTGCTGCCAGCAATAAAATAAAATATAATTTATTCATGTAGGCAATTTGTTAAAGACCTTCTCCTGGTTAATGTATCCGGCAAGCTGTTCTGCACGTTTTCATCATTTAATGGTATAATGTTACAAAAATCAAATATATATAGAAACTGAAATAACAATGGTTTTAATGGAAATATTTCATAAGAATAATGTAATTCAAAACCTTATTTTCTTAAAATTCATCTTTTTTAACATATCTTTTATTATCCGATTTTCTCCTGTCTCATTTATTTATTACTTTTATAACCAGTAGCAAATTTCTACTCAAAGAGGTTAACCCGGAAATTTAAACAAAACCCTGATATCATGAAAAAACAAATTTCTGGTTCAATTCAGTTTTTACGAACTGGAATTTCTTACCTGATAAGTGTATTTATTACACTTATAATTACAGTTGCACTTCCCTCCTGCTCAGAAAAACCTAAACCTCAAAACGCTTCAGCCAGCTGGGAGAAAATTGGTCCTGGTGGCGGCGGGGCAACATTCATCCCCACTTTTTCATATGCGACATCAGATAAGTTTCTTCTGCGATGCGACATGACAGGTTCCTATCTTACAAATGACGGAGGCGCCTCATATAGTCAGATCAATTTTGCCGGTGGAGCATCATCATACGCATGGGATCCGCTCGATACAAACATAGTTTATATTGGATCAGCTTCCCTGAACAGGTCAACAGACGGAGGAAAAACCTGGGAGCAGGTTTTTCCCACTGAAAAAGAGGTAGTCAGAAGAACATATAAAGGCGATCATGCTGATTTCAGTATTGAAACTTCCGACACATCCCTTTATGCAGGCGAAACCGGAAGGATCAGTGCCATAAGAGCCGATCCTGTAAGTACCGGTGCTTTATATTTCAGCATGGGTCCAGACTTCTACCACTCAACCAATTCAGGTGTAAGCTGGAACAGGCAGAAAGTTGATCAGAGGATCGATTACATTTATACAAACAAGGGAACTTTAAAGGATCATGTATATCTTTTTACTGATTCTTCAATTTATGTATTTGATAAAAAAACTTCGAAAATCAGCTCAAAAAATCTTCCGGCAAAGATGTCTCCAGGATTCTCTTTTACCGGGGGTCAGGAATTAAAAAGCGAGAAGGTGATTTTTTATGCCCTCCATCATGATCAGAATCAGGAAATAAATGGTGAATTCGGACACACCGAAGTATGGAAGTCAGAGGACCTTGGCGGTACCTGGAGCAGGATAATGAATAAGGCAGTTACTAACAGTATTACCGGAATAAAGCCAAGCTATTCAATGATCTCATGCTCAGAGTTTGATGCCGGGCAGGCCTATCTGATCTCAAACCGCTATGAGGAAAAAAAGAATAAAGGATTTATTTACTGGTATGGTGCCCTTAAAACCGGGGATACCGGCAATGACTGGAGCTGGGTTTGGAAAGGCGGTGGAGGATCGGGTCAGTACGGGGTTAAAGACGGTACAGGCGTTTCCAATCTGAAAGATGCATGGGCAGAGAAAGCATTCGGAGGTGAATATATAAGGCTCATGGATGTGGGTGTCAGTCCTCTGGATGGAAAAATTGCCGTTGTGACTGACTGGTACAGGACAATGAAAACCGCTGATGGAGGAAAGAGCTGGAACGAAGTTTACAGCATTGAACAGCCTGACGGATCATTCATCAGCCGCGGACTGGATGTAACCACTGCTTACGGAGTTCATTTTGATCCCTTTGACAAAAACCACATTGCTATCAGTTACACGGATATCGGCTATCATCATTCGTATAATGGAGGAAAAAGCTGGATCAGGGCAGCAGAAGGTGTTCCCCCGGAATGGATAAATACATGCTACTGGCTTGCATTCGACCCTGATGTTAAGGGAAAAGTATGGTCAGTATGGTCACTGGTGCATGATTTTCCCAGGGGTAAAATGACACGTAATCCGAGCTGGAAAGAGACAGGTAAAGGAGGTGTCTGCATATCAACTGACGGAGGAAAAACCTGGCAGCCTTCATATGAGGGAATGGGATTTGATTCACCAGCAACATCAATAGTTTTTGATCCTGAATCCCCTCCCGGTAACAGAACTCTCTATGCAAGCGTATATAATAAAGGTGTATTCAAGTCAACCGACGATGGAAAGACCTGGCAGCAAAAAAATAATGGCATTGGAGAAAACACCTGTGCCTTCGAATTAACCCTCACACCAAAAGGGGTATTATTTCTTACTGTAAGTGCAACACCTGCACATAAAGACGGGAAGAAAGGAAGGGAATATCTTTCCGGGGCTGTATACCGGTCGGCAGATGGTGCAGAAACCTGGACGAAGTTAAATATTGCAAACGGTCCGCTGTTTCCAAACGGAATGGATTATGATCGTGATAACCCTGACCGGATTTACCTTGGTTGCTGGTCAGATATATACCTGAGCGATCTGGTTGGAGGAGATGTCGTGAGAGCGAATGGAGGTAATGAGCTGATTGAAATGCCCGGTGGAATATTCATGTCAGAGGATGGTGGTGATACGTGGACCTCCATTTTCGATCAGAATCAATATGTATACGATGTAACTGTTGACCCTTATCATAAAGGAAGATTGTACTGCAATACTTTTAACCAGGCGGCCTGGCGAAGCGATGATCACGGACAATCGTGGAGAAAAATAAAAGGATACGATTTCCATTGGGGACAAAGGATCAATATCGATGAGAATGATCATGAAAAAATATACATAACAACTTTTGGATCAAGTGTCTGGCATGGAATACCAATAACAGAATAGATCAAAAGAGGCATGGGAACTTGATGTTACACAGAGTTTCACAGAGACAGAGTTTCACAGAGAAGGCACAGAGTTTCACAGAGGTCTCTATATATTAATCTCTGTGTTACTCTGTGGTTCTCCTGATTTCCTCTGTGTAAGTTCTTCTTTTCTCATTTTTAAAATCATTCTCAAG
>JBBQJD010000163.1:0-6457 GCA_038325595.1 Bacteroidales bacterium | reverse complement strand
GGATCGGCTATTACAGGAAGGTGAGTGAGTCGCTTTAGCATTGGTATTGCGCTGAGGTCCAGCGTATTTCTTGTAGATGTCTCGAATGTTCTGATGCCTCTTTCGCACAGAACCACCTGCTCATTTCCCTGGCTGAGGATGTATTCAGCAGCAAGTAAGAATTCTTCTATAGTTGCCATCATGCCACGTTTCAGCAATATAGGTTTCCGGCACAATCCTGCTTCTTTCAAAAGAGGATAATTCTGCATATTTCTTGAGCCAATCTGGATCATATCCGCATAGCCGGCAACGAGTTCAACCTGGCGGGTATCCATTACCTCAGTAACAATGGGCAGACCAGTTTCTTTTTTTGCCAGACTTAAAAGTTTAAGCCCTTCTTCCCCCAAACCCTGGAAATGATAAGGAGAAGAACGTGGTTTGAATGCACCTCCTCTTAATATTTTTGCACCTCCTGACTTCACCATACGGGCTGTCAACAAAAGTTGTTCACTACTCTCAACAGCACATGGCCCGGCAATTACTACAATCTCTTTTCCCCCTAATTTAATACCTCCAATATTTACAATTGTTGGTTCCGGGTGGTTCTCCCGGCTCACTTTTGAAGGAACGGAGAATCCTGCTTTCACCTGGGTCTTAAATGGATTTGTCTCCATTATAAATATCTTAAAGTTTAATAGCTGACTGATTTGGCTTTCTTGTAAATAGTGCTATCCCGTTTGAAAGGCGGGGCTGGAGAAAAATCAAATTTCCCATTACTTATTTCAGCCATAAAAATAGGTCTCACATTATTCCAGGTACCGTCAAAAACCACTTTCCCGGTAACACCTTCATAACCATTGATAGTTTTCATATCGGTAAGGACATCTCTTATCAGGGCCCGGTTAAGTCCTGCTTTTCTGATAGCCTCGATAATTATATTCATACCATCGTATGCATGAGCTGCAAAGACATCGGGCTCTTGCTTAAACCGTTTAATATAATTTGCCTGGAATGTTTTCAGCTTAGGATCGCCGGAATCAGGATTGTACTGGCAGGTGGTTACAACGCCATTAGCCAGAGATCCGGCTAAAGTTAAAAATTCACTGCTGACGATCCTGTCCGATGCATAAACTGGCTGATTCAAACCTGCTGCCCGGATCTGCTTGATAATCAAAGCTGATTCCTTTGCATTACCCCAGATTGCAATAGCATCAGGTGATGTTTTTTTAATACGCTCTATCTGACTTTTAAATTCTGTTTCTCCATCGTTAAAACGTTCTTCAATTACTATAGGGAATCCCAACCTGGTAGCTGTACGGTTGAAATGGAGGGTGCCAACACGTCCATAACGATTATTTGCTCTTATCATTGCGACCCTGGCATGTTTATCCATAACGAATATTCGGTTAACCAAAGCATAGCTGGACTGTCTGTCGTCAGGAATTGTTCGCACTACCCACGGAATGTTTGTTTCAGTAAATGTTGGATCCGGATCGCCTGTATTAACATTTGGTATTTCAACTTTCAGGGTCGCCCTGATTGCAACATGGGAATTAATATCGTCGATAGTGCCGAGCCATGCCCACACTTTCTCATCATCCATCCTTACAATTTCATTAGCTGCAGCGCCCCAGAGTCCAAAATCGTTGTGTATCATTAATTTGAAAGGGATTCCCTTATAGCCACCTTTGGCATTAGCCTCTTCAATGGCCAGCATTGAACCCTGAAGCATCTGATTTCCAAGATTTAACAATATTGACCCTTCCAAAGGACCCAGAAATCCAATTCTCACTTCCTTTAAACCTGAAGGCTCTGGTTTTTCACGTCCTGCACCGTAGAACTCAATTGGTTCCAGGAAGTGATATTTGTAAGCTTTTTGAAATTTATCATAAGCAACAAGTTCATCCGGTATATTACCGTAGTTGGTCTTTTTTTCCTGCCCGGTGACCCATAAAAATTGCATAAGGAAAAGCAGAATCAAACTCAATAGATTTTTAAATTGTGCTTTCATATTTTCGCTATTTAATTTTACAAATTGCATAAGCTTCAATCTCTACAAGCAAAGTTTCCCAGCATAACCTTGCCTGGATCCCTGTACTTGCAGGCAGAGGATCAAGATTCAGCCAGCTGTAAAATGTGGTTCTTATCTTGTTGAATTCAGCATAATCCCGTTCAATATCCCGCAGATAATTGGTAGTCCGGACTATATCATGCCACGACATCTCTTCAGCAGCCAGAAGGTTGGTGATATTGACATAAGTTCTCCACAGCTGAGCTTTAAAATCACCAATGTGTTCTGCTTTGCCTTCTTCGTTGACACTGGCAGTTCCGGAGATCAGGAGAACCTTATAATCACCGAAATCAAGTCGCAGGGCTCTCGAAAAAGAAGATGGTTTCTGATAATCATATGCTTCATTGATCACATGCGGGGCATGAGTTACATGTTTCAGTATTGGAGGCCGGTCCTTATGAACAGAAGGCATTACTGTTTTGGTGATGGTATTATCAACACTTAAAATTCCGAGTTTCGTCATCTCATTCTTCTCGCCTTCAGTGAGTTTCTCCAGATCTATCAATATTTGCTTATTTACCATTAGAACTATAATTAAAATTAGATTACAACGTATGGTTTTAATTGACTTTGATTATCTCGCCCCGGCTGACGCCTTTGGAGGTGGCTACCCATATCACACCATCCTCGGCATCTACTCCTATTATAAAGTTATGGGCAATTGATGGAGACAAAGGAATCTCTTTTCTCTCTTTTCCATTTGTTAATATTGCCACACCATTCTGGTTATTATCGTTTTTCTTATAGGTAACCCAGTTTGTTCCATTTGTACTGCTCAATCCGTTATCACTGCATACATATGCCACAGGTCCTTCCGCTCTGAGAAAGTTGATAAAATTACTTGCCAGTCCGCTGTCATGGTCAAAATAGCCTTTCCAGTTTTTCCCATCATAACGGCTCATTCCAAAGTAGGTTGAGACCCATAAGATACCGTTGGCCCATGAAGTTGCAGTTGTAATATCATGAACTACACCATCGTCAGGCTGAAGGTCGATTTCCATAAAACCATCAGGATCAGTATAATCTCTGAACTGTTTGGTTTCTTTATTATACTCGATCACTCCACCACCCCAGGCAGCAATAAATATCTTTCCATCGCCCGCTGAAACACCGTATGTCCAAGGTTCATGCATAGGAGCATTTTGTTCAGTGAATATTTCCCATTCCTTTGTAAAAGGGTCAAAATGACCTGCTCCACCTCCTGTAGCAACCCAGACATCTTTACCGTCGCATATCACCATGTAAACCAAATCATTAGGCATTCCGCTGTTGAACTGGTTAAATGTTTCAAATTTTCCAGCTGACCACCGGCTCAGCCCTCCGAGTGTTCCTATCCATACCTCACCCGTAAGTTCACTTACATCAACTGAAACTACTCCGTTATGAGCCAGTCCGTCTTTTGTGGTATAAGTTCGCCACTTTCCTTTCTCGTATACTGCCAGACCATCATGAGTTCCCACATAAACCTTATCTCCGTCGATGCGGGCGCAATATGTTTTGTCCGAGGGTAACCCATCCTTTGTAGTAAAATTCTTCCAGTTGCCATACACCGGAACAGAAATATCATCCACAGTATTTGATTGGCCATTATTATCTTCTCCCGCGGTGGCAGGGGATCCGGAATTTACTTCGGCCCGGGCATTCATCCCGGTTTCATTTTTACCTTTAAAGATAAATCCAAGGGAAATAAGAACTGCAATGACAACAGCAATTGCTGCGTATCCTAATAACTTTTTCTGTCTTATTGTTCTCATATTTCTAATTTATTATTACCGGAATGAAGCTTTAAATGTTTTTTCATTTTCATAATCAGGGCTCCTGAGTGATTTCAGGTATTCGATCAGGTCGTTCAGTTGATTTTTTGTCATATCTCCTGTCAATCCGTGTTTATCATCTTTTCCGTATAATGTCCATATTTCTTCCAGGGTTGTGGCTCGACCATCATGAAGATAAGGAGGGGAAGCATATATATTATTGAGATGCGGAGTATCAAACAACATTGAATCATCACTGGCGGCAAGAGTGCTTACATCGGCCGTCTGAAGATTAGTATAATATGGAGCCGGATGACAGGTTATGCACCGGTTAATCTCCGGAATAACGTTTCCGGAATTATCTTCTTTACGCTCATATATCACCTTGCCTCTTTTCTGGGCTTCAGTCAGTTTACCGGATGGATTGAACTGAAGATTAGGAGGATACGGAATGCCTGTCATTATATATGCACTTATCGCATCGAGGTTTTTATAACTAAACTGTTCTGTTCTTGTCAATACAGTGGAAAATCGCATTCCGTCCTGTTTATAAACTGTCTGGTTCTTTCCGTTCCATTTAAATGGAGGCGTATCGCCGATATCCCTCAATGATTGGGTATTCGTAACATTTCTTCCCATATCGATGGAAGCCATATTATAAACCAGGCCATCCTCATGCTCGTCAGGATGACAGGTATAGCAGGAGTACTGTGTTTGGAAAGTATGTCCTGCATTATTCAAAAGTCGTCTTCCCTGCCGGGCAACAGTTATCTTTTCAGGGCCTCCAAGATCAATTGTTTTGACAGTTTCCATATTCTCTGTGCTGATAACAGATATCCTGTCCTCAAGGTGTTCAGCAACATAGAGTAGTTTCCCATCGGGAGAAAGTGCCAGACCTTTTGGATTTGCTCCTGTCGGAATCCTTTTCACAACATAACGGCTGCTTATTCCCAGGTGGTCGGGCCACAGATTGAGCATTTCGGGAGTCGATTCAGATATCAGCTGCCGGATGGAGTCAATACTGACTACTGTTATGAAATTCACACCTGAATTGGAAATAAAAGCTTTCTTACCATCAGGTGTTATTACTATGCCGAACGGATCAGGATAATATGCATTTGGTTCATCCGTTAGTAGTTGAATTATCCTGCCATTTTCTTTCTGTTCCACTATCCCTATACCGTGAGTCATCATGAAACCTCTTTCAACCTGAATTGAAGGGACCAGGTTTTTTGGCCTGATAAGTGTAACAATAGCAAGGTCGCCTGACGGAGTGAAAGCAACATTTTCCATCATATAAGCAGACTCTATTTTTATGTATTTACTTATCTTTTGCGAACTGTCATTAATAACGGTAAGTTCGCTTGCAAGCGGTTCTCCATAAGGTGTAATAATTGCCCGCCTGCTTGTAATGTATAAATCCCTGCCATTTGGAGATAACTGTGTACCAGTGGGATTGTTTCCTGTTGAAAGTCTTTTTCTCTCCACACCTGTCCCGAGATCGATGACAGTAAGATCTGAACTAAAAGTATTGACAACATAAAGTGACTTGCCATTAGAGCTCAATGACAATCCCGCGGGTCCATTACCTGTCTTCAGGGTATCGATTACTTTCCGGGTTATCAGGTCAATGACTGAAACATTATCAGACCATTGATTACTCACATATGCGGTTTTTCCGTCTTTGTCAAGTATAACACTATGAGGTTTGTTTCCAACCATTATTTTATTCAATACCTTTCCGTTTTCAGTATCGGTAACCATTAAAGTGTTGGCATCACTGGCTACAACATAGAGCAATTTACCATCATGTGAAACCGTAACATTCAGAGGTGAATAATAATCCCTGTTTACCAGTTTTGGAATGATCCCATCCTTAATGATATATAAATGGCAATTTGTGCAGAGCAAAGGATGATCAGTAACAGCAGTCTTATAATTGACATGCTCCCTGGCCCATTTTTTACCCGGAAAAAGTAATAATATTCCAATCATTAAAATAATTCCGGTTACCATCAATATCCGTCTCATAATGATCTATTATTCAAGTTCAATTTCCTTTTCTTTAATACCGCTAATCTGCACAGGTATTGTTACGGGTTTCTTACTAACTGCCATGGCATAGCGGTTTGCAGGTACTCTCTCATGATCTTCATGGCATCCGGTACACCCTCTTCTTTCATTCGGTCGTAACCAATACCAGCTGCCAGGTCCGTTTATGGTTATGCCTTCTGCATTCAAAGTCCTGATTCTGAATGGCATATCTGCGGATACTTTCAACAGAAATGATCCATCTTCCTCAACATTCACAACTCCAAGGGTAGAGTCGATCCCGATTATTTCTACCCGGTCGGCACCCTGAAGTGAAGGACTTTTTTCAGGGGATTGCATGCCTGTAATATTTATGTTCTGGCAAAGCAAAAGTCCTGTTTTTACACCCATGTCAACCTCGCTTGGAAGTTTCCTGGGCCTGTCATGTTTTCCCACGGCAATTGCTTCCAGAATATCATAATCAGCGTTCTTATAAATCTGATTACCAAGAGTTCCTTTTTCAATATCAAATGAATATAGTGCAAACCTTTCATTTTCAGAACTTCTGAAGGAGACCATTAATTCGTTTTCATGCAGAGGAAATGCGAAATTAAAGTCACCT
>JBBQJD010000162.1:0-6468 GCA_038325595.1 Bacteroidales bacterium | reverse complement strand
CTAACCCAATTATGGGCTCAGGAGGACAGAAACTTCAAAATCCCATTAATTGGTGATCCTGCTCCTGCTTTTACCGCTGAAACAACAACTGGTACACTCAATTTTCCTTCATCACTTGGAAATAAATGGAAAATCATATTCAGTCATCCTCAGGATTATACACCTGTCTGCTCATCGGAACTTCTGGAACTTGCAAACATGCAGAAGGATTTTGAGGACTTGAATGTTAAAATTGTCGTTGTATCGGCCGATAAACTTGAAACCCATGTTCAATGGGTTAAATCACTTGAGGAACTTAAATATAAGGACAGGGTAACTCAAAAGATAAAGTTTCCGCTGGTAGATGATAATAACAAGGCAGTTGCCAAATTGTATGGTATGATCCATCCTTCAACCAATTCCTCACAGTATGTCAGGGGTGTATATATCATTGATGGTAACAATATTATACAATCTATTTCTTTTTATCCAATGATTGTCGGAAGAAATATGGATGAGATAAAAAGAACCGTCATAGCTCTTCAGACTGCTAAAGAGGGGGTAGTATCGACACCCGCAAACTGGATGCCCGGAGATGATATTATTGTTCCCTACAGGAAAACCAATAAGGGCGAAGTTGACGAAGCCGGACTGTATGACGTTGCATGGTACATGACATTCAAGAAAATTTAATTTAATATTGATTTAATCAGGCACTGCGGGGACCTGAATTTATAAATCATAAAATTTGTACATTATGTGGTCTTGCGGCACACCTGAACCTGACCGGCTGGCCCGCCAGGGAGTCGTGGTACTATACCCTGGGTGAGCCGCATTTTCTTGGTGGCCGGTTAGCCGGAGTAGTTCGCCAAGGTGACTGGAATCTGATCGAGTTTTTTGACACGGGTGAATACGAGCTGTATAATCTAAGGAATGATCCGGGTGAAAACCGAAACCTGATAGAAGTGCATCCTGAAAAAGCAAGGGAGCTTCAGTCAGGCTTAAAAGAATGGCGAGATGATGTTCTTTCTGAAACACCGTATAAAAAACATGATTAATATCCTTTCTCTCTTTCCGTACCTGATTTTATCCAATCAGGGACAACTGTCCTCATGAATTCTTCCATCTCCTTGTTTATCTGATTGATATCCAGCCCGATATATTCCTGAGCCTTGGCTTTTGTACTGATATCCGGAAATGGTACTTCCTGGTTATATCCAAGTGAAGCAAGTAAACGTGCAAGCTTTACTCTTGCTTCCTGTGCAAATGCAATGCCTCCTGAAATTATCCTGCCTGATTCAACAGGTGAATGGAATGAATTGCCATGACCTGCCGCAGCAAAATCCCAGCGCCACTGAGCTTTCCTGATGTCATTGAGGATACTCTTCATCTGGAGTTCGCTGGCTCCCTTGTCCCAGGCTGTTTTTGCTTCAACATGAGCTCTCACAAGAAGAGTCTCGAGTATATTCCTGTTTTCTACGATCTTATCCTGACGGGTATAAACATCCTTTATCAGCTTTTCAGTTTCCTCGCGGTGGCATACCTGGCACGAGTTGGCTACATTATTAAGCGGACTCTGTATGTGGTGATCAGTAAATTTCTGTCCGCCTTCACTTATAAAGGGCATGTGGCAATCGGCACACGAAACTCCCCTTGAGGCATGAGTACCTGTAAGATACACTTCATAATCAGGATGCTGGGCTTTGAGCATGGGAGCCCGGCTGAGTGAATGAGTCCAGTCTGAAAATCCGATGCTGTCATAGTAATTCTCCATATCTTCAAGTACCAACCCGTCTTTCCATGGAAAAACCAGGTAATTTACATCTTCTACCACTTTCTTGTTAAAGTAGTACTCAACGTGACATTGTGCACAAACGAGACTCCTCATTTCCTGGTGGGTTGCCTGCTCTATATCAAGTCCTCTTGCTTTAAATGCTTCAATAAGGGCTGGTCTTGAAATATGAAGGTTCATTGTTTTTGAATCATGACAATCGGCGCATCCAATAGGATTTATGATCTCGGCTCCTTTTTCGTCCCAGGTACCTTTGTAGAAGCCGGCAACACCATGCTCATTCATGAGTCTTGGCACATCAGGACTTTTGCAGGTCCAGCATGTATTTGGAAGCGGACTTGGCTTGCCTTTCACCGGTGATCCGTTACGGACAGATCTTCTCACATCTTCAATTGCATGAAGATGGCCGCGTCCCTGGCTGTATCCCTTTGAAAATGCATAACCTGCCCAGAGGACAACCAGGCGGGGAGATTCCTCAAGCAGGTCGACAGTTGCACTTCCGTTATACTTGCTCCTGAAGGTAGTATCGGCTGTCTTCATATATGTGTCATATTCCCGTGGAAAAAATTCACCCCATACTGAATTCCTTGGTTCGAATTGTGAAAAATTCAGTTCGGGAGTGTATGCAAATGTTGCTTCAGCCCTTCTTTCAACAATTGAGGACGCCAACATGCCAAGGAGAAAAACTATGGCGACAGTTGCAATAAAGATAACCCATCCGAGCCATGGTCTTTCATGCAGTATTTCCTGTATTGATCTCATTATTAACTATTTAAATTAAAATATAGATTTCATAATCATCACTCGCTCATAAGATTTCTGAGCCATTCGGGTGTCAGCGTGCCGGGAACCGGAACCCTGGCCCAGGGAACGCTTGAAATACTGTTAACCCTTCCATGAGGAGTTTCCCTGTGACAATCCCAGCATTTACGTTCCATCCTGTTATCATGTGTTTCCCGGTTATACGCCAGAAGTTTGCTGTCAGTCAGCATTTCCTTATGGCATCTTATACAGTTTTTATGTACCACCTCTCTTCCTGCCTCTTTTATAAAGATCACCTGCGGTTCACGCCGCAAAGTGAAGATTGTGGCATGGCGCATTCCATCCCTGGCCTTAAAGAAATATTTGTTAACAACATTATTATGGGGGACATGACAGTCGTTGCAATTGGTTTTTTCCCTGTGTGAACTATGATACCATGTGGCATATTGAGGCGCCATTATATGACAGTTCACACAAGTTTCGGGATTGTCACCCAGGTATGAAGATGCATTCGATATATGAAAAGCAAATAACCCGAGACCTGTAAAAACAGCAATTGCCAGCAGTACCGGTAATCTCCATTTATCGGGAGGTAAAAGCTTTTTCAGCACAGTTATGGATTTTTTTATGCAAGATAGAGAATTTTCATGAGACGGAGGAATGAAAACCTTATATGCCGAATGAAAACTTATATAAGGGCCTCGATAAAAATCACAGTTTCCGGTATATTTATATATTTGTATTCTAATTAATTATTCAGGCTATGAAAGAACTGGTACGATGCCGGCCTTGCGGATTTGTAATAGAATCTGATAAGCTGGGAGATGTTTGTCCGGCATGCGGGATGCCCAGAAAAGTATTTGAACCTTACAGGGAAAGGGTATCTCTGAACAGGCTTAAGATACTAAACCTGGACCTTCACCCGATTGCTATACATCTTTCTCAATCGTTTGTTATTGCAATACCTCTGATCGTTATAATTAAAAAGCTTTTACCTGATTTTCAGCCTGAAATCCTTAATAGTGTAATTATATTTTCCGTATTTGTTTTCCCGGCTACACTGGTTCTTGCGATAATTACAGGAATTATCGATGGAATGACAAGATTCAAAACTCTTGCCACACCTTTGCTAAGGGTTAAGATAATATTCAGTCTGATCATTCTGGGACTCTCACTTAGCTTATTCGTTGTGGCTCCAAATGAAGATTTATTTGCATTAACTCTGATAATAAGTATTTTATCTCTGGGCGCCGGCATTCAGCTTGGTTTGTGGGGGAAGAAGCTGATAAATGTTATCCTTCCGGGTACTTATCCTCAGAAGAGAGGAAAGAAGAAGCCTGAGGCTGAAGGAGAGAAGACTTTATAATTACAGGCATTATCAATATTTATGAAGGCGGTCAGTTCAAAAGAGCTTGGGAAGGAATTAAATTCACTCTCTCCCAAAGAATTGAGGGAACTCTGTCTTCGTTTGGCCAGATTCAAGAAGGAGAATAAGGAATTACTGACCTATTTATTGTTCGAGTCACTTGATGAAGAGGCATATATAGAAGGAGTTAAACAGAACATTGATGAAGAATTTCAGCAGATAAACACAAAAGGATCATACTTTATCAGAAAATCAGTACGGAGAATTTTAACCAGGACAAAGAAATACATCAGATATTCTCAAAATAAAAGAACTGAAGTTGAACTTCTGATTTACTTTTGCAGGAAGCTCAAAAACATGACTCCTTCCATATTAAAAAATAAATCTTTACTGAATCTTTACATCCGGCTTACAGATGCAATAATAATAAAAATATCTGCTCTGCATCCTGATCTGCAATACGACTACCAGCAGGAATTGAATGAGTTATTAAGATAAATTTTTTAACTTTGCGCGCTATTCCTTTCAGGAATTTTGTTTCATCAATATTATTTCATCAATATTAAAGAATATGCCACTCAATATATCCGATAATTTGCCGGCAGTAAAAATTCTCGAAGATGAGAATATCTTCGTCATGAAGGAAACAACGGCTGTGCATCAGGACATCAGGCCATTGCAGATCCTGATACTTAATCTGATGCCCACAAAAATTACAACAGAAACACAGATATTACGGCTTCTGTCAAATACTCCTCTCCAGGTTGAAATTACCCTGATCAATACAAAGATGCATCAATCAAAAAATACCGATAAACATCATCTTGATGCTTTCTACCAGACATTTGATGATATCTCGGTTCATAAGTATGATGGAATGATCATTACTGGTGCGCCTATTGAACATCTTGATTTTGAGGAGGTTGATTATTGGGAAGAAATGGTAAAAATCATGGATTGGGCTGATAATCATGTCACCTCCACCATGTTTATATGCTGGGGTTCACAGGCGGGACTGTATCATCATTATAATATCCCAAAATTTATGATGAATGAAAAGATATTTGGTGTTTATAATCATAAGGTATATAACAAGAAAAATCTCCTTCTCAGAGGATTTGATGATGAATTTCTGGCGCCGCATTCAAGATATACCGAAGTCAGGAGGGGAGATATTGAAAAGATCAATGAACTTGAGATTCTTGCAGAATCAGATGAGGCAGGCATTTATCTGGTTGCTTCAAAAGACTACAAAAGAGTTTTTATTACAGGTCACTCAGAATACGATCCTCTCACGTTGAAATCTGAATATGACCGTGATGTGGCAAAAGGTATAGATATCAAACTGCCAAGGAATTATTACCAGAATGATGATCCGCAGCTACCGCCGATGGTCAAATGGAAAAGTCATGCAAACCTGTTATTCTCCAACTGGCTTAATTACTGTGTATATCAGGTTACTCCATATATTCTGGAAAACGGGAAAAAGGAGTAAGAGAACCATCTTTTCCGTTTCCCCAAGGGGGGCAAGCTAAGAAAAACCTTTTTAAAAAGAAAATTTATTCTTGCATCAGAAGTTTTAATAATTAGATTTGCAGCTTAAACTTCTGTAATATAACCATGAGAAAAGGGATCTTAACTATAATATTGGCTATCAGTATTTTAACGCTTGCCAGCGCACAGGATTACAAAACAGGTATCGGCTTCAGGGCAGGTTTGTCGCAAGGATTAACCGTAAAACATTTTGTAAACGGAAAGGCTGCATTTGAAGGAATTCTTTCAACCAGATGGAGTGGATTGGAAATAACAGGCCTATATGAAATTCATAACCAGGCATTTGATGTTTCAGGGCTGAACTGGTATTATGGATTCGGGGCACATATCGGTTTCTGGGATGGAAACAGGGACTGGGGTGTTTTGCACCAGGCATATACGGTTGTAGGCATAGATGGCATACTTGGCATTGAATACAACTTCAGGGAAGTTCCATTTAATATAGGTATCGACTGGAAGCCTTCTGTTAACCTCAGCGGATATACAGGTTTCCGTCCTGACGGAGGTGCCCTTTCCA
This sequence comes from Bacteroidales bacterium, assembly GCA_038325595.1. GTDB lineage: Bacteria > Bacteroidota > Bacteroidia > Bacteroidales > VadinHA17 > LD21. The sequence continues at coordinate 498 of JBBQJD010000162.1, read as the reverse complement.
TCAGATATATCTTCTGATTCCTTTTTTATTAAATATTCAATCGAATATTAAGTCAAACGGATTGAAATTCCAATCTGAGCTTTTGAAAATTTGCCTGTTTGTAAGACACAGATATGCAATTATATAGCTTTGTCCCCGCTTTTGCGGGGCAGGCTCCCGCTGATGCGGGACAAGTCCTCCTTTTTGAAGCTAATCTTTATACATAACTCAAATCTGCATATGACTGGCCTTTCCCCCAGGCCCTTGCTGCGCTTCATCGGTTCTTCGTTTACCCCGTCCTCAAGGGGAGCGAAGAACCGATTAAGCTTGCTGGCGAGCCCGGGCCCAGCCAAAATCAATTTACTCCCCTTGGGGCTGGGGTAAATAAATTGATTTTGGCTGCGGGTATTGTCATAATACCTGATGTACAAAAAAATGGATCCCCTTCTCGTTGAGACAAAATTAAATGTGATAAGAGATTAGTTTTTGAAGGAGGACTTGTCCCGCCTCAGTGGGAGC
>JBBQJD010000161.1:0-6535 GCA_038325595.1 Bacteroidales bacterium | reverse complement strand
GTTGCAAAGGTACGCATATATCCCCTGCTCAAACCTCCCGAATAGGTCAAAGAATGTTTTATTGATTCAACTCCCCAGCCTTCATGATAAAGCATCAGATTATTGAGTACACTGCGGATAGTCAGCTCAGGATTTTCTTCAATGGGATAATCCTTCAGATTTTCATCTCCACCCTCACCATCAATCAAGAACTTCCATTCCTGATACCTGTTCCTTATACCCTGAAGTAGAGCAAGGTTCATGGTAGCTGATTGAATATCAAGTGGTTTATAATCCTCAACAACCTTCACAGCCTTCTTCCAGTCGAGGCTGGAATAATCAACTTCAACGGGCTCAAGGAATAATTCAAGGTTAAGAGCTTCGAGGAATTTCCTTGCCTGGATCAAATCTGCACCATCCCCATCGATTGAGAGGGTGAAGGCTTTAAGCCGTGAGGGGCTTTCTCCGAGCTCCTTCAGAGCATGATAGGTGAGCAGAAATACTGATCCGCTGTCAATGCCTGCAGAAAAAGTCACTCCGACCGGACCTGATTTAGCCCGGTATTGCAGCCATTTTTTTATTTCATTATACAATACCCCAATGTACAATTCTCCCAGCTGAGCAGGGCTGATCTGTGAATATCTATTGCGCTCGGGAGTAAAAAAGCGTGTATATACAGGGTTCGGATCGGGACATCCAAGAAGTTCTACTTTAGTGATATAATGGGCTGGAGCCATCCTGGTATAAGATGGATGGAACTGATCATCGAGGCCTTCCTTCTTAAGATAGTCATATATAATATCAATGCGTTCGGCAATGATAAGGTTTGGTCCCGCAGCTCTTTTTGCAATAAAATAACGAATGGGACGGCCTATCGATCGTGCGATCCTTATTGTTTTTCCTTCAACTGAAACTATTGCAAACTGCCCGTCAATCTTACGGACAGCTTCGACATCACCCGACCTGATGATGTTCACAGCTTCTTCGTTTGTCATGTTGTAAATGACATTTTTTTCAGGACTTGTAAGGTCGATTACATTGGATACATATTGGTGGTTCATATATTATAATTTAAATGTTTGCTAATGATAAATGATTATACAATTCTGTTTCTCAACCAATCAACCACCCCGGCCAGGCGACCAAGGTATTATTAACTTAGAAACTCCTGTTTCTTACTCCTTAATTATTCCTGTTCCCTGCAGTATTGTTATATACCTGTTTGCCGCAATATTCTTATACGACTCGGTTTTACCATCCGACCATACAATTTCAATCAGATCGATATTTTTCTGTTTTCCAAGACCCACATGCAAACGTGGATCATTTGATGAAAGATAACCTGTAACCCACTGATTGACCAGTACCTGCTTCTTTCCTCCGGCGGTAACTGTCACTCTTGCTCCTATTGCAGAAGCAGGTCCGTTTTTACCTTTCAGTGTCACGCCTATCCAGTAGTTTGCATTTCCCCCGTCATTTCTGAGCAATGCTGGTGTTGCCCGAAGGTCAACATGTGAAACAATTATATCCAGGTCTCCGTCATTATCAAAATCCAGCACAGCCAGTGAACGGCCCGAACGTTTTTCGTCAAAGTATTTGCCTGACTCCTGACCGGCGTTCTTAAAATTCCCGTGACCATCATTTTCAAGCAACAACGGATACTGCAGAATAAGTTCTTCTGCGGTTCCGTTTGCCGCAATAATATCAAGGTCTCCATCATTATCAAAATCGAATAAAGCTGCTCCCCAGCTGCCCTTTCCTCTCATATGAGCAGCTATTCCACTGGTTTCAGTTATATCTGTGAAAATACCATTTCCATTATTCCTGTAAAGAGCTCCATATTCAAGGTCTGTTACGAGAATATCAATAAACCCATCACCATTAATATCACCGGTAGTGGCATGCATTGAACCTGATCCTACCCCATTACTGTTTGCCGCAACACCGCTTGCCACAGCTACTTCTTCAAATTTACCACCATCGTTCCTGAAAAGATAATTCAGATGATGATCGTTTGCCTGAAAGATATCCAGGTCCCCGTCGCTGTCATAATCGAATATTGTCAGACCCATACATTTTGAATTGGGATAATAAAGACCGGCTTCCTTTGTGACATCCACAAACTTTCCATCTGGTTGCTGCTCGTACAGCATTGATGCCTGCCCTCTGTATTCTGAGGGATGTGGCATGAGTCCGGGTGTTGAAGTTGAAACATAAGCCGGATCAAAAGCAAGGAAATTTCCAACCATGGCATCAAGCCTTCCATCCTTATTATAATCAAAAAATGCAACTCCGATGCTCCATTTTGTAAATCCGTTTAATGTATCCGGTCCTGCAAGTCCAAGTTTCTTTGTAATATCTGAAAAAGTATTGTTGCCATTATTTCTAAAAAAAACATTCGGTCCATAATTCAACAGAAAAAGGTCCTGATCACCGTCATTATCATAATCCATGGCTCCTGCAGCCATGCTCCAGTTCCTGTCATCAACACCTGCTGATTCAGAAACTTCAGAGAATGTACCATCACCGTTGTTTTTATACAAACAATTCTTTGATTCTTTAAAAACTTCTCCCTCCGGGTCGGAGATCCCTTTTATCCAGGTACCGTTCATCATATAGATATCCATCAGATGATCGTTGTTGTAGTCAAAAACCGTAATGCCCGAACCACTGCTTTCAAGAATATTTACATAGGAATAATCGCCAAAGGTATATTTGAAATCAATCTTTGCTTTTTTTGTGATATCGGTGAACTTCACTTCCTTCTGGGCTGGTGAAATGACTGAAAAATGTACTAACTGAAAAAGAAGGAAAATTTTTATAAAAACAACTCGCATAATAATTTATTAGTATCGTTTTGTCCTGAGCGCATTAAAGTTCTCATTACCAGTTACTTTTCTCGTGTTATATTCCTTATTGTATTTCTGCAGATCAGGATCTGCCGGATAAGAATCATCAGGTGATGGAGGATAGCTTTTCATCCCGTGGAATGGAAGCGGTGTAACTGTATTACCATGGGCAGTATTTAAATCGCCATCCTTCACCCAGCCGACCGTACGGATAAGGAAATCCCTTTTCCAACCCTTCTTTAGGTCAGGCAATCCTTTGGCATCAAATTCAATGGTGGTCTCATCTCCGGCATTAGATATAATGTATTGATTATCAGATTCTTTAAGCAATGATAAAACATCCCCGAACCTTGTATAATTACCGGAGAGATCATTCCATTTTGTATCTTTTGTTACATTTGAGTAATCAAACCAGTGAGGTCCGTAACGGCCGCCTTTTCTGTAACTCTTTGAAAATCCGCGGTAATGAAGATCAGCGGAAACTGGTTCCAGAACTGTAGAAGTGACAGGTTCATTTGAGGCCCCATCAGAGAAAAAGATATAGTCCCAGTAAATTTCCATGTTTGTCCTGATCCGTATCCGATGATCAGATGTGAGGAATTTCCCCGTAAGATCTGCAATAACAGTTTTGTTCTTGCCCATCGGGAATCCCGGATTATCCACTGTCTCCCACTCACCGGCTTTATTAATTACCTGGATTTCAGGAGGTGTGACTTTCAGCTTGTCTGATTGTGAAATTGCCACATTAATGCTTGCATCAGTAGGAAAAATCCAGCCATTCAGGTAAAGCAATAAATTTCCCGATTTACCGGCTTCCCCCGGATCAAGTATGAGATCAGCCATTTCAATGATTCCCTGGTACCTACCCGGTTTAAAACCTGAAAGATAGTTGTCGTCCTTTTCTGAGATAAATGAAAGAACATCCTTCCCATCCTGGTCTTTTGCGGAAGCAGGAGCAATTTTTTCCTTTACCTGATAAATCTTGCGGACGGGGAATGGCGGAGGTGAAAATTGTTCAGGAACGAAAATGTCCACAGATCCGGGATGATCGACTGCTACAAGCTGAACTTCATCAGTGTATATTGTTTCCCACAATTCGGAAGTTATCTGGATTGAGTATTTCCCATCCTTCGGTTTTAATACTTCGCCGGGAACTTTTAAGTAATCATCAGATGCATCGGGAAAGGCATAGGCTGTGGTCCCTCCCATTATACCCAACGGCATACCGAGTGCACTCCGCCAAAGGACATCCTTCACAAACACATATTCATCTCCATCCCATGTGTAAAGGAAAGGGCATGATCCTTTAAGTGTCTGTGCTTCAATAAGTGACTGGTCAGTTCCCGGAAAAAATATATTCTGGGGAACCCCGTTTGTCCAGGTTATTCTTACAACATCGGCAATGGAACGCGGACCGATACCAAAGTGTATGTTGGGATCAGTTACTACGAGTGTCTGGTAAAGATCGCCTGAACGTATTTCAACCTTTGCCCCTATTCCGAAATGATTATTTTTTGCACTGCCTGCCCTTAATCCCATGAGCTTTATCCTCACAAAATGGTTACTGTTGCCGCCGTCATTTCGCAACAAGAAGATTCTTCCATCAGTACCTGCTATCACAACATCAAGGTCACCATCATCATTATAATCAAAAATGGAAATCTGCCTTCCTGATTTAAGCTCTTCGGGCAACAACCGTGAGACATTGGTAAAATTGCTTTTTCCGTCATTATGAAACAGATAAACGCCCCGTCCATCCTGATTCGCAGATTCACCGGCAATAAGAATATCCAGGTATCCGTCATTGTCAAAATCTATGAAGGAAGCATCATGAGCCTTCACCTTCTGAAGTGCAGTGAACATCTCCTTTGTGGCTTTTTCAGGTTCAAAAAGACCGTTCTTGAGATTTCTGAAAAGTTCCTGAGTTCCACCATTATCAGATGTTATGAAAAGATCAAGAAAACCATCATTATTATAGTCTCCTGCAGAGACCGATGATGATCCGGCTCCGATCGATTGACTGATCTCTTTAAATACGGACTGCCTCTGATTCGAATAAAGCTTATTATCTGAATTTTCACTGACAACTATGAGGTCGATATCTTCATCACCATCAAAATCCCCAAATGCAGCATCGCTGCTTACTGCATCTCCTCCTGCCAAACCCATTTTCTCAGCCTGCTCCAGAAAGGAACCATCAGCATTATTCCTGAACAGCATATTCGGACCTGCATTTATCCTGTACAGATCCAGATCTCCGTCGTGGTCAGGGTCAAAAAACAGAGCTTTCCGTGCTGTAGTTTTGCTCTCTATATTTGTATCATCCGTTACATTTTCGAATGTACCCTTTCCTGTATTTCTGTACAAAATATCACCATCTTCCCTGATGATATACAGATCAAGAAAACCATCATTGTCATAATCAGCAAACGATGCTGAGGATTCTTTTCCTTCATGACTGATGCCGGCTTCTTCTGAAACGTCTCTAAATCTTCCCATGTCGTTATTGAACAGAAAAGAGGAAGTTCCCCGGCTGCAGATATAGATGTCTGCATCTCCGTCTCCGTCATAATCAGCTATTTCTGAATAGGAATATCCTGCAGATTCATTTCCTTCAGCAGGAATTTCAATACCTGCCGATTGAGATACTTCAGTGAATCTGATTATGTCGAGTAATGATCCGTCTTCAAAGGTTTGTCCTGAAGATTGCTGATCGAAAGTTATTATTGGAAAGCCAATCAGCGATCCTCCGGGACCTTTAAGATCCATCATCCCTGCCTGGTAAGGTGAAGTAACTTTCAGGTAATTATGAAATATTGTGAATTGCAAAATTGCATTCTCCTTATCTCCATTACGTAATGCTGCAAGTGTTTTGTCATAATAATCGACAGCTTCCCTGGGAAATTCCGGAAACTGCTGCTTTATGATTTCCATCTGTTCGACAGCCTTATCGGATTCACCGTGCCTGATAAGAATATCTGTAAGGTTAAGACGCGGCACAATATTTCCGCCTGCTTTTTCAACAAGCATAAGAAGATGGCTTTCCCTCTGTTCAAGTGATTCCTCATCCAAGGCTGAGACATACATTTCCGAGAGATCATAAAGAACCTTGACATGTCCGGGAGAATATTTTAAGGCCTCATTAAGCTCGGCTATTGAGCGGTCGCGTTCATCATTCATCTTATAAACCGTTGCAAGGATCAGTCTTACATCGGAATCCTGAGGATCAATTTTCAAAGCCTTTCGGAGTTGTTTCTCAGCCTCGGGGTATTTTCCCATTCGCAGATATGTCAGCCCCAGATTTGCATAACCAAATTTTTCTTCGGGTGCCATATCGATGAATTTCAGGAATTCCTGTTCAGCTTCCTCAAGCTTGAATTCCTCAAGGTATGCCAGCCCCAGGGTTTTAACACTTATAATATCTGTAGCTTTTTGCTTGTTTCTTTCCTCGCTATTCTTGCACCCTGAAAAAATAAGAGTAAAGAGGAAAATCAAAAAAAATATATCTGCTTTTTTCATCAGAAAAAAATAAAATTTAAACGGGACACTTACATTCTTAATTGAATTGTTGCATGGAATATTCATCGCACCAAAATTAAGAAATAAAAAGATAATCTATAATATTCCGGTTCTATGCACCTTTGACTTATACGAAATATTTACATGCTACAAATATTCCGGTACTCTGTAACTATGAATTTTATCGT
>JBBQJD010000160.1:0-6836 GCA_038325595.1 Bacteroidales bacterium | reverse complement strand
AGTGGCTGTGGAAAAACAACCCTGCTCCGGATCATCAATCGTATGACCGATTTTGATTCCGGAAGTATGAAGATAATGGACAAGGAAATAGAGTTGTGGGACAGACCTCTGCTAAGACGCAATATAGGATATGTCATTCAGAATGCAGGACTGTTTCCGCATCTTACCGTGAGGGAGAATATACAGTTTGTGATGAGTATCTCAGGAATGGATAAAGAATTGCGTGAGGTAAGAACTCTTGAGCTGGCTACAATAATAGAATTTACCAGAGCACAACTTGACGATTACCCTGAAAATCTTAGCGGAGGCCAGCAGCAGAGGGTCGGAATTGCCCGTGCTCTTGCAATGAAACCACAGATTATCATAATGGATGAACCCCTCGGCTCTCTCGATAATATTACCAGGAGAAAACTGCAGGCAGAACTGAAACAGATTCACGCTGACTCCGGTACAACTATGCTAATGGTTACTCACGACCTGTCGGAGGCATTTTCGCTGGGAACTGAAATGGTTATTATGAATAACGGGAAGATACTTCAGAAAGACAAACCTGAAGTTATTCTGAAACAGCCTGCTGACGAATGGGTCAGGGAGTTCGTTTCGCAGAAATGATAAGATTGGAATATACTCGGTTTAACAAATCAATACATATCCAGATCTCTTTTTCATCAATGCCCCGGAATGCTTCTGTAATGGTTTCCTGTGCAAATGGCTTTAGTTTCAAGTATAATTTCCTGCCTGAATCAGTTAGGTGGATTTCTGGCAGATATTACACAGAGCTAAACTGAATTTAAGGAAGTGTATAGAAATAAGCTGGTTTGGTAAAATCCAGATTATTACCTGATTGTATTCCTTTTTTCTGATTAACTATTAATTATTTCCCCACAATCCACAAACCATGCAATGGTTTTCTAAATATGTAAGTTTTTAATTTTAATCATAACCCCTCTTTAATTAATAACTATGAATTGTTATGAATTCTTCAACTTCAATCACTCTAAACGTTGGTTTACGCTAAGTTGATGTTATCCTCCTGTAGCAAATCCGGGGTAAAGTGTCATTCCACCATCAATATATATGCTTGTACCGTTAATATAGTCAGCCTGATCTGAAGCAAGCCAGACTGCTGCCCGGCCAATATCGGTAGTTTCTCCTATCCTTTTGTAAGGTATCAGTTTCATCAGGTCATCATAGGCTTCCGGAGTTTCCCATGCAGCGGTATTTATTGGTGTTCTGATGGCACCCGGAGAAATGCTGTTTACCCTTATTCTGTATGGGGCGGTCTCCTGTGCAATACTTTTCATCATAAGCATAACTCCGCCTTTTGAAGCAGCATAATTTACATGGCCCGCCCATGGAATAACCTCATGAACCGAGCTTATATGGATTATCTTTCCGGCGGAACAGGAGATTTCTTTATTTACCCCACGTTTCTTAAATTCTCTTACAGCCTCACGCGCACATAAGAATTGCCCGGTAAGGTTCACTCCAATAACCTTGTTCCATTGCTCAAGCGTCATCTCATCGAAGGGAGCATCTTTCTGAAGTCCGGCATTATTGATAAGGATATCGATAGTTCCAAATTCATCTAACATTTTCCGGAACATTCCGACCACTTCAGTTTCATTGCTTACATCAGCTTTGTGTGCAAAAGCGTTCACCCCTGATTTTAAAATTTCATTAACAACATCATTGGCGCTCTTTTCATCAGACACATAATTAACAACCACATCAGCACCTGCTTTTGCAAGTTCGAGGGCAATTCCTTTTCCAATTCCTGAAGAGGCTCCGGTAACAAGGGCTTTCTGTCCGGCGAGTAATTTAGTTGTCTGACATTCAGGCATCTCAACCTTTGGTAAATTGTTTTTTTTCATCATATAATAATTGATTTTAATGGTATGATGGAACTCACATGTCGCTGATTATTATGATATTATGTGTGTGTATTCAAATACATGTGGGTTTCATAAATTTTTGCTTTATATAGTTTAGTCTTCACTATTCCGATTTTGGCTGTATTAGCTTGGCTATCAGCCCGGTCCATCCTGTCTGATGCGAGGCCCCCACACCTCTTCCATTATCGCCGTGAAAATATTCGTAGAACAGTATGTAATTATTGAAATGAGGATCGTTCTGTACCTTCTGATCCTGCCCGAAAACAGGTGTCTGACCTAAGTCATTCTTCAGAAATATTTTTAACAATCTGTTTGTCAATTCATTTGCAATCTCATTCAATGTTAAATAATTGCCGGAGTTTGTAGGACATTCGACTTTAAAATCATCGCCATAATAATGATGAAAACGCTGAAGTGATTCAATTATGAGGAAATTCACTGGGAACCAGATGGGGCCACGCCAGTTTGAATTACCACCGAACAGACTTGTTTTAGATTCTCCCGGCTGATAATCAACTATGAAGTCAGTATTTTCAATATGGAACACATAAGGCTGCTCATCGTGCGATTTTGATAATGCGCGGACGCCATAATCTGAAAGGAACTCCGATTCATCGAGCATTCGTTTCAATATCTTTTTCAACCTGCTCCCCCGAAGCAAAGAAAACAACCTTCTTTCACCTTTCCCTTCGACATTCCATCGTGATACCAGACTGGCAAGATCGGGCCGATAGTTCAGGAACCAGTCCATCCTCCCTGCGAATTCCGGTGACTCTTCAATAATTTCAGGATCAATTACTTCAACTGCAAACAGTGGTATTAATCCAACCAATGACCTTACTTTCAGTTTTGTGTTTCCACTTTTTGTATGCAAAACATCATAAAAGAACTCATCTTCATCATCCCACAGATCAACCCCTTCTCCGCCAATATTTGTCATGGCGCCGGCTATATACATGAAATGTTCAAGAAACTTGGTAGCCAGATCTGCATATACATGGTTACTTTTAGCAAGCTCGAGACATATTCGCATAAGGTTCAAAGAGTACATTGCCATCCAGGCGGTGCCATCCGATTGTTCAATGTGTCCGCCTCCGGGTATTTCAGAGCTGCGGTCAAAAACGCCGATATTGTCGAGTCCAAGGAATCCACCCTGGAAAATATTATGGTTATGCTCATCCTTCCTGTTAACCCACCATGTAAAGTTGAGCAGGAGTTTATGGAACACCGATTCAAGGAATGCATTGTCACCTATATTATTATTGTGTTTTTTATCCATTTTGTAAACCCTCCATGTTGCCCAGGCATGAACAGGTGGGTTTACATCGGAAAAGTTCCATTCATATGCCGGTAATTGCCCGTTTGGATGCATATACCACTCCCTTGTAAGTAATTTAAGCTGACCTTTTGCAAAATCAGGATCGATCATAGCCAGGGTTACACAGTGGAAAGCAAGGTCCCAGGCAGCATACCACGGATATTCCCATTTATCGGGCATTGAGATGATATCGGCATTATTCAGATGCATCCATTCGCTGTTTCTTCCGCCAACCCTCTCTTTTGGAGGAGCAGGTTGTGCAGGATCGCCCTTCGCCCATTGAGGAATGTCGATGTAGTAAAACTGTTTGCTCCATAACATTCCTGCAAGGGCCTGCCGCTGTATGTTTTTTGTTTCAGCATTCCTGTTCTCAGATTGCAGCTCATTATAAAAATCATTCGCTTCAGATATCCGTGAAGTAAATATTTTTTTGAAATCAGCAAAGGGTTTGGATGTTTTAGCTGAAGTGAGTCTTAGTCTTATGCTTTTACTTTCACCGGCAGGTATATTCAAACGATACCTTATTGCTGCTTTGGTTCCGGTGTTTTCAGGATTTACGGCCTTGTTAACGCCGTTTACAACATAGTCGTTAATCCCGTCTTTAAAAAAGCCTTTTGGATCAGGCACACCAAACAATCTGCCTGTGTTGGTTTCGTTATCACAGAATATATGCTCCGGCTTCCCTTCAGTGTAGAGCCAGTATCTGCCCAGTTGTTTATGATCAATAATAAGGGCATTGTGATTAAGTTTGCTTAATAGAGGTTTGTAGTCATCATAACCCCATGCCCAGGAATTTCGGAACCATATCTGAGGAATTAATTCCACTTCAGCCGCTTCCTTACCACGATTATGAGTGGTGACTCTTATCAACAGATCATTCTCATCGTTCTTCGCATATTCAATGAAGATATCGAAGTATCTGTCATCATTAAAGATACCAGTATCATTTAGTTCAAATTCAGGCAATGACTTATCTCTTTTTCGGTTTTCCTCAACCAGCTTTTCATACGGAAATTCATTTTGAGGATACTTGTACAGCATCTTCATATATGAGTGGGTAGGAGTGTTGTCGAGATAGTAGTAGTTTTCCTTTACATCCTCGCCATGGTTCCCCTCGTTCCCTGTTAAGCCAAAGAGGCGCTCCTTCAGAATGGCATCTTTCCCGTTCCAGAACGACAGGGCCAAACAGAGAAGCTGCATGTCGTCGCTGAGACCGCCTATTCCTTCCTCGCCCCACCGGTATGCTCTGCTTCGGGCGGCATCGTGCGAAATATATTCCCAGGCACTGCCGGTTGCACTGTAATCTTCCCGTACAGTTCCCCACTGACGTTCTGTGAGATAAGGACCCCATTTCTTCCAGTTTTTCTTTCCACTGTCTGATTCCTGTAATCTCTTTTTTTCTAAGCTCATATAGGATTTATTGAAAGTTCTGTTCATTTGCCAGCCAGAGTGTTATCAGCTGATTGGTCGTGAAAAAACTGAAACCTGACAAAAAGCAGGAAGTAAACCATTTAAATTCAAATCAGACCTATGTCCCGAATAAAAATTTCAATTTGTATTTTAATATATTTTGAAATATCAAAGCAAATGCTTAGTTTTGTTGCTTCATTTAGATTTTTATGCCGAGAAGCAAAAGTTATAGCGATGACCTGGTGCTTGAAAAAGCCATGAACGTTTTCTGGAATAATGGTTACGAGGGCACATCTGTGCGTTTACTCGAAAAAGAGATGGGTATAAACCAGTTTTCAATTTATTCTTCATTCAAAAACAAGAAGAGTTTGTTCATCAGTTCAATCCATAAGTACCGTGAGTATGTTGTCAAATACAGGTTTTATCCTCTGCTTCAGGAAAATGCAGGATTGAAAGAGCTTCGTGAATTTTTAATCAGCTCTGCAGCATCTAAAAAAGCTGATACTGTAAGCAGAGGGTGCCTGATCGTTAACACTGCAGCCGAAGTTGGAGAAAAAGATGAGGACATTGCCCGGGAAATAAATCTTTATTATGATTTTATCCGCGATATGCTTAAAAGAGTTTTACAGAACGCTATCGTCAAAAAAGAGATTCCGGAAAGTATTAACGTTGAAAAGCAGGCAAATTTCTTCCTTGGTGTGATGCAGGGAATTTCAATAGCTTCGAAAACCATGCATAAGAGGCAGCTTACCGATTTTATAAAAGTGGCACTGGAACAATTAGAATAATTTTTTTACATCAATACTAAGCAACTGCTTAGTATTGAAAATACTTGTAATGAAACTCGAAAACAGATATTAATCAAAATTGAATATTATGAACAAAAAGACAATCACTAATTTGCTTTTAGCAGGCTTGACCAGTTTTTCCCTATTTGGACAATTGCCTGAAAAAGCTGAGGACATTTCGCCTTTGCTTATCGGCGAGAAAATTCCTGAAGCAGAACTGAAATCTCCGGATGGAGTCAGTCATAAACTATTAACTATAATTGGCGAAAAACCTACGGTTCTGTTGTTTTACCGCGGAGGCTGGTGCCCTTTCTGCAATGTCCACCTTTATGAGATTCAGGGTGTGCAAAGCGAAGTGGTCAATCTTGGATATCAAATCATTGCAATCAGCCCCGATTCGCCGGAAAACCTGCAAAATACTGACAATAAAGACAAACTGGATTACAGTATATTCTCAGATGGAAATGGTGCTCTGATAAAATCGCTCGGACTTGCTTTCAAAGCTCCGGAAAGGTATTCAGATATGTTAAAGAAGAGTTCCGGCGGACTAAATGAAGGATTCCTTCCTGTTCCGGCTGTCTTTGTTGTTGATACCTCAGGTAAAATTCAATTCGAGTACATTAATCCCGACTACAAAATAAGATTAAGCGCCGGACTTCTGATGGCAGTTCTAAAAGAACTTAAGAAGTAATCTGATGAAAAAGATAATCCCATTATTATTTGTAACAATTGTTACATTAAGCGGATGCCAGACAGATATGAAAAGCAAAACATTTAAAGAGGTAATAGTTGAGAAAGTATTTGAACAAGTCCGTTCACATGAATTCAATCCCCATAATGATGATAATTCAATGGTGCGTTCACAGGCTGTAATAACTCTTGGCCAGATTGAATCCGGAGACTTCTCATTTGAACATCCTCAAAGATTGAAACTTTAAAAGATTATGAAAATACAACCAATAAAAATTAATTATTATGAACCGAGCATGTTTAAACCAAAACACAACCGAGCCTACGAGCTCAGCGAAGCTAAACTTGCATGATCAAAATCAACATGCGAGCTCCCCCGCTTCAGCGGGGCAGGCTATCCGACCATTAAAAATCAATTTTGTACGGATGAAAACGAGAATCGCATTTATTCTTTTAACAACACTCTTTCTCTTTCAAAATTCAGGTATCATGGCACAAAGTCAAACTTCGGAAAGCAACCCCGATAAACTTGTTGTACTCTGGACCAGTGACGATCCCTATGTAGCTGACAGAGTTGCCTTAATGTATACGCATGCTGCAAAAACAGCAGGTTGGTTTAAAGATGTAACTCTCATAATCTGGGGTCCTTCAGCAAAACTTACTTCAGAAAACCTTAAAGTGCAGGAAAAATTATTAGCCATGCAGAAAGACGGAGTGGTAATTGAAGCATGTATT
>JBBQJD010000159.1:0-6858 GCA_038325595.1 Bacteroidales bacterium | reverse complement strand
ATGACTGTGCTCTGGCACCACAAAGCGTTCGTGCTTCATAGCTCTATCGGCACGCTCCTTATCACCACTATATTTTTTTAGATGTGTATCATACTTATCATCATGAACATCACTAAGATATTTCACAAAAAGCATAGTGAGCACATAGTCCTTATATACACTAGGATCAATGCTTCCACGAAATGTGTCGCAAGCTTTCCAGACTGCATCGTTTATATCTTTCTGGGTAATTTTTTTTGTCATATTGCTTATTTTATCGCGTTGATTATTTTTTGTTGAATTTGCTTCTCTCGGAGCATTCCAATTTGCTGTTGCAAATTTTTTTCTGAGTTTCTAAGATGTGTAATTTTCAAAATTGTTTTTTGAGTTTGCAGATCCGGAATTGAGATCTCCAATTCTTCCAAAACAGATTTTGAGATTGAAGCAATAGAAGTCCCCATTGCATTCCCCTTAAGGAATCTTTGTGAAACTGGTTGATTTATATACCAGGTCAGGAACTCCGGCAAGATTTTATTAGTAGTGTTTTCCTTCAAACGAATTACAAAGAAAGAGGTAGAAGCCACTGCAGGTAGATTATTACTTTCATATAAGGTTGCAAAATTTTTGGTTCCTTTCGCTGCAAATAATACGTCTCCAGGCTGTAATAAATGGTTACCAGAAATACTTTCAGCTAATAAATCGGGATGTAAAAAGCTTATTAACTGCCCATTTTCATCAAAGTACTTTGCTTGTAAATACACGATATGACCCTCTTTCAATGGTTTTGCAAAGACTCCGGTTTGAATATTTGTGATATGCTTTAATGCTGTTTTCAAATTATTTACTTAAGTAACAACTCTACAAAAGTAGATATCTTATTATTAATAAGCAAATGAAATGCAATTTATCTTAAGTAGACGTTCTACAATTTAAATTATTATATTGTATCATATTAGAAATACTGATGACCTTTACCACATCTGGCCGGAATATATTGAGATATATCGTAAAACGATGAACCAGGAGCAGGAAACAGGGGAAGCATTGCTGCCGACAGTTAATTTTATGACAGCTATACAGATAAATTGATTATACCCGGTAAAAATTATGTTTACCGGGTCAGATGTATCGCTTCCGATACAACCGATGCGGGCAGTTTCAGCTTGCCTTATAGCGTTTATGTTCCTGCAGATAAAGCTTTACCCCCGGGTGAGGTTTCCGCTATTACATCACCGTAGCTTTAGCGAAGGCAGAGTGAAGCTGTAATCCCATTCTTGATCTGCACCCGGTGTCTTCGAACCACAACTGGGCTCGAACTAGCGACCCCGTGATTATGAGTTAGCAGATCACTTTTATAATGCTTGATTTTTGAGCGCTTGAACCCAATTGCCAAATCAAATCTAAATCCGCAGAAAAGGGCAGGCTGTCACGCTTTTTGCAAAACCTGGCGCAACCCGGGCGCATTTCTCTCTAAAGTCCGGTCAGGGGTACATAAACAGAAGAAACAGATTTTTTATCTGTTTTTTTTATAAAAACCTGACCATGTCCGCAAGTTGGAAAATAAGGCAATTAACTTATTCACCTCATTATGCATCAGTTGGTGTCGTCTTCCATATAATTCAGCCGAATCAAAATTAGAGTAGACCCACTGGTATCAAACACCAGAAATCGCGAGATTCTGTGGGTTCAATTTACCGAAGAATTGAATTCTTATGAAATTCTTAATGGATACTCTTTCTTTATTATTGATCTAATCAAACCTTCAATTGCTTTATTTGTAATTTCATAAACAGGATTCAAAAGATCAAAATCTTTGCCTTTTTTATAATTACTCCCATTTGCGAGGAAACTAAGTGCATCCCTTGTCTTTAAAGTGTGATTTGAATATTTGACAGCCCCTTCAATCATTGACTTTAATGAATAACCTTCCTTTAAAAGAGAAAAGATATCGTAGTAATCTCTAAAGTTACTTCTTCGCAAAATTAATTCCACCTTCATCGAACCCAGGGAATCAGGATCAGCTGCTTTTATATTATTAAGAATTGGTACAAGTGTGTTTACAGGACTTAGGTTTTCCTGTTTTGTCAGAAATGATATTTTAACACCTTTGACAACAAAATTAACCTGATCAAAACCAAGAATATCTAATTTTTCAATTTTGCCAATTGTTTCAAGCTCCTTTTTTATTTGTGGCCAGTCAACAGTTGGTTTATCCTTCCTAATATTGGTTGACCATTTGCAAAAATCCAGATCCTCACTTAATCGCTTACCAATCTGAACAGAAATGGCTGAGCCTCCAATAAGAGTATAATCTATTATACAGTTCAACAAAGAAACAGCTTCAAATATTTTTTCTGTACTTTTTGTTAAACCCTTCATCCAATAGATTTTACGTGTTTATTTTTATAAATACGAATATACCTGTCGGGGTGCTTAATATCAAATAAAAGAAAAGCATAAAGTGTGTTTAAATTATGATAAAGGGGGTCATTTGTCAGAACAACCTCTTGCCAGACTTTTTGTATTTTCTTTTTAGGAAAAATAGAAAAAAGTGACTGGACATCTTCAATATCGAGATGCAATAAAACCTTTTCAATAAATACATCATCAGGTATTATGACGATACTGGATTTATCATATGACCAAAAAGCGTTTTCTTCAATTAACTTCTTTTCCAAACGTTCTCGTAATAGTTTATTATCCACTGTATTATTATATTAAATAATTGATTTGCTTTTTGTAAAACCATTAACTTTAACACCCGCACCCTCTTTCCTGAGATATTGATAAATTGTTGATTATCAGCAAAGATAAAAAGAACTTTGATTAATAAAAAATGAGTGTCTGGAATGAATAATATGCTTTTATTGATTTTGACTTCGTCGCGCTCCGCTTCTCTCCGGTTCTTCGTCTGCCCCTGACCCTAAAGGGTGCGAAGAAAAACAAATATGTCCGGACTATTCAGGATATCAAAATCACAAATTAATTAATAACCATGAAAACACTGATGTTTATTTTAGTTTTTGGAACTACAGCTTTTGCCTCTGGATTATTTGCTCAGGATACCTTGCACGATATTGGTCAATTCTATCCGGAATTTCAGGGGTATGCAGATAAACAACCTGTATCGTTATCTTTTCTATCAAAGAACTGGCCGGAACCTGAGCAATGGCGTATGCAGAGCCGGGCAAAAATGCATGAATTACTGGCTTATTCCCCAGCGTCTGTTCCATTAAGTCCGGTAGTACTCGAAAAATTTAAAAAGAATGGATACACCCGATACAAAGTCCAATATAATATAACAGCACAACGTAAGACTGAAGCATTTTTACTTATCCCCGATGGCCTGACAAAACCGGCTCCGGCCGTCATCGCCTTGCATGACCATGGGGGTTTTTATTATTTTGGCAAGGAAAAGATTGTAGAAACTGAGACTCAGCCACAGGTCTTAAAAGATTTTATCAAGGATGCCTATGGCGGCCGGACTTATGCAGATGAACTGGCCAGGCGGGGATTCGTGGTTTTGTGTCCCGATGCTTTCTATTTTGGTTCTCAGCGACTTGATTCAGAGAAGGTCCCGGAATATTTTACCAATAACTATCCTGAACTTAAATCATCTGATGAAAACAAGTCCATAATGGCATTCAATCAATTTTGCGGACGACATGAAGAATATATGGCAAAATATTTATTCGATTCAGGTACCACCTGGCCAGGTGTTATGTTTTACGGAGATCGGGTTAGTGTTGACTATCTTTTAAGCAGGCCTGAGGTCGATCCTACCCGTATTGGCTGCATAGGATTGTCCATCGGAGGTTTCCGGAGCGCCCATCTGTTCGGTCTTGATCCTCGCATAAGCGCCTGTATAGACGCCGGATGGATGACATCATATAAAAAGCAGATGGATAATCATCTCCGGCATCATACATGGATGATATATGTTCCGCACCAGCTGGAATTTCTTGATCTTCCGGATGTTGTATCACTCAACGCGCCACGTCCATTGATGATAATCAACTGTAATAAGGATCTGCTATATACTTTGGATGCGATGCGTTGTGCTTCAGATAAAATAGAGGCAATCTATAAAAAGCTTGATGCTTCGGATCATTATGAGGCCAAATGGTATGACGTTCCTCATTCCCTGAATGTAGAGATGCAAAATGATGCTATTTCCTGGCTTGAGAAGTGGTTGAAAAAATAGACTATTTATCATTGTGATAACCTTAATATTGGGATTTACAGTTTACCTGAACTGAATAACAAAATAATTATAATTTAAGATCCATGAAGCATAGATTCTTTACTTTCCAATTATCTCTTGTAATTCTGTCTTTTGTCACATTTTCCACTTTTGCTCAAGAACATCTTAAATGGGCAGAAAAACCTCCGATGGGATGGAACAGCTACAACTGCTTTGGGGCTGCCGTTACCGAAAATGAAGTCAGGGGGAACGCACAGATGATGAAAGTTCATTTAAATGAATTCGGATGGGAATATATTGTCGTTGATTATTGCTGGTACTTCCCGTATGTAGGAGCAATGAACAACCCGCCACAAACCAAAGACTTCAAGCCCTCATTACCAATGGACGAATATTCGAGGTTGCTGCCTGCAGGTGATCGGTTCCCTTCTGCCGCCGGAGGCAAAGGGTTTAAGGAGTTAGGAGATTATATTCACAGCCTTGGCCTGAAATTCGGGATTCATGTAATGAGAGGAATTCCAAGGGAAGCAGTTGCTAAGAAAATGGCCATTAAAGGCACAAAATTCACCGCCGATCAGATAACAGACTTTACAACATGCGGCTGGCTTAATCTTATGTATGGTGTTGATGTAACAAGGCCTGGAGGCCAGGAATATTACAATTCTCTTTTTGAGCTCTATGCCCAATGGGGAGTAGATTTTGTCAAAGTTGATGATATTGCCTTTCCATACCGCGACAGGGAGATTGAAGGTATCCGCAAAGCAATTGATAATTGCGGAAGAATAATAGTACTAAGTCTTTCACCCGGAGATAATACTCCTATCAGGAAGGCTGATCATGTAAAAAAGAATGCAAACCTCTGGCGTGTCTCTGCTGACTTCTGGGATGACTGGGAAGCCCTGAAGAAACAGTTTGATATTTTACATAACTGGGAAAAATTCATCGGTCCCGGTCACTGGCCTGATGCCGATATGATCCCAATTGGGACATTAAACAGGAGGGGGCCTGAAGATGGGCTGGAGCGGAAATCGAATTTTACTGATCCCGAAAAATATACTCTGATGACTTTGTGGTCAATTGCCAGATCGCCTCTTATGATCGGTGGTGACCTTACTGTAATCCGGCCATTTGAATTGCAAATCTATACTAATAAAGAGATACTGGCTGTAAACCAGAACAGTGAGAATAACAGACAACTGTTTAAAACAGAAACTCATGTTGTGTGGGTAGCAGATATACCAGATTCACAGGATAAATACGTAGCTGTTTTCAATATAAGCGAAGGCGATAATCCTAAAGCGGAAATAAATCTGACAGATTTAGGCTTCAAATCAGAGGTCTTAATCCATGATTTATGGGAAGGGAAAGAAATTGGCAGTTTCAAAACTGTTTTTTCACCAACCGTTGTTGCTCATGGAGCACAATTATTTAAGGTGACTAATAAGTAACCGTGATATTCAACCTGTTAATATATATCTGAGGTAATGGAAAATCATATTGAATACGAATGAAGAATAAAGTCATTGATTTAACATTATCCACTAAACACGTCTGATAGATTTAGGGAAAACGGCTTCGGCGATGACAGGCTCCAGGATGCTGTAAAATCTCGTAAGGCAGGAGGTCAACCAGGGCATGAGGGGAAAACGTTGGAGATGGTAGAAATACCTGATGAGATTCTACCAACCGGGGAACAAATGTAATTCCTCTAAAGAATTTTTCTTACTTTGACATTACTAATTACAATAAATAACAGTACGAATGGCAGAGACCGAAAAGGAACCCGGAAGAAAATCCTCAAACAAGAAATACAGCGGAAGCATGACAAGAAGCAAAGCATTACTGACCATGGGAGCTATTGCTGCAGGTGTCCCGTTTATCAAAAGAGCTGTAACTGATCTCAGCTTTACAGATTCAGGGTCACCTGTCGCTGACAAAGCTCTTAAAGACCCGATTCTGGTCAAAGCTATCAGTGAACTGGAATACCTCACACCGGCAGACAAATTTATTGTTCAGCGTCGTGGTAATCCGGTTCTGACGGAGATTCCATCTGAAAAGTTGTCTGATATCAGACTGACACGTGAAACATGGAATATGGAAATCATTCAGGATCCGGAGAGTAACTCAGAAATGTCAAATCCGCTAACAAGGGAAAAAGGCAACGCAATCAACTGGGCAGATCTAATGAAACTGGCAGAGAAACACTCTGTTCGTTTTCTGCATGTACTTGCCTGTACAAATGCTCCCCGACCTTATGGTATGGGCTTATGGGAAGGAGTACCATTGCGGGAGGTCTTCTGGAAGGTTGAACCGAAGCAGAATATCCGCCGTATTTTCTTCTATGGGTACCATAATGACGATCCTGCCCAAATTTTTCAAAGCTCATTGCCAATCAGCAGAGTGCTGGAAGAAGCTCCGGGCGAACTGCCTGTAATACTGTGTTACAAATTGAACGGTAAATATCTTTCACAGGCGAATGGAGGACCCGTACGCCTTATTGTACCCGGGCTATATGGCAATCGCTCAATTAAATGGATGCAACGTATTCTGGTAACCAACAGCTTCCATGCTAACGACACCTACGCCGAGAGGAACAACGACGTCGAAAGCCCCATTAAGACCTTTGCCAGATTTATAAAAACACCTGAGAAGGTCAAAAGAGGGCAACAGTTTGC
>JBBQJD010000158.1:0-6951 GCA_038325595.1 Bacteroidales bacterium | reverse complement strand
CGCTGCAAGGTTTCTTGGTCTCAGGGGCACATCCGAAGAATTTACAAAGGCTGGTTCAGCCTTCGATGCAGGCAGGGACGAAGAGGCTTATAAGATTATTGATGAGCTGTATAATAAGGTAAGGAAGGGAGGGTTCATTCCTGAAAAGAAAAAGGCAGGTGATTCGGACAGCGAAGGTGAAATTACATGGGAAGAAATCAAGGTTTTTGCAGAACAGGGTCATGAGTTCGCAAGTCATATGGTTACGCACCCGTATATGGCTGCCCTTGATGAACCTAATATGCTTTATGAGCTGGAAAAGAGTAAGGAAGAGATACTTAACAAGCTTGGACCAAAATATACCTTCTCTGCAGAATGTCCGTATGGTACTGAAAATGAGCGGGTAATGGAATATGCTTATAAAGTATATCCTGCCCTCAGAAACAGGATGCCTGAGACATTCCTGGAGGAGCTGAACCGTTCAAGCAAGGAAAACCCGGGTTCATTCGATAAGGAATATGTGCAGTGGCAGCGTGGAGCAACAACCAGAACACCATTGCCCATGATGAAATCGTGGGTCGATACTACGGCTGCACATGATAACATATGGCTTGTACTTGTGATTCATGGTGTTGACGGGGTTGGCTGGGAAGCTCTCACAAGTGAAATGATTAACGAATATTTCAGATATATTGACTCAAAGGATCTCTGGGTAGCAACATTTGGTGACGTTGCAAAATACATGCGCGAGAGGATGAATTCAAAAATTGAATCGACAGTTCAGAAAGGATCTATATTTGTCACTCTTTCACATACGCTTGACAAGTCCATGTACGATCTTCCATTGACATTAAAGACCTATATGCCTTCAAAATGGACTGAGGTAAGTGTAAAGCAGGGCGATCAGATCAATCAGGTCAGCGTCCAAAAGGATGAGAACGGAATGTTTGTAATCTACCAGGCAACTCCGGATGGGAGTGAAGTGACGTTGACAGAGGCTTCATAAATTCCAGGTTCAAGGTTTCAGGTTCAGTAAGGAGGAAAGGGAGAATTGGAGCATGCTTAAAGATTTAAGTATTACTGAAACATTAAAGACTCTCAGAAAGATAGTTCCTTCTGCGATTAGTTTAAAATTAAGAATCTGATAACAGAGGAGAAAAGTCATTACCTTTAGAATATTTCCTGATTCATGAATATTATACAGACCGAAAACCTGACCAAAAGATTTGGCGACACCCTGGCAGTTGATAATGTTTCGATTAATGTCCGTCAGGGAGAAATTTATGGTTTCCTTGGATTAAACGGCGCCGGAAAAACAACAACCATCAGACTTATTCTTGGGATGATTAAACCAGATTCAGGTTCTGTTTCTCTTTTTGGAAAAGAGATAATTCAAGGATCTGACATCTGGAAAGATATAGGTTACATGGTCGAAGCGCCCGATTCATATCCAAATCTTTCAGTTAAGGAAAACCTTAAAGTTTACTTCCATTTACGGGGCTTACGTGATGAGAAAATGATTGATATTGTCATAAATACTCTTCAATTAACGCAGTACCGGAATAAGAAGGCACAGCACTTGTCAATGGGAAATAAGCAGAGACTGGGTCTTGCTAAAGCATTGTTACACAACCCAAAATTATTGCTGCTCGACGAACCCATTAATGGGCTTGATCCTTCAGGAATAGTGGAGGTAAGGGAATTCCTGAAAAAGATTGTGAGCAGCGGTCATACCACAATTTTCTTGTCAAGCCACATACTTTCAGAGATTTCCAAACTTGCCACCCGTATTGGAATTGTCCATTATGGGAAACTTATTAAAGAAATCAATGCCAATGAGTTGGATAAATTGACTCTTAAGAAGTTGGTTGTTAAAACAGCAAATAACGAGAGGTCTTGTTCCTTGCTGTCAGAAAAGAGTATTAAGTGTTCTGTTATCCGGGATTCGATCGAAATAACTGACGATTATGCCATTCAGCATCCCGAAGCAATAGCAACTGCACTTGTTAATGCCGGATTACCTCCAAAGATGCTTCATTTAATTGAAGAAGACCTTGAATCTTATTTTTTGAGAACAATTAATATCAAAGACAAAAATTCATGAATTCGCAATTATTGGCACTCAAAGCTGAATACATAAAGAACAAGCACTCCGGAATAATTTGGATCTCATTTATAGCATTTTCCCTTGCTCCGGTTTTTGGTGGAGTCTTTATGCTTCTAATGAGTGAAGGAAATGAAATTTCAGGTGCTTTTAAAGCAAAAGCGGAACTGATGTCATTTGAAGCTAACTGGAATTCATACCTTTCTTTATTGTCGCAGGCTGTTGGCGTTGGGGGCGTATTAATTTTTGGTTTCGTGGCAAGCTGGCTTTTTGGAAGAGAATACTCCGATGGAACAGCAAAGGATTTACTCTCATTGCCTGTTTCAAGAGTGAAAATACTCAATGCAAAATTCATTTATTATATAATCTGGTGTCTGACACTTGTCGTAGTTAATCTGGTTCTGGGATTATTAATCGGGTTTCTGTTAAACATTCCCGGATTGACAAAAGTGATATTCATGGAAAATCTGAAAATCTATTTTATTACTACGGTCCTTATATTAGTACTGAATACGCCTGTTGCTTTCCTTGCACTTTTCGGCAAGGGATATCTGACACCTCTCGGATTTGTTGCATTAATTTTGGTGCTGGCTCAGATTATTGGTGCATTAGGATTTGGAAATTACTTTCCCTGGGCAGTTCCCGGAATATATAGTGGAAGCGGTGGCACAGATCTGAAAGCTAAACTTAATCTGGTTAGTTATATCTTATTATTCATTACAGGTATTATCGGGTATTTTTCTACAATCTGCTACTGGAAATATGCTGATCAGACAAATTAGAAATGGGAAATATTCAGCCAGTGGTGGATGAGGGAATTGAAAGACTCCCGAAAACCTTTTCCAGATCTTTCTTGTTCTCTGAGATGACGAATAATTTGTCACCGGCTTCAAGTCTTGTTGTTCCGTTTGGAACAATATATTTTTCTTTTCTTTGAATAAGTGAGATTAAAGCTGTGTTCGGTAAGCCCAACTCAACAAGGGGTTTTCCAACTGCCGTGCAACCATCCGGAATAGAAATCTCGGTAAGAAGAGACCGGATACCATCAGTTAGTTCGATATCAGTTTTAGTACGAGGTTTTAATTTTTCAGGCAGTGTCAGATGAAGTAATTTGGCCACGAAAGATAGTGTGGAACCTTGAATTAAAACTGAGGTCAGTGATATGAAAAACACGATATTGAATATCATATGCGCCTTTTCTGCTCCTGCAATTAAAGGATAAGTAGCGAAAACAATGGGAACTGCGCCCCGTAATCCAACCCATGAAATAAAGAGCTTACTACGATTCTGCAGATTGAAAAACGAGAGGCTGATAAATACACTAAGGGGTCGGGCAACCACAATAAGGAAAATTGATATTATCATTCCTATACCAATTACGGGAATGATTTCACTCGGAAAAACAAGCAGTCCCAGTGTAAGGAAAAGTACAATCTGCATCAGCCAGGCGAAACCATCAAAAGTTTTAAGAAACTTCTTCTTATGCAGAAGATCCTGATTCCCAAGATAAATTGCACACAGATAAATAGCCAGAAATCCATTTCCTCCAAGAAAATTGGTAAAGGAGAAAGTGAAAAACATAATTGCTATGATCAGTACAGTGTATAATCCTTCATAATCCAGTTTTATTTTGTTTATTACTGATTTGCTGATCATGCCAAAGGCAAAACCAAACGCTCCGCCAAGAAAAAGTTGCTGAAATAGCATTGGAATTACACTTGACAGCTTTGAGTCCTGAACCGTAACAAGACTCGTAAAAGCAATTGTGAGAACATATGCCATCGGATCATTGCTGCCGCTTTCAAGTTCAAGAGTGGATCGCAAATGACCTTTTAATGCAAGCCTTTTTGAACGAAGGATTGAAAAAACTGCGGCAGAATCGGTAGATGATACTATTGATCCCAATAGTAAGCCTTCAAAAAGAGTAAAATCAGTTATGGTCCAGACAAAAACGCCAAGAGTAATAGCAGTAAGAAGCACGCCAAGAGTTGATAAAGTTACTCCCTGCCACAGAACAGGTTTGACCGATTCCCAGCTCGTGTCAAGTCCACCTGAAAAAAGGATTACGTTCAATGCAACTATTCCTATAAACTGCGTGGCATTGGGATTGTCAAAATATATACCACCTATGCTTTCGGAACCTGCAAGTATTCCTATTGCAAGGAAGAGTATCAGGACT
Organism: Bacteroidales bacterium; assembly: GCA_038325595.1. Taxonomy (GTDB): domain Bacteria; phylum Bacteroidota; class Bacteroidia; order Bacteroidales; family VadinHA17; genus LD21. Next base: position 2,689 of record JBBQJD010000158.1, on the reverse strand, counting down.
GGTATCCCAAAACGGTACGAAGTCTTCCCTGCTATAAGAGATAAAAAAAGCAGAATCGCTCCAATTAGAAGTATATTTTCAGAGGTGATGTTCATAATACATAAATATAACAATATAAAATTAAGATTGATTGATGACTTTCGCCTATGCCTTACGCCTTCCGCCATTATTACAAAGGAATTTACTATTTTTAAGTCCGCAACGATTACAAAAATGGCTTTGGAAATATCTAAATGGCTGAATAAAAAATATCCTCAGAATTATATTATCAGGAATCCATTAATCGGGGTTCTGATATTTGCCTGTGATATAATATTTTCCCGACTTTCAGCCTGAATTATGGTTTTAAGAAATTAAATTTTTACACTTCCTCTAATGGTGAAATGGCATATTTTGATGTTCATGAAAGAACATACCAGAAAAGATGGAGTGATTCTGAAATGAATGAGATAAATTCAAATCAATATGTAAGGCAGAAGAACTGGTCGAACAGACTCAATTATGGTTTCGATTATTTTCTGAGTGATCATGACCAGATAAATATATATGCTTTTTATAATCCTTTTTCACGCGAGTTCGATGGAACTGCTGATTCAGAAATATCAGGAAAAATTAACAACTACTGGCAGGCAAGGAAAGAAGACAAGGATATAAATACCGGAAATTTTCACTCAATATATTATAAGCATAGCTTTTATAATGGCAGCGAAATCGCTATGGACATAAGCAATTATCATCTTGATGCGGAAAATACAACATATTATATTGATGGGGAATCTGAAAATGGTATGGTTACACGGACAAATTCCTCCAAACCAAACCAAAATGTAATGAGTCTTACGCCTGAGCTCCTCGGAACCTATTCCTGATGTCATAATACCTGATGTACAAAAAAATATGCAAAGACGCCAGATAACAGGTATAGCATAGAGGAGTAACGAAGGGGTGAGTTCATGAATATTTTAAACACAGATTTTGAGAAGCTGCCGAATTCAATTAAATTGCAGAACGCCAATTATTAATTTATGGATAGAAGCAAGTTCATCAAGTCTATTTTAGTCGCACCTGCAGTTGCTGCCGGTTTTGGTGGCATTAACATTAAGGCTATGCAAACAACAGGTTTACGTCGTCTGCAATCAAACCGTTACTTTATTGAATGGAAGCCTCAGATGGAATCAGCCTGGCATGTCAGTCTCGAAGAGGTTGTCGTTATTGAAATGTCTCATGGAATGCCCGGACTTGTGACCAGGGACGGTGTCTTCAGCAATCCCGGGCCCGATGCAGTTATTAACCCGATGACCGGCCCAATCTTTATTGATGGTATCGAGCCTGGCGACGCGCTGGCAATTGATATTATGGATATTAAGACGGGTGAGTGGGGCTACTGCAGCGGCAGGATCTTTGAATTGCGTGACGGATATGCTTTATTCTCACCAACGCTCAGGCTGCCTCTCGAACCCATGATAGGTGGGATAGGAGTAGCTCCTTCTGAAGGATCAGTCGATACACGTGCTCCGGGAGATACCGGTGGAAACATCGATTGCAGGGAGGTACGGGCCGGAAGTACCATTGTCTTCAATGCCCGGGTGAAAGGAGCTATGGTGGGCATGGGAGATGCGCATGCGCTCCAGGGCGATGGAGAGATAACAGGTCAGGGGATAGAGACTGATGCCGAAGCTATAGTACGTTTCCGCAAATTATCTGAACCGCTCTCTGACCGGCCGGTTATTATCAGGAGTGATTCATTCTCAACGCTGGGAGCACATAAAGATCTCGAAGATGCAGCATGGCAGGCTACTGATGATATGATTAAACTGCTTGAGAAAAAGACCGGACGTACAAGGGATGAGTCGCGTTTGCTTGTCGGACTTACCGGGAAACTGAGAATAAACCAGATAGTCGATCCAACGAAAGGAGCAAGGATGGAGGTTCCTTCCTGGGTTTTTGGAATTTAAAACACAAAAAACAGATCTATGATGAATATACTGACATTGTTATTTTTTCTCCTTGCCTCATTTTCAGCTCCGGAGCTCTCCGGACAGAATAATTCACGACTGGCATTCTGCGATTTCTCCGGATTAAAACCCGGAAAGTTTGGCGACTTCGCCACTAAAGGATTCCCAGAATATCATTACGTTCCCAGACACTTTACCGACGGTTGGGATATAGTTAATAACCGTGGACCGGAAGAGTGGATGGTATTCGAATCAGATGGAAAGTTTTCGCTTAACTATATGGGTTACAATAAAACCGGGTGGACAAACGAATTCACCTATCCCATACTGTGTTATGGAGACATCCTTTGGAAAGATTATTCACTGGATGTTACTCTTACCCCTGTGGACCGGAGCGACCTTAATGGTATAATTTTCCGTTACAATGATGGCCGTCACTATTACCTGTTCGGCCTTGATAAGGGTGACAGTGTAACTCTGCGTTACCGCGACGGGGAGAAGGGATTCCGTATGGATGGCTGGCATGTGCTGGCCAGCGGACGCTTTCCTACCGATCCTATGAAATCATATAAACTGAGTGTCGAAGCTTCCGGTTCACAAATAAGATGTTCTATTGATGGTACTGAAATATTTAATGTTTCAGATAGTCGTTACCCGGGGGGAAAGGTCGGACTTTTTGCCACGTCACCGGTAGCTTTTCATAAGGTTCAGGTCTCAGCCACTCCTGCAGCAAA
>JBBQJD010000157.1:0-7149 GCA_038325595.1 Bacteroidales bacterium | reverse complement strand
AGAACCAGACCAGCTATGATCAGAAAAATCCCTAATCCTTTCATATTACCGAATTGTTAATTTATAATTATACAAAGTTATGGAGTTTTGTACAGAATATCTTACATGAATCCTCAAATAAGTTATATCATAACAATTTTGCCGAGATCTCTGGAGTTTGTATTAAATTTGTATCCCATAAAATGCAAAGTTCTTACTATCAATTAAGTAATGGACTTTAGCTGTACCCCGAACGGACAAAAGTTGCAACCATTTCTAATCCAATCTTAAGTTTACTGCGAATTTAATAATCCATTATTTATAAGGGATATTTAAGAAATTGCGACTGCAATGTTTGACAGACTTAAAAATATATTATTTTAGTATAGAATAAACTCATATAGGAAATGAAAAGAAGAGACTTTCTGATCAATTCAACTCTGGTCGCAGGTGGACTGAAATTACACGGATCCTCGATATTAAACGCAAATGTACCGTCAGAGGCAAATAATAAATTTGAATTTAAATCAACACCTGGAAATCTGGGTGCAGATGATCTGACATACAGATGTTCTTCTATGCCGGAGGGTTATTTCGAACTCCTGCCGCAGGAAGCAGTCAGGTATTCACAGTTCCCGGTCAATACAAAACACAATGCCATATGGGATTTCAACTGGGGACATGACGGAAAGATGTATGTTGCTCTGTGTGGGGAGCTGGGCAATGCTCTGAGTGCAATTCTTTACGAGTATGACAGGGAGACAGGCCGGATGGAATTTTGCTTCGACACAGGGCGAGAGACTATGTTAGATCCAAGAATGATTCCTCCCAGTAAGATCCATACCTCCATAAACCCTATACGAGACGGCAAAGTGATCATGGCTACTCATACCACAGCACGAAGCTCCGTTCATAAATACTGGCTTTTCGACCAGCATTATACACATATGTGGGAAGGGTTTCCGGGGGCACATGTCCTTGTATGGGACCCGGCCACCCGTCAATGTTCAGATCTCGGTGTTCCTGTTCCCCGCGACAGCATTTATGGTGCATGCTACGATGACAGGAACAATGCCTTGTGGTTCAGTACCTATCTCCGCGGGCATCTTTGCAGGCTCGACCTTGAAACACGCAAGGTGCAGGATTTTGGGCAGATCACTGAGTACGGGTCATATAAGTTTGTAAAGGACCGGCTTGGAAACATGTTAATCTCTACCCGTTCCGGTACGGTATTCCATATTTCTGTCGACGATTACAAAATAACTGACCTTGGTGTACTCGCAAAAGAACCTGAAGAACATCCTCTCTGGCGTGGTCACAGGATTCTGGCACATCATGCTGACATGCCTGATGGCAGGATCCTGCTGGGTTTGCACTGGAGTCAAAGGCTCTATGCCTATGATCCTGAGACGCTTCAATTCGAACGGTTTGGCGACTACCGCCCTGCTTCTTTCATTCAATCAGCCCCCTGGATGATGCAGAAAGGACTGGCGTTCGATTCAAAAGGGATACTCTGGCAAGCCACATTGTGCCCACTCAATGAGGCAGTCGGTTTTATGGCACACCTCTTTCGTTGGGATATCATGAAAGGGAAGGAACCTGAATATGTTGGCCTGATCGGTACACCGGAACGGGTCACTGCATGTGTAAGTGAAATGCATATTGACAGTAATGATGTGCTCCATATTGCAGATTCCAATCACGGTGATGATATGCCCGGAATTATTGCTGTCAATACCCGCTACCTCCAGAAGAGCCTGACTGAGGGAACATACAAACGGGCACAGCGCGTCAGGGATGTAACTGCTTACCTCCCATATAGTGACGGAAAAGATTTTTATCCTCTCGATAACTTTGATGAAGCTTCCGCTCCTTATATGGCTTTTAAAAAGGATATTGCGGAATACGAGCAATTCCTCAGGGAACAGGCCGAAATGGGAGTACGGTCCGGGGAGGTCTTCGGGATCAGGCTCTGGCACCAGTTTGGAAGGGGTTCCGGCTCTTTTGTTCAAAACCTTGAATGGACCGGACCGGAGACTTTAATTCTTCAGCTTCCCTCGGGAACATACAGTACAAAAGCATCATCAGATTTTCAGATTCTGGAAAAAACCAAGCACTCATTTGACCTGACAGGAGAAAATGATAAAATTCCGGAGGTTCTGAAAGAGGCTCATCCGCCTGCACGGCAGGGAAGGCAGTTCAAGACATGTATTTCTGCCTTTGCACGATGGGATAAGCATTCATGGATAATAGGTACAGATGACGGATGTTTAGCATTATATCACGAAAAAACGAAATCAACCTATGCACTTGGTGCAGTCGGAGTACATGGCCCTGTTCATCAGATAGCAGTTGCAAATGGTCATGCCTATGGTGTTTCCGGTGATCCAAATGATCTTGGTAATCTCTTCCATTATAGTGATAAAACGGGACTTCGTGAGGTTGGAAGGACGGTGATCGCACCGGAAAAGGATCCTATCTTCAGCAACACTCAGCCAGTCCGTGTAGCGGTATCTCCTGATGGAGAACGTGTTGCAGTCAGCGTGGCAGACATGCTTGGATGTGTTTATGTTTTTAAATCTGTCAAAGGTATCTGATCAAAAAAGTGTGAGTGTGAGTCTTCCACCTTTGCTAAAGCTACGGTGGAAGAAGTGAGGAAAAAGAGACGAGAGTGCTCGCTCTCACTCTCGCTCTTTTTCTGTACCCGGAGCGGGACTTGAACCCGCACAACCGTTATGGTCACAGGATTTTAAGTCCTGCGTGTCTACCATTCCACCATCCGGGCGGAATTATCTTATCTTCTCACTCAACAAGGTCCTGTGTGTCGGACCCCGTCCCGCTTCGGCGGGAATTCCACCATCCGGGCAACTATTTCCGGTGGATATTTTGGTATGCAAATTTAAGATAAAATATCTTTAAATAAAATTGATTTTCTATCTCTGTGATACTCTGTGAAAACTGTATGGCTCATTTGGTAACTTAGTAAAAAACAAGAAGTTACACAGAGTTACACAGAGTTCCACAGAGTTGCACAGAGAGATACAAATAAATTAATTAACCAGAACGGGCTTGCCGAAACCAACTTTTTCAAGTTCCTTAAGCTGAGTCTTAGCATCTCCCACGACAACATAGTACATCCTGGAAGGATCGATATATTTCTTTGCAACTTCTACCTGTTTGTCTATCGTAAGCTCTTTAATATAAGCCTCTTCCTGTTTGATATAATCATCGGGCAAATTGTATGCTGTCATTGTATTCAGCATTCCCAGAAGATTGTACAGTGTCTCGAAATTGCGGGCATTGCTCTTTAACAGTGCTGATTTTGTGAAATCAATATAATCCTGAGGAATGGTTTCACGATATTTTTCCATCTCGGTTTTGAAGATATTTACCGATTCAAGTGTTGAATTGGTACGAACCATAGAGGAGGCACTGAATACTCCAAAATTCTTTGCTCCGTTAAAACCTGACCTTGCTCCATAGGTAAATCCTTTTTCCTCTCTCAGTATAAGGTTAAATATGCCATTGAATGAACCTCCCAGTTTGTAATTTGCGACATAAACAGCATTAAATTCCGGATTGGTCCGTAGCAACGATGGACCTCCTATATTAATAACTGACTGTTTTGCTCCCGGAACATTGACAAAATATATCTGCGATTTTGCAGGAGGTTCAGGCGTCTTTATCAGCGGTAAGGCTACTTCTTTAGCCTTCCAGCGTGTATTGATCTCTGCGAGGGCTGCTTCAACCCTGTGCTGTTCAATATCCCCGGCAATCAGGAACCTGGAGATTGTAGGAGAAAAGTTTTTATCATAAAAATTCTTAAGATCATCTAAATTTATTGATTCGACAGTACTTTCTGTTCCTGCTGGTTCAACCGACAGGATACTGTTTTCACCAAAAATAAGCTTGTTCAGTGTTGTTGTTGCCAGATAACCTGGATTAGCCCGGTTGCGTTTAATAGTATTAATGACACGGCTTTTTGCAAGATTATACTGTTCCTCATCCCAGCGTGGTTCGAGGAGCATTTCTTCTACGAGACTCAGGGTTTTTTCAAAATCGCGGGCAATAGAGCTTACCCTTACTGTTATGTTTTCATTACCTGAGGAAACTGAAATACTGGCGCCAAGCAGCCTGATTGCATCTTCAAGTTCTTCAGGTGTTTTATTCTTTGTTCCTTCATTCATCACGAGCGCAGTCAGATTAGCAACTCCCGCTTTTACCGGTTCATCAAGAAGTCGGCCTCCATCAATAACAATTGAATACTGGATGAGTGGCAGTTCATTTTGTGTAATACCCCATATTGTCATGCCATTTGCAAGAGAACCTTTCCATACCGGGGGAATTGTTACTTCAGGATCGGGACCAAACGGAGGCTGAACAGAACGGTCAAATTTTGTGGGAGTTTTGACAATAGGTTCCTCCGTCATTGTCACGGCTTTGACTTCTGCAGCTTTTGTCACGTCTTCTTCCACAATGCCGGCATTCACAGAATTTTCAGCTATAAATGCTGATTCTCCTTTTGGTACAAAACTGGTCTCTACAAAATGTTTCCCTTTAATATACTTTTCAAACACATTTTTCACATCCGCCATTGTAACCGCCTGTGTGTTCTTAAAATCTTCTGTAAGGAATTGTGGATCAGATTTATACATCTGATACTGTCCGAGGGTAAATGCTTTGTTCAGGATACTGCTGAATGAGCTGTAGAAGTTGACTTCATTCCTTGCTTTTATCCTGGTAAGATCATCTTCGGAGAAACCTTCTTTTTCGAAGAGATCGAATGCCTCAAATATTGCTTTTTCAACTTCGGTCAGGTTTACACCCGGATTGGCTGTTACTGAGATGGTGAAGCTTCCAGTAAGCTCCTGGGAGCTGTTCCAGACCGAAACTGAAGAAGTCAGCTTTTTCTCTTTTACCAGTATTTTGTATAAAGGGGTCTTCTTTCCGTCAGAAAGCAGATTGCCAAGATAATCAAGTGCATAGGCATCTTTTGAATACTGTTCAGTTGTCGGGAATGTTAGTGTCAGACGCGGGGCTTTTGCAAAATTATCTTCATGATAAAGCTTAACTGTTGATGAAAGTATTGCAGGCATAGCACTCCTTTTTTCAACAGGTTCACCTTTGGTAATTTCACCAAAATATTTTTCAATAAGTGGCTTTACTTCTTCTTTGCTTATATCACCACTGATGACAAGAGTGGCATTATTGGGTGAATAAAATTTCTTATGAAAAGCTTTTACATCTTCAACAGTTGCATTTGTCAGATCTTCCATTTCCCCGATTACATCCCAGCTGTATGGGTGACCTGCAGGATAAAGATTCTTAAGTATAAGATATTCATTGAAACCATAAGGAGCATTATCAACACTCTGGCGTTTTTCATTCTGAACTACATTCTGCTGGTTGACAAATGCAGCAGCAGTAACCGTATTGGCCAGAAAACCCATTCTGTCAGATTCGAGCCACAGCGCCATCTCAAGAGCATTCTTTGGCACCACTTCAAAATAAATGGTGGCATCCTGACCGGTGCCCCCGTTAAGTTCACCACCTGCACCCTGGATGAGCTTGAAAAGCTGATCTTCACCAACATTCTCCGATTTCTGGAACATCATATGTTCGAACAGGTGAGCAAAACCGGTTTTTCCGGGAACTTCGCGGCTCGAACCTACATGGTACAGAACGGCCAGAGCTGCAATCGGATCTGATTTATCCTCATTGAGAATAACAGTCATTCCGTTCTCAAGAGTATATTTTTCAAATGGGATTGATAATCCGTTTTTCTCTGTTTCCTGCTTACAGGAGAACAGGGTTAGGATCATAAAGATGACAATAGAAAAAAATGAGTTTTTCATTGTTCAAAAATTAAGGATAGTTGACTTTCATATTAGTTGAGGTGCAAAGTAAAAATATTTAAACTCTAATTCAATGACTTATGTAACAAAAATTACATTCATTAATAAAAGCACTCTTTGTGCAATCTAAATTGATCTTATTTTTTCGCCTTGTACTTGCAGATAAAAAAAATTTCTTATTTTTGCCCGTGAATTTGCGGGAGTAGCTCAGTTGGTAGAGCACGACCTTGCCAAGGTCGGGGTCGCGGGTTCGAGTCCCGTCTCCCGCTCAATTAAAACAGGAAGTTTACTGCTTCCTTTTTTTATGAGCTACAACGTCTACATCATCTACTCCAACACACTTGACATATATTACCATGGTCAGACGGAAGATCTGGATGACCGATTAAACAGGCATAATCATGGTTATGAATCTTACCTCTTTGCAGCTCCCCACTCAATAAGTTCATCATTCTCAAAATACAGCCAGCTGTTCCTGTAAATCCATTCTTCCTTTATCGTATTTCCGCTGATAACACGATTTATTTTCTGGGCTTTGCCCCAGCTGTCCTTCACCATTTCGGTATTCATCCCTTTCCATATCTTCCCTGAGATCAGTTTTGTAGCCATGTTGGTACCATATTTATTTTCAAGATAAGAAAACCTGTTCATTCCCTGGTTCTGATTCCCTTGCAGAGCCTGTTGTTCGTACTGATTCTGCTGCGTTTGATTATTATTCTGATTTTGCTGATTCTGCTGATTATATTGATTTTGGTTCTGTTGATTGCGGGCTTCAGTATTATGTTGATTCTGTGCTTCTTCCGAAACCTTTCTTGGATTGAATTGTGATTGACTTGCCTTTGATTTATCTATTGTTGCATGTTTTTTGAAAATGTAGCCTTCATTTTCTTCGAATGCAACTTGAAAGTATGTGCTGTCAGTTCCCAGAATGGTTACAACCGAGCCGGATGGAATAACGAGAATGACTGTTGTGAGATCATCTTTGGCTCCGAAAAGCCGTGTTGACCTGGTTGTAGTTGCCGTTACCAGGTTTTCCTGTACTGACTGTGATTGTGCACTTTCAAGATCCTCAGGAACATTGGACCTTCCGGCTTGTCCTGCCACTGAAATCAAGATGAGAAACAGGGATGTGATTAATATTTTTTTCATAGAAGCAGATTTTTCTTAATTTATCGTAACTAATCAGTGCCTAAAGTGAACTAAAGTTTGGAGTGCCTAAAGTTAAAAAATCAGGTGTTGTTAACAATTTGTCTTTCGAAATTAACATTTTTATTTTTACATGAGTGATATTTTTCAAAAACGACCACATATGAAC
>JBBQJD010000156.1:0-7225 GCA_038325595.1 Bacteroidales bacterium | reverse complement strand
GGTTATGAGATTTGCATTCATTATGGTATCAATTGCCATAATGAATTTACCTGTGTCAGCAACAGGGTCCGGTGAGATTTCAGCTCTTCAGCAGCTAAAAGTTACAGGAACTATAACCGATGCAGAAACCTCAGAACCGCTGGTCGGTGTTAATGTTGTCCTCGAAGGAACCACCATCGGTGTAATGACCGACATTAATGGTAAATATTCCCTTAATGTCCCAAACCTCACCGGTACAATAAAGGTTTCGTACATCGGCTATGTTGCGCAGGATATTCAAATTAACGGAAGGAACGTAGTAGATGTTGCACTTGAGTCCGATCTGAAAGCTCTCCAGGAAGTTGTGGTAACAGGTTATGGTACTGTCAGAAGAAGCGATCTGACAGGATCTGTCAGTTCCATCAAGACAGAGCAACTCCTGCAGCTACCCACACAAAGGGTTGACCAGGCTATACAGGGACGGGCAACAGGTGTATTTATCCTTAATACTGACGGCTCTCCCGGAGGTAACACACTGATTCGCATCAGGGGCAGTAACTCAATAAATGGAGGTAATGATCCTCTGATCATTGTTGATGGTCTGCAGGGGGCTAATATCAATCAGCTGAATCCTAATGATATAGAATCTATGGAGATTTTAAAGGATGCTTCAGCCACAGCAGTTTATGGCTCCAGGGGTGCAAACGGTGTCATACTGATAACTACCAAGTTAGGAAAGACTGGTAAGCCTGTTATTGAGGCTGGCTACAGTTTAGGGTTTCAAAAACTGGCTCGTAAGCTCCCTGTTATGGATGCAGCTTCATTTGCAAAGTACAATAACTTTGTTAATAGTTTTGGAACACAGAATGGCCAGACACCTAAGTACTACTTTACTGATGCTGATATTGCATATTATGAGAAAAACGGAGGAACCGACTGGCAGGATGAGATATATGAAATGGGTGTAATGCAGACCACCAATCTGGCCATTAGCGGAGCAACAGACAAGCTTAAATACATGGTTTCAACCGGCTACCTCGATCATCAGGGAATATTGTTGAACTCAGGCTACAACAGGTTATCATTAAGGGCAAACCTGGCTGCTGACATCACTGACTGGGTCGACTTCGGCCTGAACTATTCGTATACAAATGAAAGATATAAATCCCCACCGTTCAATGCAAATTTATTTACCACTGTTAACAATGCGCCCAGGTGGGCTCCCACTGAACCGGTATATGATGAGTTTGGCAACTACGCGAGGCACAGGCCCGGGTATGGCGCCTATGATACATGGAATCCGGTGGCAACAGCTCTGGAGACATTGATCGAGAATCCGACATACCAGAATAACGTAAATGTTTTCCTGAATTTTAAGATTGCAAAGGGACTTACCCTGAAAATTATGGGTGGCGGGACTTTTGCAAACGAGTATAATAACATGTACGAAAATACAAAAACCCGTAACGGCTTTGCAATGAACGGAGTCGGGAGCGTCAATAACTCTTTCAGCAATCTTTACCAGAATACAAATATTCTTACTTACGATAAAACTGTTGGAATTCATCATATTACAGTTACAGGGGTTGTTGAGGAAATAATGAGTACCTGGTTCGGCAATTCCATGTCCGGACAGAACTTCCTGGTTGACCAGCTTGGTACGGACAATATGGATGGAGCCAAATCAGTGTCAGTTGACTCCTGGCGCGGTGAAAGGGCACTGACCTCATTTATGGGACGAATAAATTATGGCCTGCTGGACAAATACCTCCTTACGGTAAGTTACAGGGCTGACGGTTCATCGGTTTTCGGTGAAAACAACAAATGGGGTTACTTCCCTTCAGGTTCGCTGGCATGGAGGATTTCACAGGAAGGCTTTCTTCAGGATTCAGAGGTTATCACTGACCTGAAACTGAGAGTCAGTTACGGTATTACAGGTAACCAGGGTATCAGCCCCTATGGATCACTGTCCAGACTCGGATCAGGTGAATGGTACAGATATCCATACATGAACGGGCAAAATCTTAATATCGGGTTCGGTATTTCAGGTATCGCTAATCCTGATCTGAAATGGGAATCAACAGCCCAGAGCAATATAGGGATTGATATATCATTATTCAAAGGGAGACTTATCTCAACAGTTGATGTTTACCGGAAGGTTACAAAAGATCTTCTTATGCCAAGGCAGTTGCCGGATTATGTAGGTGTTTCAAGTGTCATTGACAATATAGGATCTATCGAAAACAGAGGGCTCGAGATAATGATAGGCGGCGATCCCATTGTCGGGAATTTCAGATGGAACACATCAGTGAATTTCACCATGAACCGCAATGAGGTACTTGACCTGGGGCCCGGAATAAAAAGAATAGGCTATACCCCTACATCAGGAGGTTATAATCTTGGCTCCCAATATATGTTCCTGGAAGTTGGCCAGCCTTTTGGTCAGATGAAAGGATATAAGTTCCTTGGCTTATGGGGCGCTGATGAGGATGTTGCAGCAAGAGATTACGGGCAGCTCCCGGGCCAGCCGAAATATGCCGACCTTACAGGGCCTGATGGAGTCCCCGACGGAGTGGTCAATGAACTCGATAAAACAACAATTGGCTATGGCTACCCTGATTTTACGATCGGTTGGACCAACCTCTTTACATACAAAAACTTTGATCTGTCATTCCTTATTACAGGTGCTTATGGCGCTGATCTGTTTAATACTACAAGGATAAGAAGGGAAACCTATGAAGGTAATCATCCTATACTATGGGATTACTGGACTCCTCAAAATCAGGATACTGAAGTTCCTGCACTATATGACGGAGCGTGGGTTCAGTCTCAGAATCTGGTTAACAAATATCTATTAGGGAATAGTTCCGGAGCCTCTTCAAGATGGGTTGAGAATGCCTCATTTACAAGACTGAAAACTATAACTTTTGCTTATAATTTTCAGCCTTCCCTGCTAAAGAAGATCGGATTTTCAAAAGCAAGGTTATTTTTCACCGGGACAAACCTGATAACACTGACCGACTATTCGGGATACGATCCTGAAATAGCACAGTTCCCGACTAATGATGCTACCATAGGGATTGACCAGAGTGTTTATCCGACTTCACGAATGTACACCTTTGGCGCTGACTTTACTTTCTAACAACATTAAATTTACGATCATGAAAAGAAAAATATCGAAAATATCAAGTCTGGTAATGTTGTCGGGAGTATTTCTCCTTCTTTTTACCGGATGTGAAAAGCTTAAAGAGAAACCCACCGACTTTGTCGGTCCTGACAACTTTTTTAAAACACCGGCACAGGTTGAATCGGCATTTGTCAGTTCAATGCAAAGACTATGGGGCGGATGGCAGTTTTACGATTGGATGAATTCTCCGGAATGGCCATCACAGGATGATCAGTTATATGGAGGAGACCTGGCGATAGGCGATAATGATGCCGCCGGTAGCTGGCAGAAACATTACCAGGCCATTGCTGATCTCAATCCAGCCATTAAAGCCCTTGTTGAAGATCAGTTAGGTGCAGGAGTATCTCAGGAGACAAAAGACCAGCTGATGGCTGAGGCAAAATTCCTGAGAGCATTCAATTACTTCTGGCTTGTCAGGCTTTATGGTGAGGTACCGCTAATACTTGAAGATACGGATGTTATAAAAGGTGATATTGTCAGATCCTCGGTTGCTGATGTATACGATCAGATCGTGGAAGACATGCTTTTTGCCACTCAAAATCTTCCCGATGTATGGCCAGATGGTCAGAATGCACGCCCTAATGCCGATGTGGCCAGGGGAATACTTGCAAAAGTATATATAACCATGGCGACTGCTCCTTTGAACGCAACAGCCAACTACGCCAAGGCAAGGGATATGGCAAAAGAGGTTATGGATGGAGGACGTTACAGCCTTGTCCCCGATGTGGCAGATGTATTTAATATGGAATATGATTTGGGTCCTGAATTTATGTGGGCCTTTCATAACTCGGAAGAGGAATATGTAATTGAACCTCAGATATGGTTGCCGGGCGATATGGCAGGAGGCTGGGGAGATGTGACTGCAGAAAAAATCTGGGGCGAAGCTTTTCCTGAAGAACCCCGTAAGCATGCTTACCTGTTGCTTGAGGACCACTGGTTCGGAACTGGCACCACATATCTCGACTGGGGGAAATCAGCGCCTTATATAAGGAAATATCTTTATGATACACCTGAAAATATGGAAAAGAACGTTTCATATCAGTCTCAGCCTATCTTAAGGTATGCAGATGTCTTATTGCTTTTTGCCGAGGCGGAGAATATGGCAAACAGACCAACTCAAGCTGCATGTGATGCTGTAAACCAGATCGTGGAAAGAGCTACAGGAGGGGTCCCGAATGCGGCCGACCCATTGTTCACAACTGCAATGTCGCAAGGAGAGTTTGATGACGCTGTGATCAATCAGCGAAGCCTGGAACTCTGTTTTGAATATGACCGATGGTTCGACATCTGCCGTAAAAGGATACTGGATCAGGTCACAGATCCTAATTATCTGCCAAATTATTCCGAGGATGATTATCTTATGCCTATCCCGCAGAAAGACCTGCGGCTGAATAAGAGTCTTACCCAGAATCCGGGATATACAAGACCATAGAGGTTTAGTTTAGGTTAATAGGAGATTGCCACCTGATTTTCAAGTAGGGTGGCAATTTTTTTGAATTTTTTTCATAATATTTTAGTGATTGAGGATTGCCTGACAGAAACTGTAAGCATATTGTTCCTAAAGTTCATTTAATGAGAGGTTCAAAGTATTTTACGATTCTGTTCCTTATGATTTCCATGGCCATCATTGTTTTTGCCTGCCGGCAAAGTGACCAGACCGTTGAACGTGATTCTAATGCGCTGTTCCGTAGTGTCCCTCCTCGGGAAAGCGGGATTAAATTCAGGAATCAGCTGCAGGAGACAGACAGTGCAAACTCCATTTTCTATGAGTATTATTATAACGGAGCCGGCCTTGCCATCGGAGATCTGAATAATGACGGACTTAGCGACATTGTCTTTGGTGCTAACATGACAAAATGCGGAGTATATCTGAACAAAGGGAATTTTTTTTTTACCGACATCACTGAGGAAAGCGGAATTAATACAACAGGTAAATGGATTACCGGTGTTAGCATGGTGGATATTAACCAGGATGGCTGGCTGGATATTTATCTCTGCGCTGCAGGCAATATCGATTATGATTATCATAATTTACTTTATATCAGTAGCGGGAACAGTGAGAAGCTGACTTTTACAGAATGCGCAGCTGCAGTTGGTCTTGATGATAACGGCTATTCAACCCAGGCTGAATTTTTTGACTATGACAGGGATGGAGACCTTGATGTATACCTTGTTACAGCTGCCATGATAATACCGAATAAAAATGCTATAAGGCAGCGTAAGAATGACGGATCGATGATCAACACCGACAGATTATACAGGAATGACGGTATTGATGCTGGTACAGGGCTACCGGCTTTTCACAATGTTTCGAAAGAGGCGGGAATTACATGGGATGGGTTTGGTCTGGGAGCAGCTGTGTGTGATATTAATAAAGACGGATGGCCTGATATTTATGTAGGAAACGATTACATTTCAAATGATCTTCTATATGTAAATCAGTGCAACGGGACGTTCAAAGAAATAAGCAATAAATATTTCAAACACACCAGTAACAGTACAATGGGCGTGGATATAGCTGACTTTAACAATGACGGATTAATTGATATATTCACTCTCGATATGCAACCTGAGGATTACTACAGGAAAAGGATAATGACCGGGAATATGCGTGGCTTTGAAAGGTATATGCAGGAAGTCAGCAAAGGATACTCACATCAATATGTCCAGAATGTTCTTCAGCTTAATAATGGAAAGATAGAAGGCAGGTACAGATACAGTGAAGTAGGACAAATGGCAGGGGTATTTGAAACCGACTGGAGCTGGGCTCCGCTGTTTGCAGATTTCGATAACGATGGATACAAGGATCTTTTCATAGGGAACGGAATCCATCATGATATGACCAATATGGATTTTGCACAGCTGTGGCAGAAAAAGATAAAAGAGAATCCGGACATCGAATTCAGCGTCCTGTATAAAGTTCTTATGAATGAGCTGAATAAAAAGGGCAATGTAAAGAAACCTAATTTCATCTTCAAAAATTCCGGAGGCCTTATCTTTGATGATCAGACAATTGAATGGGGTCTGAGTCAACCATTATATTCGACAGGATCAGCATTCTCTGATCTCGATAATGATGGTGATCTCGACCTGGTGCTGAATAATATTAATGACAAAGCCTCAATTTATGAGAATACAACAATCGTGGATGGTTTAGTTAATGATGATAACCATTTTTTAAGCATCATTTTGTCGGGAGATTCATTGAATAATGGAGGTATCGGTTCAAAAATTAATTTATTCTATTCTGGTAAGCAACAATATTACGAGCATTTTCCAATAAGAGGATTTCAATCAATGGTTGATCCGGAAACTCATTTCGGACTTGGTGGAATCAGCCTTGTCGATTCTCTGATTATAACATGGCCAGATGGGAAAAAACAATTATTAACTGATGTGAAAACTGATCAGACCTTATTGCTGAATTACAAAGATGCAATCCCTGGCAGGAGACAACAGGTTATCTCAGAAAATAATAAAACATTATTTACATCAGTAACAGGAAAAATAAATACCGATTATGTCCACTCAGAACGTGAGTTCATTGATTTTGACATACAGCCGCTTGTGCCTCATCAATATTCAAAGGAAGGACCGGGCATTGCCGTTGGCGATATGAATTCGGATGGCCTGGATGATTTTTTTATCGGAGGATCAACCGGATTTTCAGGTAAAATATTTATCCAGGAGAAGTCAGGTAAATTCATTTCCTCCTCTTTACCGGGAAATAATAATTATGAGGACATGGGTTCCCTGCTCTTTGATGCCGATAATGATGGGGATAATGATCTATATGTTGTAAGTGGCGGATCGGGTCTGCCTCCCGGCAACCAGTTTTATGCAGACAGGCTGTATTCGAATGACGGAAAAGGCAACTTCACCTTAAATAAATATGCTCTGCCTGATAACAGGGTTTGCGGATCGCAGGTAACTGCCTGTGATTTTGACAAGGATGGAGACCTTGACCTGTTTGTTGGGGGCAGGGTCGATCTGGAAAAGTACCCTTTCCCACCGCGTAGCTTTCTGCTAAGAAATGACAGCCAGGGTACTGTTATTAAA
>JBBQJD010000155.1:0-7250 GCA_038325595.1 Bacteroidales bacterium | reverse complement strand
AAACTTTAATTGAATCTTTCCGGTCAGTATGAATTCAAAAAACAACCGACGCCATCCTTTTTCCCGCAAAAAGGTCTGGCATATTATTGCAGGTTTCATCATTGCCTTAATTGTGCTGAGATCAGGAAAAGCAGTTGTGTCCTATACATCCACTGATAAATACTGCATTTCCTGTCATGTTCACCCTCATGCTGACCAAAGCTGGAAATTATCCACACATTTTAACAATAAATCAGGCGTTACAGTCCATTGTACCGAATGTCATCTTCCTCCTGAAGGTCATGGTTACCTTTATGCAAAAGCTAAACACGGGCTGATTGATATTTACGGATATCTCTTCAAAGACACTTCGGAGATTGACTGGGAATCAAAAAAGCTGCTTGAGAAAGCAAAGGGATTTGTTTATGAAGAATCCTGTCTCAAATGCCATCAGAATCTTTTCCCGGTTACTTTATCTGTCAATGGAGGCAATGCACACCTGTTTTACACAATGAGCAATGATCCGCTGAATTGCATAAACTGTCATCTGAATGTTGGTCATTATAACAGGAATGCGGTCCATGCACATGATACAGGATTCGGTGTTACTATATCTGCCAGTCAGGTTCTCTTCACAGAACCGGCAAAGATCGGGAAATTTGAGAATTTCACTGAAAAGATCCCCGGTTCAAACGTTTCGTTCGACATGGTAGCACTTCCGGGAGGCGACTTTGAAATGGGAAGTCCCGAGAGTGAGCATTTCCGGAAAGATGATGAAGGACCCGTACGTAAAGTTAATTTATCTCAATTCTGGATATCGGAAAATGAAGTCACCTGGGATGAATATCTTGCATTTTTCAGGGCAACTGGTTCTCAGGGACGAACCGAAGGTCAGGTTGTTACAAAAAAGAATATTGATGCAATTTCCGGAGCTACTCCTCCATGGGGCGCTCCTGATCAGGGATGGGGTAAAGGTTCGAGGCCTGCTATTACCATGTCGTGGCATGCAGCAAATGTGTACTGCCAATGGCTTACTAAGGTTACAGGAAAGAAATACAGACTTCCTACTGAGGCTGAATGGGAGTACGCCTGCCGCGGAGGAACTGAAACTCCTTATTTCTTCCCCGGAGATCCTAAGGATTACTCATCAACAGGTTTTTTAAGAAAGCTCCTTGGTCCCGATACTTCAAACATAGCTTCACACGTTGTCTATAAGCTTAATAGTTCGTCTAAAACCAAGGAACCATTATCAGTGAAGGCAAATCCGTTTGGATTAAAAAATATGTCTGGTAATGTTGCTGAGTTTTGCCTCGATTTTTATTCTGCCGATTTCTACAAAGTTGATTCTTTACTTGTAAATCCGAGGGGACCAGCTTCAGGCCAGGAGCATGTAATCCGCGGTGGATCTTTTAAAAGTGATGCAAAGGATGTCAGGAGCACAGCCCGTGATTTTACCAGAACAAAAGCATGGCTCGTTACTGATCCTCAGATGCCAAAAAGCATATGGTGGTATTCTGATTGCATAGATGTAGGCTTCAGGGTGGTATGTGAAGGGGAAATTGTAAAAACACCATAATTGTTATCATAGTTTTAAATTATGAAGAATATTGACAGACGAAAATTTATTGGCAAAACAGCTCTTGCAGGAATTGGAATTGCTGGAGCAGGAGCATTGATTTCAGCGTGTAAGAGAAAGGATGAAACGGCATCATTGGGACTTCCTCCTGTTTTGAAAGGTGCCCCGAAAGGTAAAAAACTGAGAGCAGGCCTTGTTGGTACAGGCGCAAGAGGAACAGGGGCAGCAATTAATTTTATAAGTGCAGGTCCTGATCTGGAGATAATTGCACTTGCAGATGTTTTTCAGGACAAGATCGATGCCTGCCGGGAAAGATTTGCTTCATTCAACCTTCCGATACCCGCAGAAAACTGTTTTGCAGGGTTTGATGGTTATAAAAAACTTATGGCTCTTCCTGATGTGGATGTCGTGATACTTGCAACACCACCTCAGTTCAGACCTGAACACTTCATGGAGGCTGTAGCCAATAATAAGCATGCCTTTCTGGAAAAACCAATGGCTGTTGACCCGGTTGGCATCCGTTCGATAATCACAACGGCAAAGAAAGCAGAAGCTATCGGTTTGTGTGTTGTTACAGGCACCCAGAGACGTCATCAGGAAGATTATATTGAGACTTACAGGCAGGTAATGAATGGCGCTATAGGCACAATCACCTCCGCAAAGGCATACTGGAACCAGGATCATGTCTGGTTCCGTGAACGTGAGGAAGGATGGGACGATATGGAATATATGATCCGTAACTGGAACAATTTCTGCTGGTTATGTGGTGACCATATCCTCGACACCCATGTTCATAATATAGATGTCATAAACTGGTTCATGGGAAAACATCCCGAAAAGGCAATTGGTTATGGCGGCCGTCACAGGAGAGTTACCGGTGATCAGTATGATTTTTTCAGCGTGGATTTCGATTATGGCAACGGGGTAAGTTCTCATAGCATGTGCCGTCAGATCGACAGCTGCGCGAATGGAACAGGTGAGCTTATAATGGGAACTGAGGGTTATACAAATTGTCAGAATACGATCTGGGACCATCAGGGAAAAGTAAAATGGCAATTTGAATACCCTGTTGATGAAAATGGAAATCCGATGAACCAGATAAAGATCCCTCCCTATGTACAGGAGCATATGCATCTGGTTCATGCGATCCGTACGGGTAATTATGTGAATGAAGGTGAACAGACGGCAATCTCAACTCTGACTGCTATAATGGGAAGGACAGCAGCTTATACAGGACAGGCAATTACCTGGGACCAGATTTTTAAGTCTGATATGGATCTTGGTCCGGCAAAAATTGAGTTCGGACCAGTGGATATGGTTTTCGAAACGCCGGTTCCGGGAACGCCTGTTATAATTTGAATTTCAATACATTACGGTATAGTATTATTAAAATTAATCAATATGTCAGACTATTCATCAAGAAGAGAATTTGTTAAACGGTCAATCGGTATGGTGGCTGGTGCTGTAGTGCTGCCCCATATAATTCCTTCATCAGCCTTCGGAAGAAGCGGGAGAATTGCTCCAAGCGATCGTATCGTTATTGGCGCCATCGGCACCGGATCGCAGGGAATGGCCAACATGCGGGACTTTTTAAGATTAAAGGATGCCGTCCGGTTTGTAGCAGTGTGCGATGTGGATTCCTCAAGGCTCGCGAAGGCCAAAGAAACAGTCGACCAGGCCAACAAAAACACTGATTGCCGCTCGTACGGCGATTATCGTGAATTCCTCGAGAAGGAAAAACCGGATGCAGTTTCACTGGCCTTGCCCGACCACTGGCATGGAATAATTTATACTGAAGTAGCAAATAAAAAATTCCATGTCTATGGAGAAAAGCCAATTTGCAGAACTATTCAAGATGGACAAACCATTGTTAAAGCCGTAAAGAATAATAATATAATCTGGCAGACGGGTAGCTGGCAGCGTTCCCAGCCTCACTTCCACAGGGGTGCTGAACTGGCAATAAACGGAAGAGCAGGAAAAATAAAGTATATTGAAGTCGGATTACCCGATGGAAGCAAAGGTATTGGTACACCTCCGGTAATGGATGTTCCGTCTGAACTGAACTGGGAGATGTGGCTCGGACCTGCTTTAAAGGTTCCTTACCGTGGTGTTTCTCACTGGGACTGGCGTTGGATTCTCGATTATTCAGGAGGTCAGATGACTGACTGGGCCGGACATCACATTGATATTGCGAACTGGGGAGCCGGTTTGGAACATACCGGGCCTGTTGAGATTGCAGGAGAAGGAGTTTATCCTGTTGAAGGTATTTACAATGTACCTGTTGAATATGACTTTCTCTGCAAGTATGAAAATGGAATTGAAATGCGTGTCGCCAATGCATCAAGGATGAAACATGGGATGGGAACAACCTGGTATGGCGATCTTGGCTGGATCCATGTCGACAGGGGAGATGTTTTAACAG
Organism: Bacteroidales bacterium; assembly: GCA_038325595.1. Taxonomy (GTDB): domain Bacteria; phylum Bacteroidota; class Bacteroidia; order Bacteroidales; family VadinHA17; genus LD21. The sequence goes on along the minus strand of JBBQJD010000155.1, from coordinate 3,273 downwards.
CTTCCGATCCAAAGATTCTGGAAGAAGTCATTGGAGAGAATGAAATTCATTTGTACAAGAGCGATAACCATTGGCAGAACTTTGTTGATTGTGTCCGTTCAGGAAAACAGGCAATTGCCCCTGTTGAAGTAGCTTACAGAGCAATATCCGTAGGATTATTGGGTGAGATTGCCATGACAACCGGGGAGGTTATCAAATGGGATCCTGCAAAAGAAGAAATAACAGGAAATCACAGGGCAAGCCGCCTTCTTGGCCATCCTTACCGTCAGCCATGGACCTTACCAACAGTTTAATTCTAAAGAAGATGAAGAAACATTACTTACTTATAATTGCAGCCGTACTCTTAACTTTTATTTCCTCATGCAAGGAGGAGACGGCATCTTATAAAACCCTGATAATCACAGGCCAGAATAATCATAACTGGCAGGCAAGCTCTCCTGTTCTGAAACAGATACTCGAGAACACGGGAATGTTTTCTGCAGAGATATTGCAAACTCCTGAAAAAGACGGAGATATGAACACATTTGATCCTGACTTTTCGAAATATAAATTGGTTGTACTTGATTACAATGGCGACTCATGGTCAGAGAAAACAAATGAAGGATTTCTGGATTTTGTCAGGAACGGTGGAGGTGTGGTAATCTATCATGCTGCCAACAATTCTTTTCCGGCCTGGAAGGAATACAATGAAATTACCGGACTTGGCGGATGGGGCGACCGTAATGAAAAAGATGGTCCTTATATGTATTACCAGAAAAATGAGCTTATTATTGACACAGCAGCCGGACCTGGAGGATCACACGGACAAAGAAGAGAGTTTGTTGTCAGAAAGAGAGTAGCTGATCATCCGATAACTCTTGGATTACCTGACAGATGGCTGCACGGAAATGATGAGTTGTACAGCCAGCTCCGGGGACCGGGCAAAAACATGACGATCCTTGCAACAGCTTTTGCTGACAGCAGTCTGGGAGGCGGCACAATGAGGGATGAACCAATACTTATGGTAATCAATTATGAGAAGGGAAGGATCTTTCATACTGCAATGGGTCATGCAGAGGAAAATGGCGGTCCGGCAATGCAATGTGCCGGTTTTATTACTACACTTCAGCGAGGAGCTGAATGGGCTGTGACCGGAAATGTAACTCAACCGGTGCCATATGATTTTCCAAGTGTTGCCGGAGCTGTGCTTCGTCCTGATTTCAAAGAAGCTTCACTTGAAGATGTTCTTGGCAGGATTGGAAGTTATGATATAGCTAAAAGCACCAAAAATATGACTTATCTTCAAAACCACATCCGTCGTCTTGCAGGTGATGAAGAAGGATTGCTGGATCTTGAAAAAAAGATGGTTAAAGTCTTGAACAGCAGAGAAGCAACTGTAGATTCAAAGAAACTATTGCTCCGGGAACTCAGCTGGTTTGGATCAGATTATTCAATAGAGGCTGTTAAGAAGCTTGTGTCGGATAATGACTTAAAAGATGAGGCTGCATTTGCTCTGGCAAGGCTTCAGTCAGGAAAATAATATTCTTTAATTTACCTCTTTCCTACTGATGTTTCTGGCTGTCTTCAGTTACCATCGGGGCGAGGGAGTGTATGATACTTAAAATATGGCCGGATCAATGCAATTTCCCTATTATTTAGGCAGGGACGCCGGAAAAAGGCAGCATTCAAGGCTGTCGCTTGTAATTCCTGTTTTTAATGAGGATAAGCTTATAGATGAACTCGTGAAAAGGACTATTGCAGCCCTTGAATCGTTTGTTTCGGATTATGAGGTGATCTTTGTTGATGACGGAAGCAAGGATCAGAGTTTACAGAAATTACTGCACTGGCAGCAAAAGAACAGGAAGATAAAAGTGCTCTCACTTTCTAAAAATTTTGGTCATCAGGCAGCTTATACTGCGGGATTGGAGCATGCTGGTGGAGAGATCGTTGCTACCATGGATGGGGATTTGCAGGATCCTCCTGAGGTGCTTTCGAAAATGTATTCAATGATCAGGGATAGTGGCTACGATGTAGTAAGTGGCAAAAGGACTGGAAGAAAGGGGAGCAGGGGCAGGAATCTCTATGCTGTTTTATTTCATCTGTTTTTTAAACATATCGGTGAGATAAAGGACATGGAAAATTCAGGGAATTTCTCAATGATGAAAAGAGAAGCCGTGGATGCCCTCCTGATGATGAAAGAGAAAGTACGCTATCTTCCCGGACTCAGGTCCTTCATCGGATTTAACCAGGGATACGTTAAATATGTAAGAGAAGGACGTTTCAAAGGATCCCCGAAGATGAGTATTCGCAGTTTGTTTGTTCTGGCGGCGGACGCAATTTTTTCTTTTTCCAGGTTCCCTATACGTTTTTGCCTGATCCTTGGAGCACTTGGAGCACTTGTGTTTATGGGCGCAGGAATTTATGTTTTAATTGCCAAGGCATATGGATTTGCTGTGATCGGATGGTCATCAACTCTTCTCAGCATATTTTTTCTTGGATCTATTCAGCTTATCTTCCTCGGCGTACTTGGTGAGTATGTTTACAGAGGTTACAAGGAATCACAAAACCGGCCTGTTTACTTTGTGAAAAAGTTTTATGATGGTGTTTCAGGCAATGATGAATGAAACGAGATTAAAATATATCTTCTACATCTCGGCTGCATTGCTTCTTTTTCTGATGATGATTATGAGCAGGGATGCAGGGATATCCTGTGATGAAATTCTGCATTATAACCATTCTCTCGCTGTTGTTGATTATTTTGAATCTGATGGCCTCGATCAGGCAGCACTGAATACTCCGGTCTCTCATCTGAAATATTATGGCCAGTCATATGATAATCTTGTTACAGTATTAGCTCAATGGCTTGATATTGAGGATGTTTACAGATTACGTCACCTGATGAGTTCAATTGCAGGATGGCTCGTTGTTCTCATAACAGCTTTTTTTGCGGTGTGGCTTTCAGGATACATGACAGGTATCCTGGTTTTAGTATTGTTTGCGTTGACTCCTGCTTTTATCGGGCATAGCCTTAACAATCTTAAGGATATTCCTTTTGCACTGGGATACATTGCCGGTATATTTTTTACAACCCGGCTTATTTTTTCAGAAAAGAAAATTGCTGTTTCAGATATCCTGTTTCTGACTGTCAGTATAGCATTTTCCATAAGTATACGGGCAGGTGGATTATTATTGATATGCTACCTGTATTTCTTCTTTTTTGTGTACTTCCTTATCAGGTACATCAGCGAAAGGAATTTTGATTCGAAAGTGATAAGGACAAAATTCCTTTACATA
>JBBQJD010000154.1:0-7386 GCA_038325595.1 Bacteroidales bacterium | reverse complement strand
TCAGCGTTCTTATAAATCTGATTACCAAGAGTTCCTTTTTCAATATCAAATGAATATAGTGCAAACCTTTCATTTTCAGAACTTCTGAAGGAGACCATTAATTCGTTTTCATGCAGAGGAAATGCGAAATTAAAGTCACCTTCTGTTGATGAGGAGAGATTAATCCTGGAATGCAGCGGCCTGTTATAGTTGATTGAAACAATGCTTCCTGTACCTTTCGCACTGTCTGTTTCTATAAATACAATTTTCCCGTTTGCAGTTTCCCACCCTTTGCTTATCAGTTCGTTTCCGTCTGACCCTTTATAGAATAGTTCTGATTTTGTACCATCTGGTCTGGCAACCATTAAAGCCGGGTCATTCTGAACAGGGAATAATTGCCTGCTTATTGAAATAATCCGGCCATCTTTCAGAACCATGGGAGCAAAATATGCATGCGGATTGAATGTGATACGCTTAAGATCAGATCCATTCAGATTGCATGTAAAAAGTGAGTGACCTGCTTTGAGGGAATCATTCGGGGTAGATCTGCTGAATACAAGACGGTCACCCGGGAGGTAAGACGGATCAATAGAGTTATCCTGTGAAGAAGTTATCTGCCTTGCTTTCAAATTCTTAAGATCCATCTCCCAAATCTGCCAGGGATCATCCTGATTTTGCTGTGCTGCAAAAAGCATCTTTTCACCATCATATGAAATCTCAGGAGAGCGTGCTGAAAAAAATGATTCTGTCAGCAAAGATATGTTTTCAGGCTGGCCGGGGTTAATTGCCACCAGCCGTGTCTGCTCAATATACCTCCAGGAACTTCCGGTCGAATAATCGGGTTTCCCGTCATTACTGATTGCCTGTGTAACGATGATCATTCCATCCATTGATCCTTTTCTGCATGATGTCATGCTTAAAAGTGAGCTGATCAGAATCAATGAAATGATATAAATTCCCGGACGCATTGTTAATCGTTGTTTTAAGGTTCAGTAACAGTAATAATCTGATTAGCTTTTGTATTCTCCACTAACTGGAATTTACCTGAAGGCCATGTAATCTCAATCTTCTCTACCATCTCGTCCTTACCAAGGCCGAAATGTATCCTGTGATCGTTCTGAGAAAGGTAACCAGAGGTGCTTTTCTTCTGGGTGGTCTGAATTTTTCCTCCACTGGAGAGTTTAATTCTGGCTCCAATGGCATCACGGTTGCTTGTTGTTCCTACAAGGCTAAGTATCAGCCAGTTGTTTTGATTACCTTTATTATTTCTCAGAAACATGCCACGGCTGTTCAGGTTGGCGACATATACATCGAAATCACCATCATTATCATAATCACCCAGACATGCTCCTCTTCCAACATATTCATCATGAAAATAGCTGCCAAGATCACTGGAAACTTCTTTGAATTTTCCGCCACCCAGATTTTCAAATAACTGATCTTCATGGCCGTAAAGGTGTTTGAGAGCTCCGTTTGTCTTAAAAATATCAACATCACCATCGTTATCATAATCAACAAATGACGATGTCCATCCAACAAACTGCGCTGCAGCGGTAGCAATTCCGGAGGGATATGCCTGGTCGCTGAAAATCCCGTTCCCCATATTCTGATAAAGGGAACAATAGGTATCATCCGACAGGAAAATATCCAGCAATCCATCGGAATTATAATCGGCAAAATCAACTGACATACTTACTGTTGCCTCACCAGCCTGGCTGAAGGCGGTACCCGACATGGTCCCCATATCGGTGAATTTTTTTCCTCCATCATTGTGCCACAGGTAATTCAGTGTATGATCGTTGGCAACATAAATATCGACGAATCCGTCATTATCATAATCAGCTGCACCAACACCCATCGCTCTTCCGTCACGATCAATTATTCCCATTGCAAGCGTAACATCTTCAAAGGAGCCATCACCGTTGTTGTGGAATAAATAATCAGGCTGGCTATCGTATGCCATCGGACCCGGAAAACCATCAGGGGCATAAAAATATTTATACTCAGGGTCGAAATTAAGATAGTTGCCCACATAAAGATCAAGATATCCGTCATTGTCATAATCGACCCATACAGCTCCTACGCTGCATTCATTTCCACCCGCAACCTTTGCTTTTTTTGTAACATTTGAAAATGTTCCGTTCCCATTATTTTTATACAGAAAGTTAGCTCCGTAATTACAGAGATAAATATCCGGATATCCATCATTGTTATAATCCCCGATAGCGGCGCCCATGGAATATGCCTGATCATTGGCACCGGCTTTCTGTGTAACGTCTTCAAATGTTCCGTTACCGCGATTTCTGAAAAAGTGACTTTCAGGCAGCTTTTCCGGCTTTTCACTTTTGCTGAAACCTTCTATCCATGTACCATTGCATAAAAAAAGATCCAGATAACCGTCCTGGTCAAAATCAATAAATGAAGCGCCGCCTCCACTGGATTCAATAATGTTATTAAGATGGTCTGAACCGATTGTATGTACAAAATCCAATCCGATTTGTTGTCCGATCTCCTGAAAGTAGTCTTCATTCGCCGGAGGCGGAGGTGCAATAGAATTTTGAGAATTCCGGTTTCCTTTATTCTGACATCCCGGTAGAAGCATCAGGAGGAAAAGGAATACAAAGATTGCCGGTTTCCCTTTTGTACAGATAAAATATGAGACGTTATTAAGCATGGCTAGGTAAGAAAGTAATGATGTAAACATATTTAATAAATTTTATTTAAGGAACTTGTTTGAATAACTTTAGGTAAACTTTAACATTATCAATTAATTGATTAAAAATATTTTAACAAATACGCAGACCAGGGAGTATTGGCTTAAGTTCCAACCTGTAGTAAGTTATACAAAGATATTACTGAATGTATAATTCTGTACACATGGCAAAATAAATAATCCACCCATAAATCGATGGGAGGATAAGAATTATTGCTTCTGATTGGTAAAAGAGATGAAAAAATTCTGACTAAATTTACTAGCTCCTGGAGTCAGGATTGTATTTCCTTTAATCAGGAATATTAAAAAATTTTAACATATGCATATTACTTCAAAAATTCCACTCCGGATTGCAGTTATAGGAGCAGGAGTACGCGGCACGAGCCTTGCCAGACAACTCTCTCATTCCCAATACCCTGTCAGTGTGGTTGCTGTAGGCGAGCCTGATGATGAGAAGAGAGAAAATTTTGCCATGGAATTTAACTTATCATCGGAGTCAACATACAAAGGTTGGGAAGAACTTTCCCGCAATTTACATGAATGCGATGCAGCAATAATCGCCACCCTTGATAATCAGCATACAGCACCAGCAATTGCCTGTCTTGAGAAGAACTGGCATCTGCTCATAGAAAAACCATTGGCTGACACATTCGAAGATTGTTTGCTTATCGATAATCATCAGAAAAATAAAAAGAAGGTTGTTGCTGTATGCCACACATTGCGGTTCATGGATGCATACCGCAAGTTGAAAGAGCTGCCCGACAGCGGGATAATCGGAAAAATCATTCATATTGAGCACATGGAAGCAATTGGCAATCTGCGATTTGCGCACAATTATGTAAGGGGCAGATGGTCGAAAGAATCCAACAATACATTTCTTCTGCTGCACAAATGCTGCCATGACATTGATTATATTAACTGGCTGATCAAAGAACCATGCAGACGTGTGTCATCATTCGGCTCCCTGCAGTACTTTACAATTGCCAATGCACCTGAGGGGAGTTCAGACCGGTGTATAAACTGTAAATTAAGTGATACATGCATTTATTCAGCAGTCCGGATCTATACAGGAGGCCAGCCAGGCGAATGGCCTGCAAAAGACATTTCGCGGGAACATACCCCGGCATCAAAAATTGAAGCAATAAAGAACGGACCTTTTGGAGTATGTGTCTGGCGGGCTGATAATGATGTAGTTGATCACCAGACCGTTCTGATGGAATTCGAAGGAGGAACGACAGTAACATGCACATTATCAGGATACTCCGGAACAAATGGCAGAAGAATGAGGCTGCAGGGAACCGAAGGCGAAATGCTGTTCGATGAAGCCAATGGAAATATATCTGTAAAAAGATTTGCAGATAAAGAGCCCGTATATATTGATATTACACCAACAGGGGCATACCATCCCGAAGATAAAGATATAGTTGATAACTGGCTTTCTTCAATATTCGAATCCACACCTGTTGCTGTCGATACAAGGGAAGCTTTGCGTACGCTGGCAGTTGTTTTTGCAGCAGAAATTTCGAGAATGGAAAAAAGAGTGGTTGAAATGTCCGAACTCTTATAAGGTACAGAAATGAATAAATTAACTTTCACTTTAGTCTCCTGTCTGTTATTGTCAGGTTCTCTTGTTATGGCTCAAGAAGGTACTCCAAACGAGAGGTTAAGAAGAGCAGATTGTTTTTTCGGAGTGCATTTTGATCTGCACGCAAGCGAAGACATAACAGATGCAGGAAAAACACTCACCGCTGAAATGATTGATACATTTCTGACAAAAGTTAAGCCTGATTTCATCCAGATTGATTGTAAAGGACACCCGGGCATATCAAGTTATCCAACAGTCGTGGGTTATCATGTGAAAAGCTTTGAAAAAGATCCTCTGAAACTATTCCGGGAAGTGACAGAAAAGAATAATGTAGCGCTTTTCATGCATTTTTCAGGAGTATGGGACAACAAGGTTTCGAAAGAATATCCTTACTGGACAATTGTCAAAAGTAACGGAGAAAGAAGTAAAGAGAAAGTCTCTTTTTTCAGCCCTTATCTCAATGTTTTTATGATCCCACAGCTTAAAGAGTTAAGTGATTATGGTGTTGACGGAGCATGGATAGATGGCGAATGCTGGGCGGTTGAACCAGATTACGGAAAAGCTTCTGTGAAACGTTTCACAGAAGAAACCGGAATTAAAGAAATACCGAAAAAAGCCGGAGATAAATATTACCCTGAATTCATGGAATATAACCGCAGGCTGTTCCGTGAACACATGAATAAATACATAACTGCAATACATCAGTATAATCCTGATTTCCAGATCACAAGTAACTGGGCTTATTCCTCAATAATGCCTGAAGAAGTGAAGGCTGATGTTGATTATCTGTCGGGCGATGTAACTCCACAGAACGGAGTCTACCGGTCAGCTTTCGAGGCACGTTGTCTTGCTCCCCAGGGGAAGCCATGGGACCTTATGGCATGGGGATTTTCATGGAACGGGGCAGATATGCCGATGAGCATTAAATCATCCGTTCAGCTTGAACAGGAAGCTGCCCAGATCATGGCTATGGGAGGCGGTGTTCAGTTCTATTTTCAGCAGAACCGCGATCTTTCAATTAAGCCATGGCTTGCAACCAGTCTCTCAGAGATTGGTACTTTCTGTCGTCAGCGACAGCAGTTCTGCCATAAGGCAAAACCAGTTCCTCAGGTTGCATTGCTCTATCCCACTGCAGGTTACCAGAGAAATGCCTCACGGCCATATTCAAATCCTACAGAAGTTCTGCAGGGGGCATTGAATCTTCTGCTTGATGGCCAGTATGCAGTGGAGATACTTATGGAGCACAAGCTTAAGGGAAGAATGAATGAATATCCCCTGATTGTTATTCCGGAGTGCAATTATCTTGAAGATTCATTCTTGCAGGAACTTAAAAAATATGCAGCAGATGGAGGAAAACTTCTGATACTGGGAACCGAAACAGCCCGACTTTTTGAGAAAGAGCTCGGAATTAAAACAATTAGTGACCCAACTGAATCACAGACGTTTATAGCTGCATCAGGAATGATGGGTGCAATACGGTCGAAAGTGGCCTCCATTGAACTGATGCCCGGTGCAGAAATAACATCCTTGTTTTATCTCAGCAACGATTTCAGGGATGAAGGAAAAAATGTTGCTTCCTCTGTAAACAAAACCGGCAATGGGATTGTGGCGGGTGTATATTTTAATGCCGGATCATCATATATTGAGAACAAATCACCTGTACTCAGGGATTTCATAGGAAATATCGTTGACGACATCTTTCCATCTCCTTTAATAAAAGTCACAGGATCACACCTGGTTCATATTGCTGTGAACAGTCTTAATGATAAGATGTATGTCAATCTCATAAATGTATCAGGTGAACATACAAATGCAAAGGCTGTGGCTTATGATGAAATACCGCCTTTAAGAAATCTGACTGTTCAGATCAGTACTTACAAAAAACCATCCGGCATTATCCTTCAACCTGAAGGAAGTAAACTTAAATTTCAATTCAGGGAAGGGGTATCACAAGTGACAATTCCTGAATTGCCGATACATTCAATTCTGGAGATAATAGATTGATTCCCGATTTTTGGAGAATAATAATCCGCCAGTAAGGTTTGTAACGCGCAAAGTATGAAGCTCTTTCTTCGGATGGATCTAGCAACGCGGTAAAAAATAATAGATCATAGAACTTTTATGAAATATTCATAAGCAAAAGTTCCTGATACAGAGTCCTTGTTTATCACCCCTTCATCCATGTGGATCAGTGTCAACAGCTTACTGTTTAAGTATTCAAACCCATCGGTATAATACCTGGCTCTTGATATTCCTGCCCTCTTTGTCACCTGTTTCAGTTTCGTGCCTGTTGCATCACAAACATTATCGATTTAAAGGGTAAAAGCTTAAGAAAAAAACGGTAATATTGTCAGTTATCATCTGTTCTTTTGAATAAAACCTTCAGGGGGGTCAACATGACCGATTTGAGGGGTCAATATGACTGAAATATCTAGAAGTGACTTATCTTTGTCAAAATCCACAATAAGTGAGCAAGATTTAATTTTGTAGAAATGAATGAAGAAAATTATATAATAGATAAAAAAGGGCGTAAAATAGCCGTCCAGGTTCCCATAAAAACTTATGAGAAGCTTGTGGCTGATTCCGAAGAACTGGACGAGATTAAGGAATACCGTAAAGCCAAAGCTCATAAAGGCAATGCAATTCCCTTTGACCAGGCTTTCAGCGAGATTGAAGAAGCCATAGGATGAAGTATACCGTTCTCATTGAGCGTTACGCACAAAAGCAGATAATGAAGCTGGACAAGAAGATTATCCCGGTCATTAAATCAGCTATTGCTGCACTTGCCGATAATCCCAGGCCATACGGCTATAAAAAACTCAAAGGCGAAGATGCTTACCGCATCAGGGTTGGTGATTACCGGGTTATCTATGAAATTGACGACGATAAAATTATTGATGTCGCAATTTGCGATATCAAGATTGTATGTGTCTGATTTTGTGATTTATCCAAGCGGATGACATTTATTTATAATGTCGAGCATGTACAAGTTCATGGCCTAATCCAATTTCATTAGGCCTTTGGGTTCCTTGTGCATTCCCTGTTGCTGGGTCTTCTGTTGTGATTGTTGGATTTGACGTTGGGTCAAAGCTCACATACGCATCAACTC
>JBBQJD010000153.1:0-7506 GCA_038325595.1 Bacteroidales bacterium | reverse complement strand
TTTCACGTATTGCTATCTTATCTGTTGCCGCCTGATAATAATGCATTGAATTGACAACCTCTTCCCCTGCTGTCAGCAGAGTTCTTTTAAAAACGGCCCGGAACTCCTGATATTCAGCTTCAGCAACCCTCAGGCGCTGTTCGTTGAGGCCTTTATTAAAAACAGGCTGGGTCAATCCCCCGGTAATGCTCCAAAATACAAACCGGGCACTAAGAAGATTCTCAAGACTTGTTTCTGTTATCCCGCTTCTTGCGTTGATGGTAAGAGAAGGATAGAAGTATGAACGTGCCACGTTAGTCATTTCATAGGCAGACCTTAACCTGTATTCTGCTTCCTGCACATCGGGACGGTTGGCCAGAAGTTGTACAGGTACTCCTGTTTTAAGGTCAGCAGAAAGCTCCTGTTCTTCAAGCCTGCTTCTTTCGATGGGACCGGGATTCTGTCCCATCAGGAGGCTCAGAATATTTTCTGTCTCATAAATTCTTTGCTCAAGGTCAGGGATCAGGATTTCTGTTGAGTAACGGTTAGCCTGGCTGAGAACCAGGTCAGCTCCGGTTATCACGTCATTTTCCATCAATACTTCCATTACCTCAACATTCCTGATGCGCTTTTCCAGTGTGTTCTTAGTGATTTCAAGCTGGGCATCAAGAGCAAGCAGAATATAATAATTTATTGAAACAGATGCTATTAATTCAGTTATTACTGCTCTTTTAAATGCTTCACTTGCCATAAAAGAAGCCAGGCTGGCTCTTTTCGTACTTCTTAGTTTACCCCATATATCTGCTTCCCAGCTTGTGCTTCCAAAAAGCTGGTAAAGTTCAGGAATTTCCTGGCCATCTTCACCCAGGTTTTGGAAAACCGCATTAAAACCGGCGTTTAGTGATGGAAAAAATTCAGCTTTGCTTTGTCTGAAGTTTGCTTCTGCCCTGTTCATACGGGCAACAGCAATTTGCAGATCGAGGTTATTGCTGAGAGCTTTTTCGATCATTGACTGCAGATAAGCGTCTGCAAAAAGTTGTCTCCAGGGTATATCCGAAAGGTTCGCACTGTCATTGGCCGCCAGATCTCTGAAAAGTGTCTGATCCGCATCGGGATGAGAGTAATCAGGCTTTAAAACCTTGCATGAATTCAGGGTGAAGATCAGTAGAAGCAGAACCATAAATGATTTCCGGTATCTCATAACATTTTGTAAACTCATGGTAATCAAACTATTCATCAATACCTGTTTCAGCAATCTTTTCAGGTCTGAATTTTTCATGCATGGTTTGAAAAACAATAAACAGGGCAGGGATTATCAATACTCCAAGCACTGTACCGAAAAGCATTCCGCCAACAGCTGAAAAACCTATTGATTTGTTTCCGCTTGCACCTGCTCCTGTTGAAAACATCAAAGGTGTTATCCCGATGATAAAAGCAAGGGAAGTCATTAAAATAGGTCTCAGACGCACTTTCGCTCCTTCGATTGCCGAATCAACAACTGTCATGCCTTTTTCTCTTCTTGCCGATGCAAACTCAACAATAAGTATTGCATTTTTGGAAAGAAGGCCGATAAGCATTATCAAAGAGATCTGGGTGTAAATATTATTGTCAATGCCAAAGATCGCAGCAAAAACAAAAACACCAGCCAGCCCGACAGGCAGCGAAAGCAGCACAGCCAGGGGAAGAAGATAGCTTTCGTAAAGTGCACTCAGAAGAAAATAAACGAAGAGAACGCTCAGTATGAAAATATATATTGTCTGTGCCCCGCTGCTCTGCTCTTCACGGCTGACGCCTGAGTACTCATATCCAAAGCCCTGTGGAAGTGTTTGTTCTGCCACTTCACTTATAGCTGCCATCGCATCACCTGAACCATACCCTTCATTTGGAGTTCCATTTACCGAAATGGATGTATACATGTTAAACCGTGAAAGACTTTCCGGTCCGAATACCCTTGTCAGCGTAATGAACTCTGTAACCGGAGCCATATTGTTATTTGCCGTACGTACAAAAATCTTGTTCAATTCTTCAGGATTACTACGGAATTCTGCATCCGATTGAACCATAATACGATATTGCTTGCCAAACTGGTTGAAGTTAGAGGCATAAATTCCACCGAAATAACCCTGCATTGCATACATAATTCCGGATACTGTCAAACCTGCCTGCTTTACTTTTGGTACATTTACAGTAAGGAGATACTGTGGAAAATTAGGATTGAATGTTGTATATGCGGTCTGAATTTCAGGTCGGTTATTCATGGCAGCCAGAAAGTCCTGCGCAACCTTGTAAAACTCCTGGATTGTGTGCCCTTCAATATTCTGCAATTCCAGCGTAAAGCCGCCACTAAATCCGAAACCCTGGATAGTCGGGCGTGAAAATGGTATAATGGTAGCCTCCTTTATTACTGATGTCTTTTGCATTACAGTTTGAATGATATCAAGATTGCTGACTCCTTTCCGGTCCTCCCACTTTTTCAGGTCGAGAATAACCATTGCATAGGAACTGCCGGCACCTGCCATAAAATTCTGACCTACTATGCGCAAGATGTTATTAACTTCAGGAATAGTCCGGGCAATACTGTCAACCTGCCGGGCAACAACTGCACTCCTCTCGAAGGATGAAGCAGGTGGGAGACTGATGTTAACGAAAACTGCTCCCATATCCTCTTCAGGAACGAATCCGGCGGGTGTGGTTTTCATTAAAATAAAAAAAACTGAACTGAAAATAACCACTGCCGTTATGGCTATCCACCTTTTTGCCGAAAAGAATTTTACATATTGAACATACTTTGATTTTCCTGCCTCAAATCCAGCGTTGAAAAGATTAAAAAAGTTCCTGAATCCTTTTTGTTTCTGAATCTCCTTGTTTTTTGGCTTCAGGAATATAGCAGCAAGTGCAGGACTGAGAGTCAGGGCATTTATGGCAGAAATCATAATTGCAATTGCAAGAGTAACACCAAATTGTTTGTAAAAAACACCTGAAGATCCTGAGATGAATGTAACCGGAATAAAAACAGAAGCCATGACAAGAGTAATTGAAATAATGGCTACTGATATCTCACTCATGGCATGAACCGAGGCTTTATGTGCTGAAGTATAGCCCTGATCAAGCTTTGCATGAACAGCCTCAACCACTACAATTGCATCATCGACAACAATGCCTATGGCAAGAAGCAGGGCAAAGAGAGTCAGAAGATTTATGCTGAAATCAAATATATACAAAAAGAAGAATGTTCCGAAAATGGCAACAGGTACTGATATTGCAGGGATGAGAGTGGAACGGAAATCCTGCAGGAAGAGATATACAACTATGAATACAAGAATAAAAGCTTCAAGCAGGGTCTCGAGTATCTTTTTAATTGAGGCATCAAGGAATACGTTTGCGTTGACCATATTGGTGTAGCTCATTCCCTCGGGAAAGGATTCTGCAGCTTCATCGAGAACCTTTAATGATTCATTGATCACTTCACGTGCGTTTGATCCGGCTGTCTGGAATACTGCAACGTTTGTTGCAGGCAATCCGTTTACCATCACATCACTGTTATATGACTGGGCTCCGAGTTCTATTCTTGCAACATCCTTCAGTCTGAGAAAATGACCGTTATCCTCAGCCTTGATAATTATATTTTCAAATTCTTCAATTGTCTGAAGTTTTCCGGTAAACCTTATTACATACTGAAAACTCTGGTCGCCCTGTTCGCCAAAACGACCCGGAGCTGCTTCGATACTCTGATCATTAAGGGAAGCAACAATGTCGCCCGGTACAATTCCATATACTGCCATCACGTCAGGCTTCAGCCAGATGCGCATCGCGTAGGTCATCTGACCAAAGGCGGTTGCATTTCCAACTCCCTTTACCCTTCTAAGCCTGGGCAAAATGTTTATTTCAATATAATTCTGCAGGAATAACTCATCATATTCCGGATTTTCGCTGTAAACAGCTGAAATAAGCAACATGCCTCCCTGTTGCTTCCTTACCGAGACACCTGCCCGGGTAACCTCCGCAGGCAAAATACCGGATGCAGAAGAAACTCTGTTCTGTACTTCCACTGCAGCCATATCCGGATCGGCTCCGACCTCAAAATAAACGTTGATTGAACCATTACCATCGTTATTAGCGCTTGATGTCATATATGTCATTCCCTCCACGCCATTGATCTGTTCTTCCAGCGGAATTATAACGCTATTGAGAACTACTTCAGCATTGGCACCGGCATAATTTGCTGAAACACGGACTGTTGGAGGTGCAATATCAGGATATTGTTCAATGGGCAATCCAATCAGACCAAGCAATCCCAGCATAAAAATAATGATGGAAATCACTGTACTCAGAACAGGACGCTCTATAAATCTGTTAAACATATTACAATCAGTTACATCCCTGTAAGTCTTACTATATTTGTATCCCTTGGAGAAATCTCTACACCATTCCGTAACGAATTAATCCCTTCCACAACAACTCTGTCGCCGGGCTTCAGGCCTTCTGTAACTATAAAATACTGACCATCATCGCTGGGTATTGAGTTGAATGACACCGCAGATACTTTATTTTCGGATCCGACTGTATAAATGAAACGTTTATCCTGCAGTTCATAAGTTGCACTTTGCGGTACTATCAATGCACTATCCTTAGATTCAGGCACACGCACATTCGCACTTGAACCACTCCTGATCAATCCATTCTTATTAGGAAATACCGCTTTGAAAGTTGCTGAACCCGTTTCAGTTGAAATAAGCCCGCTGGCCATCTGGATTCTTCCTTTTTCGGGGTATTCGCTGGAATTGGCCAGTATAAGAGTTGCCTGAGGCATGTTTTTAATCTTTTCCTCAATTGTAACTCCCGGAGAGTCTGAAAGAAAATCAAGAAGCTGCTTTTCGTTCCAGGAAAAATACGCATGAACATAACTTATATCGGAAAGTGTAGTAAGTGCTTCTGACATGTTGCTGCTTACAAGAGCGCCTGTTTTAAACGGTATTGTTCCTATAATGCCATCCTGGGGACTTCTGATGACAGTGTAGGCAAGATTGGTTTCCGCATTGGCAAGCTCAGCTTTTGCCTGGGCCAATGCCGCTTCGCTTGCCTCGAGTTCCAGTTCAGTTGATTTCAGCCTGTAATCGCTGACAATCTGTTTTTCGACCAGCGGCCTTACCTTTTCTATTTCCATTTTAGATAAGTTGACTTCAGCAATTGCCCTGTTGATGCTTGCCTTTGCTGTTATCACCTGCTGTTCATAAATTGGATTTTCTATCCTGAAAAGCAACTGTCCTTTTTTCACTCTGTCTCCTTCAATGACATATATGTCCTGTATATAACCCCCGATCATGGGCCTTATTTCAATCACCTGTTGTCCTTCAATTGTAGCAGGGAAATCCTGATGGACAGTAACTGTTTCAGGAGTCAGTGTTAATACCGCATATTCTTTCGTGTTATCGGCTGCGGGAGAATTCGTTTTGTCATTACTGCAAGCAGAAATAACGATGCCGATTAATAAAATTATTCTGGGGGTGAATCTCATCGTTGTATTCAATATGTTTTTATGACTATTTCTTAAGAACAAATAATCTGATCATGTGTTTATCCAAATCACTGTTAATTAATTCACATTAATTGTTATTTAATTCACAGCTAAATGGTTGCACCTTTCAGGACTATAAAAAAAAATAGTTATAGCCTTTTTTTTTATTGTTTTAAGGATTTTTTACATGTAACAGACTAATTGTCCATCGGTATAAACCATAATACCGTTATCAGTCCCGAAATAAACAAGTCCGTTTTTATCGATCAGTATAAACAGTATATTATCACTGATGAGTCCATCCTTCATGGTGAATGAGGTCCATCCCGTACCATCGAAAACAGATATTCCACCTTTTGTGCCAAACCATACATATCTGCCATACGGATCAGCAGCAATAGCCTGAACAAAGTTATTAATGAGACCGTTACCGTTATTGAAAACAGTCCAGTTTTCGAGAGTATTAAATCCTGTATGCCTTGCAGCTCCTTTATCAGTACCGATCCACTGCGTTCCATCGCGGCTGATGCAAATACTGTAAACCGAATCGGAAGGCATTTCTATTGGTCCCCATTGTAAATACTGGGAAGCACCTGATATGGCATCTACCTGGTTCTTGTACACTCTTGCAACGCCACCGCCCTCAGTTCCGACATAAAGTGAATCCCCGTTTGAGCTGGCTGCCATGGCCTTTACCGGAAAATATTCAAATAGTATTTCAGGGTATTGCTCATAGTAGTCGGGAGTAAGCCATTTCTTACCTGAAAGTGCTGAAATGCCTTTTTCTGTACCAAACCAGCGTAATTGGTTTCTCCCGATTGCTACAGATAGTATATCGTCAGAAATGATGCCGGAATTTGAATTCTTATAAAAATTTACATTGGTAATATTTGAATCAACCGGAACCGTGGCTTCAATCGCTCCATTATTTGTTGCTATCCAGAATTCTGACCCTTTATCTGATAATTCGTATGCAAAATTTCTCAGATCACTAGCATCCTTTTTGTTAGTTTCACTGAATATCACGGTATTTACAGGCAGCATTCTCATATTATCAAGGACTCCGAAAAGATTTATCTTAACGATTCCTGCATCTGTCAAAAAATATTTCATATTATCATCATCAAGTATGCCTGAATAAAATTTCTTCCCCCGGAATTTTTCAGGCAGGAAACGCATTACCACAGAATTAATTTTAAGCCCGTTGCTGATACTTCCAGTACTTTCATGTGAGTTTTCAGCTGACATAATATTTATATTTACCTTTTTTTCGGCATGTACAGGAATCATTTCAGGAGCTTTCGGTCCAATGATATTTGCAGGAACTGAAATCAATTCAATCCCATACGATTTACCAAGATTGCGTGAATATTGTTTATTAACCGGATTATTCCAGTGCTCATGTACACCCAGACTCTGAATAGGTCGGCCGTTAATATCCGGATCGTAAATAATGCCTTTCGGCCAGTTTGCAGAATCTGCGGCCTGGTGCAGATAATCATCCACCCCGTTAATAGCGGGCATCGCTTCAAAGGCGTTATTTGAAGGATCGTGACTGTAGGTCCCATTCCATTCAGTTCTGAGAAAGTCATAACATACAGATTCCAGAGCGACCTGATCCTGGGAAATCAGGATCGAATTACCCCAGTTGCCATTAAAAGGAGCCATAAAATATCTTACCGGTGGCCCTCCTTCAGATGCTCCTCCGGCGTATAAACCGTCGATGACAAAGAGCAGGGTGTTCTGTCCCAGGTATTTGCTTCCCATCAGATCAACAAGAACACGGTACTTGTGGTAACCTGCATTCGTAGGAGGCTTCCCTTCTATCTGTGACAGGTGAGAATAATGGAGGTGGTAGGCTCCAGCCCTTGATTGAGATCCAAAATGATTTTTAGCCGTGAGGGTAATGCCGGTACCGCTGTGCGGCTTCAGGTTTGCTACATTGATCATGTAATCAGCATTTTCTATAATATCGTATAGCTTGTCGGTCTGGTACTTATCTGAATAAAACA
>JBBQJD010000152.1:0-7620 GCA_038325595.1 Bacteroidales bacterium | reverse complement strand
CCACGGGCTTTTTTAATTGTCTGGCTACTTCAAAAATAAATTTGGTTCCGTAATACCAGAAATTCTCTTCCCCACCGAGGATATCGCTT
This sequence comes from Bacteroidales bacterium, assembly GCA_038325595.1. Taxonomy (GTDB): domain Bacteria; phylum Bacteroidota; class Bacteroidia; order Bacteroidales; family VadinHA17; genus LD21. The sequence continues at coordinate 7,531 of JBBQJD010000152.1, read as the reverse complement.
CCATCTATTGCATCGAAATAAACCCCGTCGAATCCGCAGTCACTGACTATATTTGCGGTATTACGTGCAATTTCGTCGAAAAGAGGAGTATCCGGTCCCGGGACAAATCTTTCAAACATCTCCCTCAAATGAAATACTTTTTCCCCCGCATTAAACGATGAAGCTTTTGTCCCATTCACAGCACGTTTGCATCCGGTGAATTTATAGGGAGGACTTTTTGATACACCTTTGAACTCGATAAGCTCACTTCCTATCCTGAGCGACAGGCTGTTCCTCACAAAAAAACCAGTAGTTGTTGAAATGTTCTCAGTTGATTCATTTACAACAATGATGCTGTCATTTTCATCCAGAGGTTCAGCGAGGCTGAAAGAACTAAAGTAACCAAGATCCTCACTGGGTACCGGTGTAACATACCTTGAGTTTTTATCAATGAAGAATGCATATGTATGAAAAATGGAAGATATTCCTGCATCATGGAGCCTGGCATTGATCCGTTTAAAAGATTCCCATCCGTCAGGCCACTTTTGAGCATTAAGTTCAAAATCGCCAAACTTGAAAAAACCGCTGCCACCATGATTGTCTATCTGATTGAATCCAAGAGACTTGCACATTTTTATCCATTCATCCACAGTTTCCTCGGTAAGGGTGCCGAAATTCATCAGGTATGATCCGTAGCCCTCCTTTTGCATTAAAGCCCATGCGCCACCTTTATCAGAAAACGGAATATCTTCCGCATCAGACATAACTTCGCGGATCACCGGAAGTATCTGCTTCTGTGGTACACCGATAAGCGTGACTTTTCCGCCTTTTAGTCCGAAACGCTCATAACATGTTGCCCAGAGATGAGACTGAAGTGCCGGAAGTTCCCGGACGCGAGTGAAGAGATTCATCGAAAGGATGCATGCTGCAAAAGATTCATCCGGCATTCCCTGAAGCTTCAGAGGAATATTGATGAAGGTAAGTGACTCGGCTGGTCCGGTTACATCAAGAATTTCGCAAACTACCCTGTCACGGGCTTCTTTGATTCTAACAGTGGATGTAACTCCAGCAGTACTGAACTCAAGGGTAATGATATCACCTTTCAGGGAAACGGCACTAACCCGGTGCTCTTTTCCATTGGAAACCACGGATGCACATACAGAAGAATTTTCTGTTTCAAGGTAATCTGTACCGCTTGATTTATCTATGAAGTGAAGATTTTTGCCATCTTTTGAAATTTCGTATCTGAAGTTCCGGTTTTCAATATTAATTCCTTCTGACCCGGATTTACAGGCCTGAAACAGAGTACACACCAAAATAAGGATTAATGCAGGCCACTGGTATTTAATCTTCATTTGCATAATTACTAATTGAAGATTCTTAAAACAATTATTAAGGTTTCACTGAAATGATATATTCTCCGGATTTCAGTTCAAATATTCCTGTATCACCACCGTCTGAAGATATGTTTTTTGATTTTTCCAATATGTTTATCTTCTGGTTCTTTTTTAAGGGCAGTACAACAGAAGCAATTGAACCATCAGGTATTTTCATCTCAAAAACAATATTGTCTGATCCCTGCTTATTCCAGTCTGACACAATCTCACCCTTGGGAGACTGGTAGGAACATTTTACATATCTGAGGCCTTCAGGAACCGAAGGAGCAATAGTAAACCTTGCAAATCCAGGATTCTCAGGATCAGGCCGGATACCGCCAAGCCATCTGTAAAACCACTCGGTAACAGATCCGAACATAGGATGGCAGTTGGAATAAACATTGTCGCTTTCTTTCCATGTTTCCCATATTGTTGTTGCTCCACGATCCATCATAAATCCCCATCCGGGATAAGCAGTACTATTTACAATTTTAAAAACCTGGTCAGCATTTCCTGATGCAGAAAGAGCCTCAAGAATATACTTTGTTCCGAAAATACCAGTGGTAAAATGTCCGGCAGGAGCATTTTTCAAAGCTTTCATCAATGAATCCAGACCTGCTTTTTTCTGATTTTCAGGAATAATATCATAATACAGAAGGGTAGAAAAGAGGGTTTGCCTGTTAATTGTATCGGGAACAGGTTTGTCCCAGAACATTTCCCTTACTGCGCTTGTGAGATCAAATGCAAGTTTACCGAACTTTGCCTCATTCTCGGTATCACCCATGAAGCCGGCGAATTTTTTCATGATGCGTGCACACATAATATAATGAGTTGTGCCGATAAGCTGAACGGGTACCTTTTGAAGTGACTCATGATCGCTTAATCCTTTATCAATTATTCCTGCAGGATGCAGCCTTTTTACCTTGTCCATCCATTCAAGATCCGACTTATAGAATTCCCTGATCACACTGGTATCGTTGTAGTACACCATCAACTGGTATTGAGTAGTGAGAAAGGCAGATTCCCAGCTGATTCCACAATATTTTATTCCCACATAAGGTGCTGTATCAACAAAAATCGAATCACTCATTACATCAATATAATCATACAGCGTTTTGCGATAAAAATCCTGCATATCATAATTATAAATGAATGCCTCGCTGGTTGCATTCAGATCGCCTCCGTATCCGAATTTTTCCCTTCCCGGGCAATCGGACTGTACGCTTATAAGGTTATCGAGGAATGTCCTTTCTGTAGCCTTCTGAATAGAATTAAGGAGATCAGATGAACTTGTGAAACTGCTTATTTTTTCAACATTTGTATTGAATGCAATCCCTTTTAAATCAGTTAGTTCTGGTTGGTATTTCAATCCGGTAACTTCCATGTAACGGTAAACGTGAAATGAAAACAACGGACTGTATTCTATGTCATTATTATCTCCGAAGATATAACTGTCGGTTTGCCATGCTATATCCGGTGCACCAGGTCCGCCCATGCCTTTTCTTTTTATCTGGCCGGCTACGGATGTCATTGGATTTAAAGTACCATCCTCATAGAGTCTTTCTGCGAACCTGAATGTTATTGTATCACCTTTTTGCCCTTTGAGGTGCATAGTGAAAACACCTGTGAAATTAACACCCATATCTATTATGAATGTATCTTTCTCCGGGAATGTTACTTTTACCGGATTTACGATTTCCGTAACCTGGATATGTGGAAAGAAAGTTTTTTCAAGCTTTCCTCCCGGACCATCATTTTCTACGGATTTTTCCCATGCGGAATCTTCAAAACCGGCCAGGTTCCATTCAGGAATTTCTTTTCCTGCATCATATAGTTCACCCAGGTATACATTGTTTTTTAAAACCGGACCATAGGCATATTTCCATGAACTGTCTGTGATAACCTCCCCGACATCGCCGTTACTGTACTCTATTTTTAACCTGGCAATGAATGCAGGCTTGCCGACCGTCATGACTTCCCTGAGGTTCCTGGATCCCCACATCCTTAGTGGCAGAGGATTGTAGAAGCCATTGCCCAGAGTGGTTCCGAGAACATTTGTCCCATTGCTGATGTCTGAAGTCAGGTCATACTCAGCATAATATACTCTTTTTGAGAAAGTTGTCCATGCGGGGTCGAGATAATTTTTTCCGACAGGCTTGCCATTGATATATGCATTATAATAGCCTGCAGCTGTAATATAGAGTATGGCTGATTTTACATTTTCCTTTACGGTGAACTCTTTCCTGAAAAGAGGAGACGGGATATCACCATACATTAGTGAATCAGCAACCGGCCATTCACGGGAATCAGTTATCCATGCAGCATCAAGGAGATCAGCCTGTGCAGCCTTGTCAGGTTTTTCATGTGATCCGGCGCATCCTGATAACAAGATCAGGATGGCACCTGCAATCACTTTTGCTTTTATTTTCAATATTTGTTTTATGTATTGTAAAGCAAATTATTTATGTGTTATCCCGGCCATCCCGGCCGCTTTATTTCTGAACAGATATAAGATTCCTGTCTCTCAGTGCTTTAACGCCATTTTCCCATGATCCGTTAGTTGCCCACATATAATATGAGAAATACATGGTGGTTTTCTGTGAGATCGGAACCCATGGTTGAAATTCGGTGTAATAATAATGAGCTTCACCATTTGACGGATGGTTCATCCACATGTGAAGGAATAATGGTTCTGTAACCGGGAAGGCACCCACAAAGGATATATTCTCCTGGGTATCATATCCGGCATTCCATCCTTCTTTAAGGAAGAACAACCTGCCATAGTACATTTCAGGTTTCATTCTGTATTCATGCAAACCATCCAGTTCAGGTACTGTGAACACATCTTCTGTCCAGTGTTTTGCTCCAAGTTCAAGAATTGGCTGAGGGCCTAATACATTTGCATCAGGACTAATAAATTTTAAAGCAAACTGTACTTCCAGAAGAGGTGAATTTCCATATAGTGTGAAAGTTTTAACAATCTCATTGCCGTAAAAATCGGCTTTCATCCTGACCTGAACATAGTCACCTTCTTTTTTAAGTACCTCTACATCATATACTTTATGAGTTTCCATACTGCCCTGGCCAAGAAAGTCTTCAAAGCCGCCATATGGATAATATCCTCTCTTTCTGAACAGACGCTTGTCATCTTCAGCTTTTTCCGGCCATAATTTGAAGAATACATTATCTTTCTTTGATTTCACAATATATTCAATTACACGGGCACCGGTTGACAGCAATGTAACCTGTACACTATCATTTTCCATCCTGTATTCCATTATACCATCGCTGTTCAGATCCATCTCATAAAGCATCGGAGTACCTGTAGCTGCTCCCACACCAAGCTGGCTCATATTTTCGACTCCGAGTGCAGACACCTTCACGTTGTATTTTCCGGGCTTGACATCAAGATCAAATATCATTTCGCTATAATCTCCCGCAGCAGCATTGAAAGTTTTGGAAGCTGTGAAAACCGCTTTTTTAGGATTATTTACGTCCAGAACCTCAACTTTTACTGGGAATGTTGATTTGCCTGAAAAATTATGAATTGAAACCGGATAAGATACCTTCGGAGCATGGCCATAAAGAAGCTGCTGAACTGAAATTGCCCGTGGAAGTTTCAGCATGGCAAGCGTGCTTTTCTTACTGGTTTCCCATTTGTAATGTACTGCAACCGGGTTAGCTTTTCCCATTGCATCTGCGGATGGAATCAATGCAAACTGAACTGTTTTAGTGCTGTTTGCAGGAATACTTACCTGAGTGGTCATATTACCTGATATCTTCAGCTCAGCGGGCAGTACTATATCCAGATTACCTGATACTGCATGTGCGTAAGTATTGGTCAGATTTACTGTAAGCTGGTACTTTTCCGTACTGGCTTCAATGCTTACCCTGTCGCCGAAATATTCCTCAAGAAAAACACGGTCAAGTAGAAGCAGCTCCAATGCATTTCTGTATAAGACAGGTCCCATCATTTTTCCGCCCTCCAGGACTGCCACTTCACGGCGATCCATGATAGCTCCGTAAAGTCCTTCCTTAGAAATCTGTTCACCTTTATTAATGAAAAGGACCATAGAGTTCTCGGTTCCGCCATATAAAGAACCTGTTTTGCTTATGAACGGTACATTTTCATTGTCAATTTGCTCCTTGTTTCCTTCAGTTGCAATATAACCATCGTACTGGAATTTATCAGCTTCATTATCATATACACTTCTGAAAACGTAACCTTCTTTTTCGTGTGCATATTTTATCCATGAATCAACAGTGAACATGCTCTGAACCTGCAATCCGTCATAATTTTTCAAACCATAAATCTGATCGAATCCGACATCAGCAATAACAGGAAGATTCACCTTTGCCATATAGTCCATGAGTTCTTTCTGGGCGAGAAAATCCATGTAGCCGCTGAACGTAAACCAGGTGTTGCCTTCATTCATTCCTTTTCCTATAACTTCCAGATAGTGACCAGGAGTAATCGTAACGCTTTTCACAAGTGTCTCGGTCCCGAACCATCCACGGTGGAGGTCATATTTATCCAGAATGTTTTTGGTTTCATTTATTACTGATAAGAGCCTGTCTCTCAGTTCCTTATTCTTAGAAGATATAACAAAGATCTTCTTATTCCCGTTTTCCAGGAAGAAAGCATTTACTTCAGTAAAGTCTTTGGCATTATACTGATGGCTTTTCAGCCTGGCCTTCCATTCATTTTCTGATAACTTGCCTGTAAGCTTCTTTCCGGTTTCGGTATCAGGATCTGTCACAACAAGAACGTTGCTTCCGTTTGACTCTCCAAGCTTCTGGGCAGAAGGCTGATCTAGAACGACATATTGGGATGCAAACAGGTTTTTAATAAATCCCTCCTGAATAGTCAGTCCTGGTATTTTCATATCATCAGCTATATCCAGTTTGCTCTGTGCAATAGTATAATCGGCATTCGGGACAACTAATTTGAAAAGATTTCCGTAACGGATATTCTGACGGTAAATGTCGTGCCAGTAATTTGTGTAGCCGTTAAACTGGAAATTTGTTTTTACTGCATTTTCATCCGGGTTGAATGAACCATTATATTTATAGTCATCCAGATTTTGTGCGTTGGCCATGTTACTGATCCATACCAGCAGCAGGGCAGGCAAAACGAAAAGAATTTTACAAAAATTTTTCATGGTAAAGGTAGTTTTGGATAAGAGATATATTAACTCAGTTTTTAATTGTTCTGATTCTATTGTTCTGTTATCAGGTTGCGCTCCCTGAGAGCTTTTACACCATTTTGCCAGGGACCGCCTGTTCCCCAGAAATAATACGTGAAATACATTGTGCTTTTCTGGAAAATTGGCACCCATGGCTGGAATTCATGACAGTAAAAATGTGCATCGGGATTTCTTGGATGGTTCATGAACATATGAAGGAAGAGGGGAGGTTTAACCGGAAACGCAGCTACAAAGCTTATGTTTTCCCTGGTATCATAACCGGCATCCCATCCTTCTTTAAGATAAATTACCCTCCCGAAATATCTTTCAGGCTGCATCCTGTATTCTTTTAATCCATCTTTTTCAGGAGTTATGAAAACATCCTCGGGACCGTGGCTTTTTCCAAGCTCCAGGACAGGGACGGGAGCAATCATGTTGGCTTCCGGATTTATGAATGTCAGGGCAAACCTTACCTCGAGCAGCGGTGAATTTCCATAGAGGGTGTATGTCTTCTCAAGTTTATTCCCGAAATAGTCAGCTGTCATCCTTACCTGTACATAATCACCTTCTTTCCTCAGAACCTCAGCATCATATAGTTTATGTGTTTCCATGCTTGCCTGACCAAGGAAATCTTCGAAACCACCATATGGATAATACCCTCTCTTTCTGAACATTCTTTTATTATCGACAGGTTTTTCAGGCCACATCTTGAAGGTAACATTGTCGTTTCTCGACTTGACAATATATTCAATAACACGTCCCCCCGTGGTAAGCAGGGTCAGTTTCACACTGTCATTCTCCAGGATGTATTCATCCACCCCATCGTCGTTAAGATCTTTAGCGGTCAATTTCGGAGCACCTTTGTCAGCTCCGACACCAAGCTGGCTTATGGTTTCCATACCAAGAGCGGAAACCTTAATCATAAAATTGCCGGCCGGCACATCAAGATCAAACGAGAAATCCCTGAATGTGCCGGTTCCGGTACTAAAT
>JBBQJD010000151.1:0-7816 GCA_038325595.1 Bacteroidales bacterium | reverse complement strand
TGATGGCGAATGAGCTGCAGTCATATTATTAAGTTTCAGGTTATTCACTTTAACAGCTTCAAGTGCATGAGTATAATAATTAGCCTCCACTCCATCCCAATCAATGCTTCCCTGATTAAAATACACGTTTTCAGCATTTTCGATATACACTACCGGAACATCAGATTCATAAATTTCTTTCCCGGGAATTATGTTCGGTCTGAGGTCGAAATTACCGCCGCTAACTTTATCCAAAGCACTTTTCCTTAAAATGAAATCAAAATTACTGAAGTAAATATTCTCAAGCTTTGTCTCTTCTGATGCATACAATAATATGGCATTTTCACCCCTGCAGGTTACATTGTCAAAATAAATATTCTTAATGATCCCGATAGGATTATCAGCGACACCGCGAAGTGCAGAAATCTTAATCGGTTCGCCGTTACCCCACCAGTCACCTGTGTGCATCCGGGTCTCAATCCTGATATTGGTGAAATTGATATTCTGTACCGAACCGGAATCCCTTACTGTTATGTTAATTCCGCAATTTGAATCAAAAATTACAATATTGCTGAAGTTGTAATTTGACATATGATTCTGATCCCATCCTCCGATCCTGATGGCACTTGAACGCGATTGGAGTATGCAGTTTGATACATTAATATTCCGTGATGGTTTTAATATATTTTTAAATCCGGGGTCACCAAAATGATGTGCATATCCTGCCAAAACGATGCAATCATCGCCGCTGGTAATGATGCACCCTGAAACATTTACATTACTGCATGAGATGATATCCAGCCCATCGCTGTTTGGTATCAAAAGGTTATTATTTATTGATATGTCTGTTATATTTACCCTGTCGCAATGCACAATCAGAAATGTCCAGTAAGGAGCATCTACAACTTCAAAACCGGACAGGGAAACATTCGTGCAATTGCTGAATATAATCATCTGATGGTACCTGTCATTCGGCATTACAGGACCGTCACCCAATCCTTTTTCAACTTTTCTGAAATCATATTTCTGACGGATATACTTATTTACATCTCCCCTGATCACCTTCGCGCTATCGCTGTACATGAATTCCATTCCCTGCCCAAAGATCTTCCCATGGCCAGTTATAGAAACATTATGTGAATCTTCTGTGTAAAACACTCCGGCAGAATGATCATTATGTTTCTGATATTTCGAAAGATCAGTTGTAGCCTTCAGGACAGCGCCACGTTCAAGATATAATTCAACATGGGATTTCAGATTCAATGTACTTACAAGATATTCACCCTGAGGAACATACACCACGCCTCCTCCATTAAGAAAGCATTTATCAATTGCATTCTGAATTTGCTTCGTGGTAAGTTCTATGCCATTGATTTTTGCACCGAAATCAAGGATATTGTATATAGCTGATTTTGATTCTGAGGTCAGGCAGAAAATTAAAGCAAGAAAAAAGATCTTTGTTTTCATGATATACCTTTATTACAATTCGGTAATATTAAAGCCTCACCCCCTCGGTCCCCCTCTCCCGGGGTGAGAGGGGGAAGATCGATCCTTTTGTTATTTGTAAAAAAATTTCTTATATTATACTATTGATTACCAATAATATAGCCATTTATAAACCAGCGCTCTTCAAGTCCCTCCCTCCCCGGGGGAGGGATTTAGGGAGAGGCGGGTGCCTCCTATTTGATGTTGAAGTCCCTCACAATTTCCTTTGTTCCTTTTTCATTGGTGGCATAGAACCAGAGTTCAAGTCCTTTCAGCTGAGCTGCCCGGTAAGAGTCGTACCAGGTTCCGAATGCATATCGATCTGCTTTTCCGACATTAAATAATCAGGAAATCTTCCCGGAGCTTTGCGAACTACTGTTGTAAGTGGTTGATTAGGAGTATTTTCTGTGAGTGGAATACTTCCAACAAAATTCCATTCAACATCGTTGGCCGGGAAGACAGTTCCACTTTTCTGATCGGTCAGATCGCTAAGCCGGGCTGAAACCTGAGTTAGTTTCTTCCTCGTCTGTACCACACACTGACCGGAAATTACTTCCCCTCTCAAACCAAACAATTTAATGGTATCCTGAAATGAAGGCAGATTATAACCATCTTCAAATACACGTTTAAGATCGCTGACTGAGTTCAGCTTGAATGTCTGCGCTGAAAGCACGGTGAAGTTCAGAATAATGATGAGTGCTGAACTGTATAAAACCTTCATGTCCCGGAGAAATAATGTCTTCATTTTCATCATAATATAATTTTTATTTTAATGGAATGATGGAACCGCATATGATTGTAAGTTCTATTTTATCGTGTTTGTGGTTGTGAGCAATCATGTGGGTTTCATAATATTAAATTTATAAGTTGACAAATATTTTTTCAGAGTATTGGGGCTTACTGAAAGAGTTCTTCATTCCTTTCGGGACCCATTGTAAATTCCAATGTTCCACCGGTCATGATTTCTTCGTGTGTAATATATGACCTGTTCAGAATTTTACCATTTAATTTTACTTCAACGATGTATTTGTTTTCCCTTGAGGCATCAGGTGCCTTCATGGTGAAATAGTTACCGGTAGATACTTCAATTCTGGCTTCCTGAACAATCGGTGATCCAAACTGATATTTCAGATCTGAGGGATTTACAGGATAAAAGCCAATAGCGCTGAAAATATACCAGGCCGACATCTGGCCGCAATCTTCATTTCCGCAAATTCCGTCTGGTTCAGATGTATACATTGTTGTCTGGATCTGGCGGTTCAGCTCTTGAGTTCTCCATGGCTTACCGGCATAATTAAACAGGAATGTTGTATGATGTCCGGGTTCATTCCCATGTGCATAAGCGCCTATAAGGCCTGAAATATCAGGAGAAGCTTCCTCTCCTTTCACGCCGGTTTCGACATTGAAAAGCTGTTCGAGCTTTGCAGAAAATGCTTCTTTCCCTCCAAGCAGGCTTATAAGTCCGTCAACATCGTGCGGAACAATCCATAAATACTGCCATGCATTACCTTCTGTATAATCGCTGCCTTCATGTTTTGAGAAAACAGGGTCAAAAGGAGTTGTCCACTGACCACTGCTAAGTTTTCCGCGCATGAAGCCCGTTTCTTTATCAAAGTAGGATTTATAGTTTTCAGAACGTTTGAAGAAATATTTTGCTTCTTCAGTTTTTCCGAGCTTTTCAGCTACAGCAGCAACTGCCCAGTCATCAACAGCTATTTCGAGTGATTTTGCAACTGACTGAGGTATTTTTTCAGCGGGCATATAGCCTGTCTTATCATAAAACCCCATCCCATCGCGGTCATAGAAAGAAGATGTCTTCATTGCCTGGAATGCCAGTTCATGGTCAAAATCCCCGATTCCTTTGAGCAACGCCTCCGCAATAACCGATATTGCATGATTGCCTACCATGCAAAAAGTCTCGTTGCCTTCAAGTTCCCACACAGGTAGCAGATTTGCCTGTTTGTAATGATCGAGCATCGATTTCACCATATCGTTAACACGCGGCTGCTGCGTCAGTGTAAAGAGAGGGTGCAAAGCCCTGTAGGTATCCCAGAGTGAAAAAACTGTATAACGTTTATATCCCTCAGCTTTTTGCACATCACCTTTTACTCCCTTGAATTCGCCGTTCTGATCGGAGAACAATGCCGGAGCAACCATAGTATGATAAAGCGAAGTGTAAAATATTTTTTTCTGATCAGGATCATCCGATGTTATCCTGATTTTTGAAAGTTCCATTTCCCATTCATCAGAAGCAGCTTTACGGGTAGCTTCAAAATCCCAGCCTGGCAATGATGAATCAAGGTTTTCTATTGCATTTTCAACACTTACTGATGATATTCCGACCTTAGCAAGTATATCGTTATCAGCAAATTTAAAATATCCAACAGTTCTGCCGCCGCCCCCGACGGTTGTAATTACCGGATCGGCAAACGGACTTGAAAAACGCACTGCAAAGTAAACATGCTGATCAGCAGCCCAGCCTTCAGAAAGGCGGAACCCGGTGATGGTTTTATTATCCGGCGTTTGTAATCCGGTTTTATAAGGTTTGTCCCAGTTTATGGCAAACCCCAGATTTATTATAAGTCCCTTATCTCCTCCTGAAGGAAATGAATATCTGTGAAAACCAGCCCTCTCGGTTACTGTGAATTCAGCCTTTACATTATTATTTTTGAGTGTTACCGCGTAATAACCAGGACTTGCTACTTCCTGATCATGAACATATTTGCCTGCATAACGGGAAACGAAATCAGAATTTTGCTCACCATCCTTAAATACAACTTCAGAAGTAACCGGAAGAAAAGAAATATCAGCAAGATCGCCGATACCTGTTCCGCTGAGATGCAAATGGCTGAAGCCTGCCATTGTACTGTCTGAATAATGGTATCCTGAACACCAGTCCCATCCCTGAGTACCATTATCGGGACTGAGCTGAATCTGTCCAAAAGGATAAGCAGCACCCGGATAAGTATGTCCGTGGTATGCTGTTCCGATAAAAGGATCAACAAAATCAGTCAGCCTTTCACTATTTATTTCTTTGGAAGCCGGATTTGTGCAGGAAATAATAAAGGACATAGATAAGGTAAGGGAGATCAGGAATCTGTTCATACTGTGATTTTCTAAATAAGTGGATAAACAAAAGTAAAGAAATAAGTTCATTCTTTTATTCGTCCGTTTTCAAGAATGATGGTCCTGTCAGCCAGCTTCTCACTTATATTTCCATGTGTAGCCATAACGATTGTCATCTCCTGTTCTTTTTTCAGATCAAGCAAATGTTCTATAATTTCTCCGGCAGTCTCATCATCAACTGATCCGGTTGGTTCATCAGCAAAAACCACCGAAGGCTTCTTAACCAGAGTACGAATTATAGCTACAAGCTGTTGTTGTCCAATGCTTAAAGCAGATGGAAATAGTTCTGATTTATCCTGAATATTGAATTTTTCGAGCAGCATCATTATACTTTCCCTCATAGTGTTTCTGCTCATTTTTTTCTGAACAAGCGCAATCTCTATATTCTCATAGACTGTATATGTTGGCAACAGGTTAAAATTCTGAAATATAAACCCGAACCTGTTTAACAATAAATTGCTTAAAGCCTTTTCAGAAAGATCACTTAAACAGTTGCCATCAACAATAACTTTACCGTGTGTCGGATTAACCAGTCCACTCATCAGGTATAATAATGTAGATTTTCCGGCGCCTGATCTTCCCTTAAGCAAAACCACTTCATTTTTTCCGATCTGCAGGCTGGCACCACTGAGAGCCGTAATTACTTGATTATTAACGGTATATTGTTTACTAACTGCAATGCATTCAATCAGGTTTCCATTCATGATCTTCTACATATAATTATTGATCATTTCACCTGCTTTTGTCCGGTACAATTTAATGATCGGGAATATCCCGGCAATTAATCCTCCTGCCAGTGACAGCAATAAAAGCAATGGAATGCCGGTAGTCTGGAATTGAAATTCCATATCATTAAAAAGCCGTATTTCCCAAAAATTCATCAGCATGATAAGCAACCAACCTGCAACAATTCCGGCTAAAGCTCCTGTCAGTGACTGAAAAGCGGATATGAGTATGATCTGAGAGCCAAGTTCTGAATTTGACCACCCCAGCGATTTTAATATTCCTATTTCCCTGAAACGCTCCATTAATGAAGTAAACTGAGTTTTTGCTGAAAAAATGATCAGAAAAATAAAAATTACAACTGCAAGCACCGATGATGTACTTTCCATATTGCTCATTACTTCACTTGCCGGCTGATAACAATTGTAACTTGAAACAGATAAGTAACTTAATTTGGCTTTAAGCTGATCAATTACACGTTTCTGAATCCGGGCATCGGTCACCTCAACCAGAACAATATTCATGTCAAATCCCTCGGATATGCAATTCAGCTTGTTTTTTAGTATCCCTCTGACATCATCAATCGGAGCATACATATCTGCCTTTCCCGGCTTAATTCCTGAATTAACTATTCCTGCCAGAACAAGCTTACCTCCATATGTTTTAAGTGTATCACCTACACTTAATTTATGGGCCATTGCAAACGATTCTTCTGCCACTATCTCATCAGGTCTTCCTGAAAGATAATGTCCACTGATAAGGTTCGTTGCGGCACATACGTTATTCCTGGTAGCAAGGCTGGAGGTATCTATGCCACCCAGAGAGATCCCTGTTTTATAATTTTCATCGAAAATTTTATAAAGAAGATATGGCGCAGCGTCCCTGACACCCTCAATTTCCTGGATTGAACCGATCAGATCGCTGTTAAGCATCATTGCATACCCGCCTTCTGCAATAAGTGACCCGTCTGAAATGGAGGGGTCTGAGCATTCATCGCTGACGCAACATGAAATATTGCTTGGTACATATACAATAAAATGAGTACCGGTTCCTTTCAGTATTCCCAATGAGTCATTTTCATTCGACCTTGTTACGGATAATATTAGAAGAATAAATAGTATGGCAATTGCATATCCTCCGATACCTGCTACTGTTCGCCATAAGTGACGACGAAGCTCCTTAAATAAATAAATCACACCCACGATGGTACATTTAGATTAACAACTTAAGAAAATACTTGCTTTGTAAAGTTACTTACTTTTCGTTTCCCCAGAGCTTTGTGTCATTTCCTTCTTCAATCCTCCAGGCATTTCTCCATAAATGCATTTCCACTGCTCCAATCAATGGTTTCGGTCTGCGTTCCTCGCGGGTAAATGATCGCGGCAACCTTGAAGGAGAATTCTGATACCAATATGCTACAGATGCCAGATCGAGGGTCAGGTTGTTATTATGACCGTGCTCAATAGTAAACCTGCAGGATTTATCGAAATACACAGGATCAGCAATAAAGAAACGATAAACATGCGTATGTCCGAGCCATCCGGTTTCATTATTCACGCGCGGGTATCCATAATAAGGATGCGAGAATAGTTCTTTCGGGCACCAGGAAGTATTGAAAAAATCTTCCGTACCTGTTCCGTTGAAAGTAGGAAGAGTATCGCCATCGAGGAATACCATTTCATCACCTTCACCGTACCACATCGGAGTGGGACAGTTGACATAATAGTTTACACCTACAAATTGTCCCTTGCCTTTAATATCTGCAAAAAGATAGTTATCCTTTCCTGTCGGGTTTTGGCCAGATTTCCCGAGGGTTCCCCATTCATTCTCACCATCAGGAAGTGCTTTGGTCAGCTCATGATTATACCATGCATGGAACCTGCCCGAATTAGCCGGTAATTTAGTCATTTGCTGATAATTGATGTTAAAATAAAAAGCCTGAATTTCTACACCGGTCTGGTTTTCAATCTCTATTCTGGCTCCATTTGAAAAAGGCATGGCGAAATAAGAAACATAAGATTTACCGGAACCCGGAGCTACGGAAAGAGGAGTGCTTACAAAATCGTAAGTTTCATCCCAGCCATTCCCGAAAAAAGGTCCTATAGGAGCTTCCACTGAAGGAAATGCGCTACCATCCCAGTACATTCTTATAATTATATCATTACGGCTGGCTTTCGGGGCTTCCGGGGCAATGGTTATCCAGATACGTGTGATGACTCCTGCACCTTTCACATCAAAGATTGTAAACTTATCACCATCCTTAATCTGTGAGAGGCAATCACCATTTCCACCAGTCTTATCAGCGCTGCTTACCTGTTTTGATTTGACATTGTCCTTCAGTTGCGAAAGCTGAAACATCTCAGTCCCCTGATTCTGAGCGAGTACAAATCCGGAATATATTACGGCTGCGAATAAAATCAATGTCCTTTTCATATAAAACAGTATTGTTTAATTTGATAGTTGTTTTTCCTTCCCCGATACTAAAACTTTTTGAACATCAATA
>JBBQJD010000150.1:0-7828 GCA_038325595.1 Bacteroidales bacterium | reverse complement strand
TCCCTGCGTCTTATAGACGTTAGAAGTGAGGATGAGTTTGAGAAATACAGTTTGCCCGGTGCAATCAATATTCCGGCAACGAATCTGCTTTCTGATGAGTACACTGATGTGCTTAACCAGGATGTTAAGATGAATGTATTTTATTCCAACGGAACCCTCATAGCCAATGAGGCATGGATGATCACGAGGCATCTTGGATATATCAATAACTATGTCCTTGAAGGAGGATTGAATTACTGGTTTGAAGCTATACTTAATCCGGAGAAACCGGTTTCAACAAGCCCTGACGAGGAATTCGCAAGATATGATTTTCGCAAGAGTGCCGGTCAGGCCCTCGGAGGAGGCGGACCCGTTCAGGCAGTACAAGGTCAGTCAGCGGTATCTTCAAAGCCGGTGGTAAAAGCCGCTCCCAGGAAAAAGAAAGCTGCAGGCGGTTGCTGAACTGTTAAGGACGCTAACAGGGACTTGCCTTTTCAAGTGAAAGCCAATTCGTAACAATTCGCAAAGGATTACAACATATCGTGAAAGAATTGGAAGCCGTTTTTTAGGTGTTTCTCAGAGACCCTGATTGGTGGACAATATTCACTAACGTACTATATAATCCGTTTCGTGAGGGGACCCTTTTTTCTATCTTCCATTGCCGTCATATTTTTGTCCTGGTCAGGTCTGCAGCAGCAACTCGAGGCGAGAAATGCCGTCATAACGTACTGCCGGCAGATGCTGATCCGAGATCGGCCGGCCGGGGCCTTCATCAATAATGCCGTCAAAGTTGCGTTTTGTGAGATTACCAAATTGTATTTTTATAATGCTTCTTAATATTTCTGTCTTTACTGATCAGCTTAGAATTATTAATTGAGGCATCCGCAACAATAATCCTATCAAACGGGTCACGGGTAAAAGATAGATGTATTGCCTGTCTTACAATGCTTTCAAAGTTATTATCGCTATACATTAATCCTATCTCATCAATTAATGTATCTATGATAAGGCCCGGTTCATATTTTACCCTTTTTATTTCAAACAAATATTGGATTTCCAATTTTACAATATGTGAAATACAAACCTGTTCTGTATTTATCAATTTTAATACTTTTGGGTTAAAAAGGTCAAGCTGACCAGAATATAACCAAACTACCGCATGTGTATCTAAAAAAATCATGCTTTCCACTCCTTCTCCCAATCGTTGTATATTATTTCATCAGGCTTACAGTTCATGACTTCCCTTTTTTTAAGGTTATCAAGCTTTAATTTTGGTTGCTCAATAATAATTTTCAAGACCTTGTTTTTTCTTTTTATTTCAATAGGTTTCCCTGTTAAAATTACCTGGTCTAAAAGATTGTATAAATTCTGCCTTAATTCTGATGGTGTTATCATATTATTATGTTTTTACAAAGATATAATAAACGTACGTAATAAACAAATATAAACGTACGTTAATTTAGTTTTCAATTAAACTCCACGGCGTATACGGTCGTTAAATTAAACATATTTCCCGGTCAAAGTGATCCAGGATAACTATCAGCGTGTCTACTCGATAGTCTAATGTCCCCTTCCTTCATCAGAAAAACTTCTGTATATATCACTTTCAGGAGTGACAATAATATGATCTAGAAGCTGAATGTCAAGAAGATTTCCTGCCTCTTTTATTTTAAATATACGCAAAGCATCTTTTGCTTTTTCTTTTGCCCTCTTTATGGTTAATGGATTTCATTTTTATATATTTGAGGCAAGCTAAAAACTATAATTATGAGAGTCAGAATTTTAACAATTGTGCTGTCATTGCTGACAGTAATTTCTGTTAGTGGACAGACAAATTCAAAAAAGAATATTCCTGTCGGTCACTGGCAGTTTGAAGCGGCTTCCGCTCCTTATGGATATACCCTGGGCAACTTAAATGTAAGCTTAAAGGATCGTAAATATACTGCAACAATGTCATTCACCGGTAGTGAGTACAAGATCCCCGGGGAAAATGTAAAAGTTGAAGGCGAAAATCTCTCATTTACGGTTTATGTGGAAGGCCAGAATGTCAACATTCAGCTGAAAATGGAAAATCCTGCAAAAATGAATGGAAAGGCCAGCTACTCGGAAGGTGAAATTCCGCTTGCACTTACCCGGGCTGCTGAGAAAAAATAAAATGGGACGACTGATTTTTTCCATTCTCTTATTATTGACCTTTACAGGCGGATCTTATTCTCAGACAGTTAACCGGAAAGTACTAAGTGCACGTTTAACAGGGTATAAGATAGATGCAACGCTTGATCCGGTGGCAAAAACTGTCGCCGGGAAAATGGAAGCATACTGGGTCAATAACTCTGCCGATCCTGTTCCTGATCTTCAGATGCATATGTACCTCAATGCTTTCAGAAGCAATAAATCTACATTTTATAAAGAAAACTCTGTTTTCGACAAAACTGAGAAAATCGATTTTGGGTATATTGAAATCAATTCATTTACAGATATATATGGAAAAGACCTGAAGCCCGGCATGAGCTATATCAGTCCTGATGATGGTAATCCGGAAGATATGACAGTATTGCTGATTGCCTTACCGGAACCAGTAAGACCAGGTGATACCATATTTATAATTATTGATTTTAAGTCAAAGCTTCCCGCTTTAACCCACAGAACCGGATTCAATGATGATTTCTTTTTTGTTGGTCAGTGGTTTCCCAAATTTGGTGTCTATGAATCAGCAGGAATGCGCTTCGCAACAAAGGGAGGATGGAATTGTCATCAGTTCCATTATAATTCTGAATTCTATGCAAACCATAGTGTTTACGACGTAAAGATCACAGTTCCCAAAGAGTATGTGGTAGGTTCCGGAGGTTTGTTGTTGAATGAAGAAGATCCTGGTGGTGAAGGAAAAAACAAAACACTGACTTACCGTGCTGAGGATATTCTTGACTTTGCCTGGACAGCCTGGCCGGGTTATGCTGTCTATAGTGATAATTGGAAGCATGTAGACATCACCTTTCTTGCGCCACCTGAGAGAAAAGGCCAGGTTGACAGACAGTTTATTGCGGTAAAATCTGCACTTGAATACCTGGATGAGAAAGTTGGTCCATATCCCTGGACTCATCTTACATTTGTTGATCCTCCTGCAAAGGGCCAGGGTGCCGGAGGGATGGAATATACGACAATATTTACTTCCCAGTCAGCATATAAAATACCTGAATCAATCCATATTCCCGAACTGGTGACAGTGCATGAATTCGGACATGCATATTTTATGGGGATCCTTGCAAGCAACGAGTTTGAAGAACCCTGGCTCGATGAAGGAGTGAATACATTCTGGGAACAACGGATCATGGATCACTATTATGGTGAAAATTCAGGGTTTTTAGACCATCCATTATTAAAGATTTCTGATAAATCCTACTCCCGTTTATCATATGTAAGTTCTGAAGGCAGGCAATTGGTGAGTAACAGCGAGTATTCATGGAATTATCCGCATGGCACGTATGGTATGATGTCGTACTTTAAGACTGCTAACGTTCTATACACACTGATGGGAATTATAGGAGAGGAAACAACTGATGAAATATTCAGGGAATATTATAAGAGGTGGGCATTCAGACATCCTTCAGGATATGATTTTATAGATGTTGTTAATGAAGTTGTCACACGGGTGCATGGAAATAAATTCGGGCCTGATCTGAACTGGTTCTTCGATCAGACTCTGTTCGGAACCGGTTTAGTTGATTATAAGGTAGTGCGTTTTTTAAATACCCGGGTTTCTTCCTTTAAAGGATTGAAAATGGAGACTGATTCTCTGCTTCCTGAATCAGGCGAATACAAAAAAGACTCATTATATAAATCAACTGTTCAGCTTGAACGGCCGGGTGATGTAATGTTACCTGTTGACGTACTGATCCATTTTGATAATAATGACAGTATACCGGAGACATGGGATGGAAAAGCCAGGCATAAAGATTTCATTTACACGGGAACCCGGAAGGTGGACTGGGTAAAAATCGATCCTGAATACAAGATCCGCATGGATGTGAACTTTATTAATAACTCATATACAAATAGTCCTGACCGGATACCTGTAAGTAGCTTTACAAATAAATTTATTGCGTTCATGCAGTTTTTTATTAGTTTTATTTCCCTGTAATTCATATATATATGACAATGATTGATCATTTCAAATCAGGTTTCTCGCGTTGTATAAGATCATGGAAAGGAATCCTGATTATATGGATGCTCACTTTATTCCTGGTTAGTATTCTTGCATTGCCGCTAAGGGCAGGGATCAACAGTGTCCTTGGCAAAAGTATGGTAACTGAGCTGTTTAATAATGGAATCAATATTGATGTTTTAACTGATTTTGATAAAAGCCTGGGAACAATTCTTTCATCTTTGACATCCGGTTTATCTGTTATTTTAATTCTGGGATTCATTATGAATGCTTTTTTATCAGGAGGTATTTTCTCTCTTTTGAGAACAAGGGAAAAGCCTTCCGCATCGGTATTTTTTGCAGGCGGGGCTACCAACTTCCTGTCATTCCTTATAATCACATTCATCAGCAGTGTTATAATTGTTTTATTGGTAATTTTATTATTTGGGGTTCCCCTGATAATCATGTCAGCTGCAGGACAGCCACAGGAAGGAGCTGTTTTCAAGACAGGGCGTATACTTGCACTGCTCGTTGTGCTTATAATTCCTGTGTTTGTTCTTATTGCAGACAATGCAAGAGCATGGCAGGTATCAAATGCGGGAAAGGCAGGTTTCCATTCCATCGGCAAAGGATTCAGTTTGACATTCAGCAACTTTTTCTTTTCATATTTCTTCATGGTTATATTGCTGGCAGTCCAGATTTTATTCAGCCTGCTATTTTTCAAAATACTCTCAGGATCACATCCGGTTTCAGGAGGAGGTGTTTTCCTGCTTTTCATTATTTCCCAGGTTCTCTTTGTTTTTAAAATTCTTCTGAAAACATGGAGATATGGAAGTATCTCATCACTTGTTGAGTCCAGGGTAATTCAGAGGAAAGATATGGCAAAACCTAACTATGAAATCTGATTTTCTATATGAAAAGAGCCATTTTATAATTCAGACTTATGTAATTGATTGATTTTTAATTATACGTGAGATTATGGAAGCAGTAATCCTCTCCGATAAAAACGTTCTCCCTACCGATGACCTTATATTTTCACTGATAGGTGAAAATAAAGCTTTGTGGCAGGAATTAATGAAGCGCGTAAGTGAAAATTATGAGGGCTCTGCAGGGGAATGGAATTATTACAATGATGGAAAAAGCTGGTTATTCAAAATGGTCTTGAAGAAGAAGACCTTATTCTGGATCGGATTAACGGAAAAAAGCTTCAGGGTTACCTTATGGTTCAGCGATAAGGCTGAGAATCTGATAAATACAAGCAATATTCCGGAAAAAATTAAAAATTAATTTCCCACATCAAAGAAATATGGAGCTGTAAGAGCCGTTTCAATCATAATGAATGAAAAGGCAGATGTTGATAATGGAATCACACTTATAGCCATAAAGAAAAAAGTTTTATAAAGAATAATGGAAGACAATTTTTATCAGTTCAAAGCAACATCCCTCCGGGGTAAGGAGATAACAATGGATCAATATAAGGGGAAAGTAGTTCTTGTTGTAAATACGGCAAGTAAATGCGGTCTGACGCCTCAGTATGAAGGACTGGAGAAATTGTTTCAGAAATACAACGATAAAGGATTGGTAATTCTTGGTTTTCCTTGCAACCAGTTTGGACACCAGGAACCCGGCACCGAAAAGGAAATAGAAGAAAGCTGCCTTATCAATTACGGTGTTTCATTTCCAATGTTTTCAAAGATTGATGTCAATGGGGATAATGCTCATCCGATTTATGTGTACCTGAAAAATAAGCTGCCTGGATTTCTTGGGAAAAGAATACGGTGGAATTTTGCTAAGTTTCTTATCGGACGGGATGGAATTCCGGTTAAGAGGTTTGCTCCTCAGACAGTACCCGGGAAGCTGAAAAAAGATATAGAAAAATTATTATGAAGCATTTTTTTATTTTTCCTCTTCCCACTTCACTGAAACAACAATCTCATTTCTTCTTCCTATAAAATCATATGGTGAATTATATCCAAGAAATCTGAATTTACCGTAAAAGATGATTCCTTTATGATCGAGCAGTTTTTTAAGTTTTTCCGAATACTTTTTAATATCATCATCTGAAGCATAACCACTGAACCTTATCGCTGCAACATACTCATCTTCAGTTTTTTCTATTTTAATTTCGGAATTATTGGGCTTGGGTAGATTCTCCTCGTTAAATGCTGATGGCATTACAAAGCTCATAGAAGATCTCTTTTCATCTATAGTCATTTGCACCGGCGATGTCATTGATATTTTTGTATCAGTTTCATTTCCTCCGAAGATATAGCCCACAAGCGTCCTGAAGCCTGCTCCTGATAATTCCTTATAGGTATCAACCTCCGAATATACGGTTGCAAGGGTAGTTGAAGGATAAAATCTTATTTCAAAATCTTTATCTGATTGTACAACTCTGTATTTCTGTTCTTCTGTTTTTGCTGAAGCCATGCCTGTAAACATTTGAATGATAAGAAATGCGACGATTATTCGGATTGCAATAATATATGAGTTCATCTTTCTGATCCAATAAGCTATTGAAAATCTAACAATAATGTCAGTTATTTGTTTTGAAAGATTCGGATATGCAAAATGATTTTTAAAACTTGATCCGGATATTTTTATATTATTTGCATTGTATTTGCATAAAATTGTGAACTATAACCAGAGTAATTGTATTTTTAATAGTTAAATAGAATTTAAAGAACCGGCATGAAAAAATTTAATCTCCTTGTAGTTATTATGGTACTTCTTTCCGCATGTTCCGGTGAAAACGACCGGAGCTATTACATTCTGGATGAAACCGATCTTGTACCTGAAGGGATCGCATATTCTGAAGCAGGAGAGAGATTTTACCTCACGAGTCTTGGGAAATCCAAGATAATTTCACTTGATGAAAAAACAGGCGAACAGGAAGATTTTATTTCTGAAAGGGAATATAATTTTCCTCCTGGTGCCGGAATTTATGTAGATGATAACAAAAGTCTTCTACATGCTGTAGGCGGGTACTACAGTCTTGAAGATTCAATTACATCACTGTTTACATTTGACCTGAACACGAGGGAGCTGTTGCACAGATATGATGTGCCTGCAGATGGACCTCATTTTTTGAACGATCTGACTCAGGACAATGAAGGAAATATTTATGTTACCGATTCAAAGTCAGCAGCAGTATGGTTGCTGGGAAAAGGAAATGAAGCACTCGAATTATTTTATCATTCAGACGAAATTCTTTATCCTAATGGTATTGCCATTTCTGACGATAATACAAATTTATTCATTGCAAGTTCAAAGGGTGTCAGAGTTTTAAAAATAGCAACGAAAGAAATTGTTAATGAGGAAGATACATCAGGTGTCTCACAGGGTATTGACGGACTTGAGCTTTACAGAAATAATCTTTATGCCGTACAGAACGGGGTTGAAGCTAATGGCTTCAATTTCAGGATGCTTGAGTTGAATGAAGCGCAGGACAAGATCACGGGATTCAGGGTAATTGATGAGGGCGAAGATCTGAATCTCCCTTTGACATTTTGCATTGCGATGGATAAAGCTGTTGTAATCGGGAATTCAAATCTGCAGTATCTCGATCAGGAGAGTCTTACTTTTCCGGTTCGTGATTCTCTGAAAAACACAAAGCTTCTGATATATGATCTTCACTAAAGGTTTTGAATATACAATATATAGAGCATCTGATACGGATGCACGCTGATTTGAGAACAGGAAAATATA